>JAZSLN010000123.1:0-9566 GCA_045535385.1 Eubacteriales bacterium
TGTTCTTAACGCTATGTTCCAGCTTATCTACGGCGAATCTCCTTATAAATCACCTACCGATATGGGTGTAAATATGGCGGGGTTTGCTATATGTGATGATGAAACCTGCCGCGCGAGCGCCAAGCAGGAAATACTTCGCCGCTATTATGACGCACTTTGCTTACAGCATAAGGGGCTCGGCGATGATTCCGCGGTTTCTAAGATTCAGATTCTTATGAGTCGTTGCGGCATTTCTCAGTCCGACCGCGCCGTTGCTATTTCCGCGAACAAACGCGCCGACCAAACAGGTGCGCCTGCCGCCGCGATTGAGCTTCCCGACGGTACGATAGTTACCGGTAAAACGAGCTCGCTTCTCGGTGCTTCGAGTGCTATGCTTTTGAACGCGCTCAAAAAACTTGCGGGTATCCCCGATAAGGTTTTGCTTATTTCTCCTGAGGTTATCGAGCCTATTCAGGAGCTTAAAACCGAGCATATGGGTAACCAAAACCCCCGTTTGCATACCGATGAGATACTTATCGCGCTTTCTGTTTGTGCGGTTACGGATAATAATGCGAGAATCGCTCTCGACCAGTTGAAAAATCTTTCAGGATGTGAAATGCATTCTTCAGTAATGCTTTCCCAGGTTGACGAAAAGCTTCTCAAAAAGCTCGGAATAAACCTTACTTGTGAGCCTAAATATCAAACCAAGAAACTCTACCATTCATAATAAATTGACAAAATGAAAATCACTGATATTTTTTCTTCGTCCGGTATGTCGCGCCGCTTGGATGTACGAGGCGAATTACCGGATACAAAAGCTTTATATAAAGGCTTTCTGAAAATGGCTTGGCCCGCTATCGTCGAGTCGGTTTTGATGAGTCTTGTAAACCTTATCGATACGATGATGGTTTCAAATTGCGGTACAAATGCCGTTGCTGCGGTTGGAATTACTACGCAGCCGCGTATGATTTTCTATGCAGTGTTTTTTGCGCTGAGCATTGCGGTTACAGCGATAGTTTCAAGACGTAAAGGGCAGGAGGATAGAGAAGGTGCAAACGCTTGTCTCTCTCAATCCTTAGGTCTTGTCGCCGTGCTTGCGGTTATTCTTTGCGGAACGGCTACCGTAGTTGCCGAACCGTTACTGTATTTTGCCGGTGCAAACGAAGATACGATTGTCGATGCGACTTCTTATTACCGTATAACGATGATCGGTTTGATTTTTACTTCGGTCGGTATGATAATAAATGCTGCACAACGCGGTTGCGGTAATACGAAAATCTCGATGCGCACCAACGTTACCGCTAATGTTACCAATATAATTTTCAACGCATTGCTTATTAACGGTCTTTTCTTCTTCCCCGAATTGGGCGTAACCGGTGCGGCAATCGCTACTCTTATCGGTAATGTTGCTTCGTTTTGTATGAGCCTTTATTCGTTGTTGCAACGAAACGGCTATCTTAAATTCGATATAAAACGAATCGTTTTCTGGCGTGTGGATCAATTAAAAACTCTTGCTAAGGTTGCATTGGGCGCCAGCACCGAACAGATAGTTTTACGTGTCGGATTCTTCCTGTTCGCAAAAATCGTTGCTGAATTAGGCACCGCTCAGGTTGCTACTCATACGATATGTATGAATATTATGCTCCTTTCCTTTGCAAGCGGCGACGGCTTAAGTGTTGCCGCGAGCGCCTTGATGGGACAGAATCTGGGCAAACAACGCCCCGATCTTGCAACATTATACGCTAAAGCCGGACAGCGTGTAGGACTTGCGGTTTCCGCTTTTCTCGTTTTGTTTTTCGTGTTCGCGGGCGGTGTCGTTCTTAAGCTTTTCGCCGATGTTGACGACCCGAATTATGAATTCGTTATGGCTACGGGTAGAATAATAACCTATATTATAGCGGCGATATCTCCCGGTCAAATTTCTCAGGTCGTCTTTAGCGGTGCTCTTCGCGGTGCAGGCGATACGAAATACGTTGCTGTTACCTCTATGTTCTCGATCGGCGTTTTTCGTACCCTTATGGCATTTATTCTTTGCGAATATACGCCTCTCGGGCTATTTGGTGCATGGATTGCTCTTATTGTTGATCAATATATCCGTCTTGCGTTTTCGGCTTATCGTTTCAAAAGCGGAAAATGGGCTAATATTAATTTGTAAAAGGTGTTTTTATGAGTTACCTTGTAGATAATTCGGTGCTTGATTCCGGCGATAAGGTTGTTATTCGTTGGACCGACGGTACCGAAACACATGCGATTTATAAAGAAACGTACGGCTATAACCATTTCTTTGACCCCGTTGACGGAGAAAAAGAGATTAGATTGTCAAACCACTTTATGCGCCTTAAGGGCATACATGTAAGAAAAGACGAGGAATAATGAAACTTATAGATTTACATACCCATTCCAATTGTTCTGACGGTTCGATGACACCTACCGAGCTTGTTGCCCATGCGGCCGAACGCGGTTTGTCTGCTATTGCTCTTTCCGATCATGATACCATTGCAGGTGTAGACGAAGCGCTTGAAGCGGGTAAGAGGTACGGCGTAGAGATAGTTCCCGCTATTGAATTTTCGGTACAGTCGGATACGGAAACACATATACTTGGTTTTTATATCGATCACAAAAGCCCTCTTCTACGCGAAGCACTTGATAATATTAATGTCGTAAGACAGCAGAGAACGATCAATACCTGTAATAAGCTCCGCGATTTGGGGTTCGACGTTACTATGGAGGAAGCGCTCGAAATCGCTCCCGCCGGAATAATAGGACGAGCCCATTTTGCTCGTTTGCTTGTTGAAAAGGGCTATATCGGAAGCGTAAAAGAGGGATTTGATAAATATCTTGCTAACGGTAGACCTGCATACGACGGCTCTCAATATCTTACCGCCAAAGATGCTGTTGAATTGATAGACGCTATCGGCGGAGTCAGCTTTGTGGCTCATCCCCATCTTATCCGTCTTGACGACGCTTCGCTTCGCAGCTTCTTGACCGAGCTTAAATCCTTCGGCCTTTGCGGTATTGAAGGCTATTATAATGAATATACCGATGAAATGCAGGATTATTTTCAGAATCTTGCCGGTGAGCTCGGATTGATTATTTGCGGTGGTACCGATTACCACGCGAAAATGAAACCTCATATCGAAATCGGTATCGGTCAGGGCAATATGGCGATCCCTTACAGTGTCCTCGAAAATATTAAAAATATTGTCTCTGCGAGGAAAAAATGAGAATATTGACTAAAGAGGAAGCCTTGAGCTTCCTTTTGACTAGGGCTGATAATTGCGATTCTGATCATACTTTCGTAATTGCGATAGATGGTCGATCTGCCTCAGGAAAAACAACCTTCGCATCTGAACTCGGTAAATCGATCGATGCGAATATAATCCATACCGACGATTTTTTTCGCCCAAGAAATAAAAAAGGCGAAATCGAAATGAGCGACTTCTGCGGTAATTTCGATGTAGAAAGATTCAAGAGGGAAGCCGTCGAAGGTATAAAGGGTAGCGGCGATTTTTCGATCGGTATTTTCGATTGTAAAAAAGGCGAGATAATCGAAACTGTTACTTATAACCGTGAAAGAATCATTATTGTTGAAGGCGCATATGCCTGCCTTCCCGATCTTGAGAAATATTGGGATGTGGCTCTGTTTTTTGACATTGATACCGAAGAACAACAAAAACGTATACTGTTGCGCGACGGAAACAAGGCGCTCGAGTCCTATAATACGCTTTGGCTACCCGCCGAAGAGCGTTATATTTCCAAATACAGTATAAATAATCTGTGCGATGCTGTCGTGAGGATATAATTGGAGAATATTATGAGAAATTTTGCTTATAATAACGAAAAGTTTTTACTTGACGGAAAACCTTTTCAAATATTGTCGGGCGCTGTCCATTATTTTCGTACTGTGCCCGAATATTGGCAGGATCGCCTTTCGAAATTAAAAGAATGCGGTTTTAATACCGTGGAGACCTATACCTGCTGGAATCTGCATGAACCGGTTGAATGTGAATTTGATTTTACGGGTATGCTTGATCTTGCAAGATTTATTGATATATCCGCTGAACTCGGATTGTATTGTATAGTTCGTCCCGGTCCTTATATATGCGCGGAATGGGATTTCGGCGGACTGCCTTCATGGTTGTTGAATTATGACATCCCGTTGAGATGTATGGATGATACTTTTTTGGAGAAAGAAAAAAGATATCTCGATAAAATATTCGAGATCGTTCGCCCGCGTCTTATTACAAACGGCGGAAACGTTATAATGCTTCAGGTTGAGAATGAATATGGCTCCTATGGTAATGACCATGAGTATATCCGTCACCTTGCTGATTATTATCAAAAATCGGGTATAGATGTGCCGCTCTTTACTTCCGACGGCCCCTCCGATTTCTATTTCGGAGGAGGAACGGTCGACGGTGTTCTCGCAACGGGTAATTTTGGCTCGGATTATAAAACGGCGTTTGACTATATTAAGAAAAAACGTCCTAATCAACCTCTTATGTGCGCTGAATTTTGGGAGGGATGGTTCGATTCCTGGTATTTGCCTCATCATCGCCGCGAGCCCGACGATGTCGCAGAGCTCGTCGACGGAATGCTGTCTGCCGGAGGCAATGTTAATCTTTATATGTTTTGCGGCGGCACTAATTTCGGATTTTATAACGGCGCAAATATGTACGACGTCTATACTGTTACTACCACGTCTTACGATTATGATGCTGCGCTTACCGAATGCGGTGATCTGACCGAACGTTATTTCAAGCTTCGTTCGGTTGCCGAAAAGCATTTTGGAAAGCTTCCTGAGCTTACAGTTAAGAATACTCCCAAAAAAGCGTACGGTAAGCTTCGTATGACCGATTATGCTGATATTTTCGAAAGTTTGGAGCATATTTCCGATCCGATCAAGAGCTCGTATCCGCCGTCTATGGAGCGAATTAATGTGGATTTCGGATTCACATTGTATAGAACCGCCGTGGATTATCCCATTAAAGGCGAGCTTGTCATTCCGCTTCTGCGCGACCGCGCGTTGATTTATATTGACGGGAAATATGCCGGAGTTAAGGAGCGTGACCGTCAAAACGATAAAATTATCATAGATAATTCCGATGGTGAAACAACAACTATTGATATTCTCGTCGAAAATATGGGTAGGATTAATTACGGTTCTGCAATGGACGATAATAAAAAGGGATTGGTCGGCGGTGCGTTTATCGATCAACAGCGCTTGTTCGGTTGGACTACCTATCCGCTTTCGATGAAGAATCTTTCTGATTTGAAGCTAACGTCGAAAAAGCCGTCTTGTCAGACGTGCTTCCTCAAAGGTGTTCTCGAAATCGACGAAATGCCATGCGATACGTTTGTTCGTCTTGATGGATTCCATAAGGGCTTCGTAACCGTCAATGGGTTCAATATCGGTAGGTATTGGAACGATGCAGGACCTCAAAAAACATTGTATGTTCCTGCGCCCATTCTGAAAAAAGGTGAAAATGAAATAATCGTCTTTGAACTTCACGGATTTGATGCGCCCATAATCGAATTTCTTGACGAGCATGATTTGGGCTGATGTCAAAAATTACAAAATAGCAGTGTTTCACTGCTATTTTTTGTTGCATTTTTAATCGAAATGTGCTATACTTATTGCATTAATGTCGCGGAGGAAAGTATGCTGAAAAAACGTTTGTCTGTGATTCTGGCAAGTATTTTTATTTTGCTTGCTTTTAATAACATTTTTGCTGCGGTTCATGCAATAGACCCTGTTTTGGGCGATCTTAATTCGGACGGAGAGGTTGATATCAAAGATTATATCATCTTGAAACGAGCCGTTGTGGGGAAGTATACTCTTAACGAAACAGAAGAATCTGTTTCCGATATTAACGAAGACGGAAGTATTAATGTCTTTGACTATATAATGCTCAAACGCATCGTTCTCGGTACGATTGATAACGAAGTTACTATAACGCGTAAAGAATCTGTTTCTCGCGGAAAGACTTATACTACAAGCGTTACCGCAAGTGATACCTATCCGGATACTTATTCCTCCGAACTGACCGACGGTGCTATAGCGACCTCAGCGAGCTATACAAACGGTGCTTTTTGCGGTTATACCTCAAATGTTGATGTAACGATAGATCTTGGTTCTGTTGTTAATAATTTGATCGCGTTCGAACTGTCTTATTTGAGTGTTGATGAAGCGGGAATTCTTCCTCCGTCATCTTTTTCTGTGTACGGATCTAATTCCTCCTTTTCAAGCGGTACTCTGCTCGGTACGGTTTCTCTGCCAAAATACTCTATTTCCGAAGTCGCATCTAAAACGATCCTGCTTTCAACACCGGTTAACTATCGCTATATAAAGTTTTCTGTAAAAAATGCTGCACATTGGGTGTTTATCGACGAATGCACCGTTTATGCGAATGTTACTGTCAGCGAATCGGAATTAGCCCCGACTCCCGAAAGTATATATGCTTCCGATAAGTTGACCGATGAAATACTACGCTCAAATATCGAATCGGTTTCTTCCGGTATCGCTTATAATGCAAAGCTGGGCGAATCTGTTGTTTCTACCGGTAATTATGCTTCTGCTTCTGTCTCGGCATCCGTAAAAGACTCGCGTTGCGCTAATAATGCATCCTATCTTATCGATGGTGCCGCTACAGGCTCTGCGTACGATAGCGGAAGATGGTATGGCATCGGTGCATCTTCGGAATCTTCGGTTACCGTAAATCTGGGTCAAACCTATTCGAATATAAACGGTTTTTCGCTTCATTGCTTCAATAGAAGCGCATCTTCGATACATCTTCCTCCCTGTGTTGACGTCTCGGTAAGCTCTAACGGATATACCTACACGAAAATCGGAAGATTGTATTCGGTTAAAACCGACCGCGAGAATTATGCTTTTTCGCTCGTTCTCGATACTCTTGTAAAGGCTCGATACGTGAAATTTACTTTGTCGGCGGGCGAAGGCTACTATTGGATAGAAGAAGCTCAGGTTTATCAAAATGCCGCCGCATCCGATAAGACTTTATACGGAACGTTCGATATGCCTCTTGCGAGCAATTCCACTAAATGGCGTTCCTCTGAATCGGATTATAATGAGTATCAAAATCTTGCTTCGGGATTACGCCCCGAGATTCTCTCGGATACATCGCTTTCATTGTCTGGTTATTATTCCTCAAACAGCTTGGAAACCGAAGCGGTTAGATTGACCGACGGTGCTTTATCTTCGGATACCAGTACGGATTCGGATGCTTGGTTTAGATTTAATAAAGGCAGCGGAAGAAGCGTTTTCTTCGATTTGGGACACATTTCAGCCGTCTCGAAGGTTTCCTTCCGTGCGTTAAAGCTTTCTTCTGCCTATATCGAATTACCTTCTGCAGTAAATGTAGTGCTTTCGGATAACGGTGTGGATTGGTATTTGGCAAATACCACTGCTCCGTCAGGTTCAAATGCTTCGATTTGTGAAACTCAAATCCAACTTTCTTCCGCATACAGCGCAAGGTACGTTGTCCTGTGCTTCCCGGTAGTAAATAACGTTTATATCGACGAAATATCTGTATTCGGTACTAAGAATTCCAAATCATCCGTTCAACTCGCTTCGTCGAACCTTTTTGAGTATTCCTTCGATTTTGGTTCGTCTTACATCAAGCCTTCGGATGACCTTTTGGGTGGCGCAAGTGATATTCTGCTTGTGTATCATAACATCGGTAACGTAACAAAGGATATGCTTTTGCCTTATGTTGCTTACATAGATGAAAACGGGAATATTGCCGATACTATGTATAACGGTTTTCTGTTTCTTCCTTCTCCCGGCTCGCTCCCGAGCGGCGGTACACCTTATGGTACAAACACCGTCTCCGATTGGAATTATCTGTATAACAAACTCTTTGCCGCCGATCGCGATTTTGATGCCCTTGATCAAGCCGTTGCTTATGCTAAAAAATTGCTTGGCGACCCCGATTATAAGGTGCAGGTTTATGTAACCATACCCCATCTTGACAGCTCGCTCTACGGAACCGCCTTCGGTGATATAGACGGAGATGGCGATTACGAAGACTTGCGTTACTTGGATAACCGTGTTTATGTTTCGAAATATTACGCACAAAAAGTAATCAATACCTTTAATTCTAAGAAATACCAAAATATCGAGATCGGCGGTTTTTATTGGTTCCACGAAACCATCACCCCAAACAGTAATGACGCAACCACAGCTCAAAAGCTTAATCTGGAATTCGATGCCTTGGATATCGACCTATTTTGGATACCCTATTATCGTGCAACAGGA
The DNA here is from genome assembly GCA_045535385.1 of Eubacteriales bacterium. Classification (GTDB taxonomy): domain Bacteria; phylum Bacillota; class Clostridia; order Oscillospirales; family CAG-382; genus Coliplasma. Next base: position 8,258 of record JAZSLN010000123.1, read on the forward strand.
TATAGCAGTTGGTCGACGTTTGGTTTTGATGCCGCCTTCTATCAGCCTAACTATGCTTTCGGCGCCAATATAGACGAGTCTCGACTTCAAGCCGCTACAAACGAGGCGCAGAACTACGGTATGACAATGGAAATGGAAATTGATTCCTCTGCTGTTTCCGATTTGAGATTCTTCCGTAAATATATGGATTATCTCGCTGGCGGCGTAAAATACGGATATATCCGTGATGCGGTTATAGCCTATTATCAAAGCTTTGACGATATCGGAATGGCGGCTGATGCAAAAAACGAACGCATCAGATTGATATACGACTATACGTACGATTTTATAAAAGGTTCTCTTGATATAACGCCCGATACAGTAGAAGATTTGAGTTTTTCTATTGCTTCCGACAGTATATATAACGGAACTCTTAATTCGTCCAAACGAAACGATAGGGAATACGCGGTTGCTGTATCACCCGACCATGGTTCGGTTTCCGTCGCAGCTGACGGAACGTTCAGATATTATCCCAATAAAGGGTTTAAGGGTACAGATACCTTTACTTATCGTATAGGAAATTATCTCGGCTGGTCCGAGGAATGTGTTGTTACAATAACAGTAGGTTGATCAGTATGAATAAATTCAAATTATGCTTTTCTCTGTTTACCACTTTTTTCAAAATAGGTGCGTTTACTATAGGCGGCGGATATGCAATGCTTCCGCTTATCCAACGAGAGGTTGCCGAAAAAAGAAAATGGATCGACGAGTCGGTAATGTTAGATATTGTCGCTATAGCCGAATCAACTCCGGGCCCTATTGCGATTAACACCGCTACTTTTGTCGGCACACGTGCTGCCGGATTTTGGGGAGCATTCTCCGCGACCTTGGGTACGGTTCTTCCGTCCTTTATAATCATTATCGCGCTTTCGAAAATCCTTGGTGTTGTTATGGAATATGAGCCTGTCCGTTTTGCTTTTAACGGCATACGCGCAGGAGTTATTGCCCTTATCGTTAAGGCGTTGTGGGGTATGGCAAAGCAATGCCCCAAGAACCTCTTTTCTGCTATCCTTGCCGTTCTTGCGTTCGCGATCGTTCTGTTCTTTAACGTTAATGTTATGTATGTGATTATCGGAGGAGCACTGATCGGTATCGCTGCTGCGCTTATTGCTAAGAGGAGGGATTCGAAATGATTTTTCTTAAGATCTTCCTTACGTTTTTCAAAATAGGCGCATTGACCTTCGGCGGCGGATATGCGATGCTTCCGTTTATGCAGCAGGAGGTTTTGGTTAACGATTGGATGACCAACGAGGAATTGGTAAATTTTATC
>JAZSLN010000016.1:0-6258 GCA_045535385.1 Eubacteriales bacterium
CGATCCGACTTCGTGTATCTTCGATATGGTTTGGAGCGTATCGAGCAGACTGTCCAACTGCTCGAATATCGGAATCAAACGATCCCTTAGGTATTTTCCACACTCGGTGAGAACGATATTTCTTCCTTTCGATTCAAATAATTTGACCCCTAAGCTCGTTTCAAGCTTATGTATCGACCGAGATAACGCAGGCTGAGCGATATGAAGCTTTTCGGCACTCGCCGTTATGTGCTGTGATTCCGCAACTTCAAGAAAATATCTAAGCTGGGTGATGTCCATTATGAACCTCCAATTATAACAAATATGGTATGGATTACGGCTTAATTATATATTGGACATTATGCTTTGTCAATGATATAATATTACCAGAATCGGAAAAAAGAGGTTGATGATATGTACGAAATTCTCGAAACCGTAATGCTTGTCTGCTTCGGCGCATCTTGGCCGGTGTCGGTAATTAAAAACATTAAAGCCAAAACCGCAAAATCGATGAGCCTGCAGTTTATAATTCTGATAATAATCGGATACCTCGCCGGTATAGCAGGGAAGATAATAAACGGAAATATTAATTATGTTTTGTTGGTCTACCTGATCAATCTCGCGTTCGTTTCGGTTAACCTTGCAGTATATTTTATAAATAGACGTTACGATAAATTATCCGAATAATTCTCCTCATAATATAAACTCCTTTCCAAAAGCAAAAAGGCATTCCGTAAGGAAGCCTTTTTGCTTTTTATATACCGTTTAACGTATCGATAAACGCTTTTTCTAACTTGCTCAGCTTGTGGCCCTCGCGATAAATGAGAATATCCTTGAAGGTATGCGAATCGCTGAATCCTATTTCGACGAGTCCGTATCTCGCTTTGATATCCTCGCTTAATTTCGGTGAAAGCATAAAATAATTTGCGTTATCGGAGATAAGCTCTATTTGAGTGAGATGATCGCTGATATGAATGCATTTTTCGCCGTGATCATGTAATTCGTCCCGCAGAGCTTCAAAAGCGTGTGTCGTTTCCGAATCGTCGCCGTCCGTAATCTCGGTTAAACCGATAAGCTCGTCTCTGCCTGCGGATGCACGTTCGCTGAGGACAGAATCGCGGCTTACGACGATTAGTTTCTCGAAGGAATTGATAACCTCGGAAATAATATGCTTTTCTGCGAAAAGCTCGGTAAATAACGCTTCGGTCGTATCGGTGCATCTTATTATGCCGATACTGCATTCCGAATCGATTATGCTCTTTATCGTTCGTTCTGCGGAAAACTCGTTTATTACGATTTCGAAAGCATTTTCATCTACTGTTTTGACAAACTGCTTCACCGCGTCCGTAATATATCCCGCGCGCGGTAATGCAACGGAAAGCTTGTCTCGCCCGGGGTGCTCGCCTCTGTATAAACGCTCGAGCTCGTTCATCTGGTCGAGAATTTTTTGCGCCTGCGCGACAAATTCACGACCCTCGGGAGTAAGCGTCATGCCTTTTGCCGACCTGTCGAAAATGGTTATCCCGAAATCCGCCTCGAGGTCTTTTATCGCCCTGCTGATGTTGGGCTGCGCCATCCCGAGATTTTCACTCGCTTTGTTGATGGAGCCTACCTTCGCTACCTCGATCGCGTATTTGATATGAAATATATTCATATAGACCTCCTTTTGGAGTTCCTTGTGTTTTGTTTAACTATTATATCATATTTGATATATGCTTGTCTATATTTTTTTCAAAAAAATAACGGATGCTATCGATTTTGACAGCATCCGTTGTGTGATTTATTCTTTGATGTATAGATAAACCGAAAAGGCAAGTATGGTCTGCCCCGGCCAATAGCTGAAAAGACAAAGCGTGTCGGCGATTTTCGGAGCACCGCCGAATACGTTGAATACGAGCATAACGTCCGAAAAGAAAAATAAAACCGCACCGATAAGTATAATAAGGTGTAGAGAGCTTTTTACTTTCAGAAATGCCGATATGGCTTTGCCCGCCATAAGCGAGATTATAAGAGCATAAAAGATGCAAACACCTAACATAAGATATCCGCCGAAATCAAAATAGGGCGTAAGTGTAAGTATAGCCGTCGCGCCTAAAAATAAAACCATACTCGGTATGCTGTCGCGGTTTTCAAACCTGTTAAGCTTGCAAAACGCGACGAAATAGAATATGTGTCCCAACGCGAAAATAAGAGCCCCGACTATAAAATTCTCGCCCAATATTACGTCGCCGAGCATCGATGAAAACAATCCTGCGAAAATTAACGCGGGATATACCTTTTTCTTGGCTTTGCACGCAATCGCGTATATTAAATTTATCAGCCCGATCATAACAAATCCGCCGCTCGCAATGCCTTTGAGCAAAATACCGCCGACTTCTTTGTAGGTGAATATAAGAATCAACTCTATGATAATAAAAACTGAGTTAAGTATTAAAAATTTCTTTTTCATCTTAAAAGCATCCCCGAAGGTGTTGTGTTATTGTCTTTTGTACCTTTCGTACCGTGTTTACGATTATACACCAAATTTGTCGAACAATCAATAAAATAAATCGAAAAAATCAATTGTTGACTATATATAAAAATCTTGTTATACTGTTTTTATAAATAAATTATGGAGGTCATTATGGCTAAAACGATTCAGGATGTTCTTGCGTTTATAAAAGAAAACGATATTAAAATGGTCGACTTCAAAATGGTCGATATTAACGGTCAATACCGCCACGTTACCATTCCTGCCGAGAATTTCTCCGAGGATACTATGAAAAGCGGTATAGGCTTCGATGCTTCCAACTACGGCTACGCTGTTGTTGAAAAAAGCGATATGGTCTTTATCCCCGATCCCGATACCGCCGTTATCGATCCCTTCTGCTCGATTCCGACCCTTTCTATGACCGGTGATGCTATGATCATCGGTAAGGACGCTAACCGTCCTCTCGCTCAATACCCCCGTAATATTATCCGCGCCGCTGTCGATTATATGAAAAAGAGCGGTGTTGCCGATACGATGAATATTCTTCCCGAATTTGAATTTTATCTTTTCGACGAGGTCTCGTGGGACGTTCAGGGCAACTATATCGGAGCTTCCGTCGATGCGCGCCAATCCTATTGGAACAGCGCTAACGAGGGTAAGGGTGTTGTCGTTCCCAAACAAAAGAATTACCATATAGCTAAGCCTTTCGATACCTCTTATGAATGCCGCAGTGAAATGTGCCTTCTTATGAAGGAAATGGGAATCGATATAAACTATCACCATCCCGAGGTCGCCGCTTCGGGCCAGTTTGAAATCGAACCTCAGCTCGGCGAGATCGTTCATATGGCTGATGCAACGATGATGATAAAGTATATTATCCATAATACCGCGCTGAAATACGGTAAGACCGCTACCTTTATGCCTAAACCTATCTATGGCGAAGCGGGAAGCGGTATGCACGTTCATATGCTTCTCTTTAAGGATGGACAGCCTGTTTTCTCGGATGATAACGGCTATGCGAGATTAAGCGAAACCGCTCATTACTTTATGGGTGGACTTCTTAAACATATCGCATCCCTCTGCGCGCTTACCAATCCGAGTACAAACTCCTTCAAACGCCTTGTGCCCGGCTTTGAGGCTCCTGTTACTGTCGGCTATGCAACGTCTAACAGAAGCGCTGTCATCCGTATTCCCGCCTACGCAAAGAGCCCCGATAAACGAAGATTTGAGCTTCGTAACCCCGATGCTACCTGTAACCCCTATTTCTGCTATGCCGCTATACTTATGGCAGGCCTTGACGGCGTGAAGAATAAGATCGATCCCCACGCAAACGGCTGGGGTCCCTATGATGTGAATCTTTATCATCTCAGCGATGAGGAAAAGGCAAAATTAAAGCATCTCCCGACCTCCTTGGAAGAAGCGCTCGATGCCCTCGAAAAAGACCACGATTACTTGACCGAAGGCGGAGTTTTCCCCGAGGAATTGCTTAATAACTTCATCCGCGCTAAACGTGAAGAATGCCGCGCCCTCGCCGCTATTCCTCATCCTGCGGAATTTGATAAATATTATAACCTTTAATATAAAAATAATGAAAAAAAGAGAGGACTCGAAAGTCCTCTCTTTTTTTGTTTACATTACTGAGCGAAATAATTGTTTTTGATTTGGATATAGTCAAACATATTTACTTTTCCGTCGCCGTTGAGGTCAGCGTTTATCTTTTCCTCGTCGGTTGCGTCCGCCGCGAAATACGTACTCTTTACGTAAATATAGTCGAACATGTTGAACTCACCGTCGCCGTTAACGTCGTCGGGAATAACTTCGTCATATTGTTCAAGGAAATAAGGCCGAGGCACCAAATGATATTCGTTGTTGAGCGCGAAAAACAACTCCTTAGCGCTTGTTTCCGCAGGATCAAACATTACAACGTACAATACGTAGCCATATTTTTCAAAAAACTCCTGCTCGTTGAGCAAATAACTTCCCCAATAAAAGATGCGCGTTATTTTCATTCCGTAGAAATTATCAAAATCATACTGCGAAGCATCGAGAATGAAATCGGTGTATATTATTATCCTGTCGCTGCCGTAATTATATCCTTCTACCCATTCATCGTTCCAAACGGTTCTGTCGGGAAGAGCATCGCTTTTGGGTGCGGATTCGGGAATATCCGTTTCGCTGTTATCCGAGTTGTCGGGGTTGGAGGGGATCCTGTAGAAGGTATCGGGTCGTGCGTGCGCGGTTGTTGAAAATTCTTCGTTTGCTTTAAGTATTTCGAATGCTTCGCGAACACTGATAGAGGGGTCTAAGTCCAAAGAATAAACGACGTATCCGACTGCTTCGATAAACCATTCGCCGTATCCTTCCGAAAATTCGATGTTAGTTGCGGTTACACCGTAGAAATCAAATACTTCTTGATCGGCATATTTTGACGTATCGATCAATTCAAGAGAGAATATAAGGATGATTCCGTCGGTATAATTTTCTCCGGCAACCCATTCCTCGTTCCATTCCTCAATTCTCCACTCGTTCCATTCATTAGAAACAACCTCATCAGTAGCAAAAATAGATAAGCATAAAACGCTGAATGATAAACAAATTGCAAGTAATAATGCTGTTTTTTTCATAATATTAGTCCTTTCTTTATATATTGTGCTTCTATATATAAAGTCCGGAACTGTAGCTAAATATTACACGTAATTTGAAAATATTCCAAAGTCGAAAATAATTGTTCAACTAATGTACGCCGATGTTCTCGCATTCGGGAAGAGCATCAAGCCACTTTTCGCCCTTTTCGGGTTCGGGAAGGCGAGTGAAATAGAAGGTGATTGAACCGTTATTTGCCATTTCACGAAGCGCTCCGACAGTATAGTATCCGACAGACATAAAGTACGGAATTTTCGAATACTGACAAACGCAATAATCGGACAAATCGGCTTTTCCGACTATTTTGGCGGTGCGATTAAGCCAATCTTCGTCGCTCGGAATCACGCTTTCAAAAACACCGTTAAAATCCTTAACGTATGGCGTGCCTTCTTCGGCTTTTACATTTTTGTGAAGTGCCTTAAAGAGCTCGTCATCCAAGGGATTTGCCGTATAATTCTCACCGAGGAATAAAACGGTATCGTCGGAAACGGATTTGTCTTTAATGATATCGATCAGAGAATCTTTGTCATTCTCTCCCGTGTAAGAATACATTTCGCAAATATTACCGTACTTGTTTGCGTAAGTGTTTATATCAAGAGTGTATTCGCCCGCATAATACTTACTGGTCTTATTGCTCGATGCGTTGTTTTGAAGCGTGTTTTTGGATTCGTCTGTTTTGTTTTCGGGTTTTTCTTCGTTGCTTACCTCGCCGGAGTCATCGGATACATCCTCAGAGGAACCGTTGTCTATCGATTCGGATTCATTTTCAGACACGCTCTCTGAAATATCAGTTTTTGACGCTTCGGAGCTTTCCGAAGAAATTTGACCGCTTTCTTCGTCTTTGCTTTCGGGAGAAAGACTTGAGGTATCGTCCTTATCCCCACAAGAAACAAAAACCGAAAGACACATTAAAAGCGCGAGTAGGATTAATAATAGGTTTTTCATAGGTGTTCCTCCTGCTCAGAAAGGCCATTCTCATATATGGCTGCCGTTATCGACACACTTTTTCGGAAGCCAAGCACAACGAATAGGGTTATTATCCTCTGTCAGCTTTTCGAACATATCCGTAGTGATGTATCCTACTACTGTTGAATCGCGTCCTTTGGGATTAAACGAGAGCGTAAGCGCTTCATCTTTGACAAAGCCCATTTTTTCAAGATAGGGGA
>JAZSLN010000021.1:0-5403 GCA_045535385.1 Eubacteriales bacterium
CGGGCTTTGACCTATATGGGCGCGGGGTATGTTCCTAAAAGAAGAGTACAAAAAGGCCTCTCGGTCTGTTTCGACCGAGAGCCTTTCGTTATTTATGTTAAGCTTATGAACAGCAGTTGATTTTTACAGTATTGATTAGTGTTTCCTGATAGTAATCGCAATCCTCGCAGGTAGTTGCTTTATAATACCTTCTTTCGCATCGAGGTGCGGATGAATAAACCTTATGGACGGTAACGCTATACTGACCGTAAACATAATCGTGGCCGAAGATATCGCATAAAATATTTGCGGGAGAAGGGGAGGAAATCTCGGCGCCGACGAGCTTAGCGGCGATAAATTCCTTCTTGGCATCCGAAACCGCATCGCCCGAGATATATTCAACGGTATATTCGGTTCCGTCTATTTCGAAATTAAAGGTGTCGGACGAATTATCCGAAGCGGAGGCGAAAACCGCCATAGACGACATAATAATAAAGGCGCACATTAAAACGCTTATTATTCTTTTCATTATTGTTTCTCCTCTAAATTATCTATAATATATATTAAATCTTCTTTAGTCATAGCACTGATATAATAATAATCATTGTTGACGAAGGCAAAAGCACTATACGGCGAAGTCATCACCGTTTCTACAGAATAATCTTTAATAAAATATTCTATACCCTTGCATACGTATACCTCGTCATATGCTACTTCAAATTCCCCATAATCAATATGAATACTTACACCCACATAAGGGCTGTTTGTTATCGCGCTTATTTCGGGTTTTCCGTTATGAATATGTTTTTGATAATATTGAAGCTCATAGCCTTCGGGGAACGAGGTCGGGAAAAGCTTACCCGAAAGGTCGATATTTTCGCCCTTTTCGAGGGCTTCAACGGTCGAATATTCGGGGTTATCGCCAAGAAATTTCAGTTCCTCACCGTTCGGGAGAACGACCTTTTCGCCGACAGACCCCCAGAGCTTTTTAACAAACGACTCATAAAGTCCGTCGCCGGAGGCGGAAGAGGCTACTGCGGATATGATGACCGTAACTATGATCAACACAGCGGCAACGACCGCAATACGGCTGATCTTAATATGACGTAACGGCTTGCGCTTCGTATCGGTGATTATTACGTTTTTCTCTTTGGTGCGTGCTATGACAGCATCAAAATCGATTTCTTTGTCCGCACTTTCGTTCTTTTCGTCGAGAAGCCTTGCACATTCGTTGATAATATCCATATCTCCTTTACCGAGACACAGCATATCGGTTTCATAATCAAGGAGTTTCTCGAGAGAGCGAACGTCGAGCGATTCAATTCTTACAGTATTCCTGGTAATCATCTCCTTTATTTCATGACCCTTCAAATTAGTCAACATATTTATCATTTACCTCCTTCCACTATATAAATAACAAAAACGTCGATTTTGTCTATAAATTTCTTAAAAAAATTTTTTAGCGGCAATTTTTCTTGATATAATACTCGATTTTATCTACTATTGATTTATTTATATTCCGTATCGTGCTCTCGCTTATTCCGAGCTGTCGGGCAATTTCATCGTTTTTCATACAGCGGATGTATATCATCTCGTAGATCTCTTTTTCACGTTTCGTAAGGGTACCTAAAATCTTTTCGGGCATTTTTTCTTCGAGCCAGATATTATAAAGCGCGGATTCGAAAACGTGTTCGTGGGCAGTATGTTCAACCGCTCTGCCTATTTTGCGTAGATTTTTCATTTCATCTTTCGCCAAGCGAATAGTAATATATTTTGCCGTTACCGCCAACCAGCCGTCGGGGTGGGCGTGTTTTTTCAGTTCGGAAACGTTTTGACAGGCAACGAGATATACCTCGCTTAAACAATCTTCGGCAAGATAATACAAGTGATGATTGAGATTCGCCCTTATTACACTCATAATCACACGTTGGTGTTGTTTAAGCAGAGCTTCCACAAAATCGGCATCTTCCTTCGTTAAAACGATTTTATTCTCACTGCCAAGCATTAACGTTCCCTCCTTTCCCGACATTATTCTACATTATATCACATTTCAAGGTACGATTCAAGAGGGGACGGATTCAGTTATACCAACTTTTAGCAAAGCTCATTTATTGACATATTAAGGAAACTATTATATAATAAATCAAGATTATTTTTGAAACGAATGATATATGAAAAAACGTATTTTTTACACAGAAGCAGCTTATTTAATAGGATTAATAACGTTAGCCATCGGCACTGCGCTTCTGGAAAACGCCGATTTCGGTATGTCTATGGTGGTCGCGCCGTCTTATATACTGCATCTGAAAATTTCCGAGTTTTTACCGTTTTTCAGCTTCGGTATGGCGCAATATACCTTCCAGGCGCTGTTAGTTGTTCTTTTAATATTAATTGTTCGAAAGGTCAAGCTCTCATATTTTTTCTCTTTCGTAACGGCGGTCGTTTTCGGATTCTTACTCGACGGAATTATGCTTTTGACCGCGTACATCCCCAACGACGGAATCCCGATGAGGGTCATTCTTTTCGCGTCGGGTATAATTTGCTGTACGTTCGGCATCGCGCTTCTTTTCCGCTCCTACATTCCGCCCGAGGTATACGAGCTTTTCGTAAAAGAAATTTCGGAAAAATACCGGTTTGACATCAATAAATGCAAAATCGTTTACGATTATTCGAGCCTTATTTTAAGCATCGCGCTTTCGTTCATATTCTTCGGGTTCGGTGTATTCCGCGGAATAAGCTACGGTACGGTCGTTTCCGCGCTTATAAACGGATTATTGATCACTTGTTTTTCTAAACTCTTTGACCGTCTTTTCGTATTCAAGGACGGTTTGAAAATAAAAAAGTTTTTCGAGAGGTAACTTATGAAAACTTATTCCATTTCGCATTTCAACGGAGACCGCGGCGCTGACGAGCTTGTAATTTACAACGGTACGGGCTCGACCGGCACGAACAATTACGGTATCGAAGCCTGCGTACTTAACGGCCGCGTTATCCGTTTCGGTAAGAACAACAACGATATTCCCGATGGCGGATACGTCGTTTCGGGCCACGGTGCGGCGGCGGAATTTTTATCTAATGCTATCGCCGTAGGCGCAAAGGCGGTCATCGACGAAGCGAATATGACCTTCTCGGCGGAGATCGACGAAGAAGCGAAGGTTATAAATGCCGAAGCTAAGATAGCTCTTATCGAGCAGCGCATTGCCGACAGAGTTTCCGAGGGTTCTACCTTCGACAAGGAAAAATCCGAAGAGCTCTTAAAGCTCGCTATCGAAGCCAAGGAAAAGAGCGATTTTGACGGAGTAGATAAATACACCGAGGAAGCATATTATTACACAGCAAAATCGGTAAAGGACGAAAGACGCGGTGTTTGGCACCGTCCCCACGAAAAAAGCGATAGCGAGGTAGAGGCAACCGTTAAAAGATTCGTCGACGCGGGATTTAACCTTATGCTTATCGAGACCAACTACGAGGGATACGCAAACGCTCAAAAATGCGTTTACGACGGTCTCCCCGTACGCAAGGGCTACGAAAACGGATTTGACGTTATCGATTCCTTTATCCGTTATTGCAAGAAATACGGTATGCAGATACATTGCTGGTTCGAGGATTTCTTCTTCGGCTGTGAGCACACCGGATGTCCCATGGCGGACGTTCATCCCGAATGGATGGCGCGCCGCAAGGACGGCGGGATTTTGCACGACGCTTTCGACAATTTCTATTTCTTGAATCCCGTTCTCGACGAGGTTCAGGATTTCCTCCTCGGTATGATAAAGGACATTATCGACAATTACGATTTCGACGGATTCCAGCTCGACTACATCCGTTATCCCGTTATTCACGGTGTTGACCGTTCGGCGGGCTTTGATGAATACACCAAAGCCGAATTTTTGAAGGACACGGGAATCGACATCGATACCATCCCCGATACAAAATGTGACGATTGGAAGAAGTTCACCGATTGGCGCGCCGAAAAGATAACCTCCTACGTTTCGAAGGTACATTCTATGATTATGGAATACCGCGCGAACGGCAGATTCATCGAGCTTTCGACCGCCGTATTCGGCGACCCCGACGAGGCTATTCGCTTAAAGTGCCAGAATTGGTGTTATTGGGTAAAGCAGGGCTGGCTCGACGCGATCTATCCCATGGCATATCTCAACAATGCAGAGGACGTCGGAAGCGAGGTCGGATATATGGTCAAAAACTACGGCGAAGCACCCAATATTTCGGGTATCTCCCCGATGTACAACAAGCTCCCGATGATAGAATCGACCAAGCAGGTCGAGGAATGCCGCAAGGTCGGCGCGGCAGGCGTTGCCTTCTTCTGCGCAGGTTCCTGCAACGACGAACAGTTAGAAAAGCTTAAGATCGGTGTATTCAGAGACAGATAAACGAAAGGATATTATTATGAATAACAATCCCTTGTTCAAAAAATCCGTACTTTTCGTAGGTGATTCTCTTTGCGAGGCGTATTGCGAGCGTGAAAGCGAGGAATACAGCATAAAACGCGGTTGGGCGGGCAGAATTATGCTCGCCAACGAAATGACCGGAATTAACAAAAGTCTCGGCGGTGCATCTATCGGTGATTGCCGCGGCGAAAACCTCGTTATAAACCAGCTTATCGCAATGGACGGCAACAAATACGATTACCTTATAATCGAGGGCGGCGGCAACGACGCTTGGGACAGCGCGCCCGTCGGCGAGATAACCGAGGGCTTCGACGGTCCCTTCGACCGAAACACCTTCGCGGGCGGTCTTGAAAACACCTTCAAATATGCTAAGGAGCATTACGCAGGCTCGATTTTCGGTTATATCGTAACCTACCAAATGCCCTCTTCTCCCTACGGAAGAATGTCGGATATGAGCGAATATTTCTCGCTTTCGAAGAAGATATGCGACAAATGGGAGATCCCCTACCTCGACCTTTATTTCGACGAGGAGTTCAACAACAACGTCTTCAAATCCGCTTCCCCCGATCATCTTCCCGACACCGTTCATCCCAACTCGGCAGGATATAATATTCTCTCGCCGATCATCGAAGATTGGATGAAGACACTCTAATCGCTGACGCTCTCGATTAAAATCCAAGGATTTTAATCGGTTTAATAGTATAAGCAAACGAAAAGGAGCGAAAAATCGCTCCTTTTTCTTTTAGGATTTTTTATATTTTTCGGCGCGTTTGATGTAATCTTTATACCAATCCTCATTACGAACCGAATCGAACCATTCCCAACCGCTATGCGCGGTGAGCCATTTGTGGAGCCACTCGGGTTTGAATTCGAGAGCATCGCCATAGGTATGATATTCCAAACCACCGTCGGGCAGGCGAATAAGGGATTTTCCTTTTATAAGCTTTACACCGCCGTATATCAAGGGGTTTCCCACCTCCAATTCGGCTTCGTCGGGATAGGAAAGTCGGAGGCC
>JAZSLN010000116.1:0-9245 GCA_045535385.1 Eubacteriales bacterium
TAGAAAAGGTAAATGCGTTTGCATTGTCCACGAAGGACAGCTACAACAACCTAATACCCTTCTGCTCGCTTCATCCTCTTACCGAAAACCCAAAAGAGACTCTGACATACTTCAAGAGCCTCGGAATAAAAGGCATCAAGCTACACCCCGATTACGTAGGTATAGAAATTGATGACGAAAGAAACGCACCTCTGCTTAACGCAGCCGGCGAGCTCGGACTTCCTGTTGTCATACACGCAGGCTTCGACCCGGTTTCGCCCGACAAAACGCATGCCTCGCCCGATGCGATATGCCGCGTGCTTGAAATGTATCCCGACCTTACGCTTATCGCCGCTCATCTCGGCGGTGTGCTCCGCTGGGACGAAGTCATCGAAAAGCTGTGCGGAAAGAATTTATATCTCGATACCGCGTTTTGCTGTGAACGCGTGGGAATAACTGTAGAGCAGGGCAAAAGGATATTCGAAAAGCATCCTCACGATAAGATTCTGTTCGGTTCAGATGCCCCCTGGGCGCGTCCGTCAGAGATTCTCGATTTTTTGTCGAAGCTCGGATTATCCGACGAAACTTTCGAGCTTATTCTCCACAAAAATGCCGAAAGGCTGTTAAACCTATAAACACCTTCCGTAATGCTTTTGAACGTATTTACGGGGGTGTTTTTTATTGCCAAAATGCACAAAACGAAAAGGCTTGTTTTGTGATTTTCACCAAATAGATAAATGGTGCTTGATTATTGGAAAATTAGGTGTTATAATTAACAATAACTAAGATTGGAGCTCTATGCTTGGAGGTCATTATGAAAAAATTTCTTTGTTTTGCGCTCTGTATCATCTTCTGTTTGGGAACATTTGCGTCCTGCGGATTGAAAGAAGATGAAAAAGGCGCATCTGTCAACGTCTTCCTTTCGGATTTTCCGAACACGCTCGACCCAGCGGTCGTTCAGCTTAACGGCGACGCTGAGCAGATTATCTCTATGATTTTCGAACCGCTTACCTCTCTCGACGAGGACGGCAAGGTTAAGCCCGCGCTCGCTGAAGAATGGTATTATAAATACGACAATATCTATCAGAAGCATCAGATGCACTTCGAGTTGAAGACCACCTCTTGGAGTGATAACCGTCAGGTTACTGCTGACGACGTCATCTACGCTTGGAGACGTATTCTCGACCCCGCTATGGATAGCCCTTACGCGTCCCTTCTTTATGTCATCAAGGGCGCAAGAGCTGTTAAGTCGGGTGTTGGTACTATCGACGACCTCGGTCTCGAGGCTTGGGACGATACTCACCTCGTTGTAACTTTTGAAAACGATTACTTCAAAATCGATCCCGAAGTTGCTTGCGAGCAGTTCGCACAGCAGGTTTCCAACATTCACCTTTCTCCCTGCCGCGAAGATATCGTTACCCGTTGCGAAAAAGCAGGTGATGACTGGGCAGCAAGTGCTACCGATATCGTCTGCAACGGCGAATTCAGAGTACAGTCTATGGATATGCCCCGCGCCAAAAAGGAAAGCGACGGCGATGACTACGACAACAAGTTTGCTTGTAAGCTCGTTCTCGAACGTAACGCATACTATATGCGCGACGTAGAGGATGACGCGATCGATAAATACGTAAGACCCTACCGTATCAACTGCTACTACTACGAAGGCCTTACCGAGTATTATCCCAACGAAACCGGTCTTACCCAGCAATTGTTCCAGTCCAACCGTTTCAAGAGCGGCGAGATCTATTATCTCAGCTCCTTCACCAAGGACACCTTCGCGGCTCACAAGGATGACATCGAAACTCTTCCCACTCTCAACGGCTTTGCTTTCTATTTCAACAACGAAAACGAACTCCTCAAAGACGCGAAGGTTCGCCAGGCGCTCTCTCTCGCACTTGACAGAAACGTTATCGTAAACGAAGCTACCGGAACCGGCGAGATCGCTGCTACCGGATACGTTCCCAACGGCGTATTCAACACCGACAGAAAGACCGATTTCCGTACCGAAGGCGGCAACCTCTACAACACCGCTTCCGATATGTCCAAAGCCAAGGAACTCGCAAAAGGCAAGAAGGGCACTCTCACCGTAACCTATCTCGTTCCTACCAACGAGTTCACCCTTAAGAACTACGGCAAGAAGATCGACTACACCGGCATTTATGAAAACGTTGCCAAGAAAGCCGGCGAATATTGGAAGAGCCTCGGCTTTACCATCAAGTACAAGGGACTCAGCCCCGACGCTTACGCAACCGCTCTCAAGACCAGAGATTACGATATCATCGGGGTTAACGTTATCAGCGGTTCCGCAGATGCGCTCAACTACCTCGCCCCCTTCGCCAAGGAGTTCAGCGGCACCGGCGTAGTTGTTGATAACTCTGTTGCAAACGACGCAGAGGTGTTCAACACCCACTACACCAACTTTGATAACAAAGATTACAGCGCGCTCATCGTAAAGGCATACACCGCAAGCAACCTTGCCGACAGAGCTAAGGCTCTCCACGAGGCTGAAGCAAAGCTCGTCGAGCTCTGCCCCGCGACTATGGTATACTGGTACACCTACAGCTACGTCGCAAGCGATGAGATCAGCGGATATGATGCTGACAGCTGGTACGGCTACGTAAATATGATCGACCTCAAGCTTTCCGATTGGCGCGACGTAAACTCTAAGGAAGCCGAGATTCAGGAAGCAAGAGATCCTAAAAACAAATAATCAATCGGTCAAAAGCTGTATCGCAAGCGCAATTACCAGGAGCGTTACTCCGAGGTTAAAGCCGCTCAAGACGATGCAGACCGCCGATAAAGAAGCAAACAACAATTTGGTAACTGTCGAAACGGCAGAGCAAAAACGCTCTGCCGTTTCTTTTTTATGTCCTGTTTTTTCGGACAAAAAGCAATACAACGCTTTTCCGCCGTCAAGTTTTTTTATCGGCATCAGATTAAACAGCCCCAATACCAAATTAATAATTACCGCATAAAGCAATATAACCCCGGGTTCCGATAAATACAAAACCGCCGACACAAAAGCGCAGAGCAGTGATACCGCAGGACCCGAAATCGCTATTACAGCTTCTTTTTTGTCGGGTATACCTTCGGGGCATACTATAACCGCGCCCATAGGAAGAATATCGATTCTTCTCGCACGGCAACCGCAAAGCCTCAAAGCGACCAAATGGCCTATTTCGTGCATTAATGCCGAAGTCATAAGGACAAAAAACGCCGCTCTGCCCTCAAGCCAGAGCATAATTATTGCCGCAGGTACAGCAAAAAGCGAGATACGCATTCGTAACCTCGGAAACACAATAAACATTTTATCCTCCGTACAAGTTTTTCTCAATAAGACTCATAATCCCGGAAAAACTATTTTCGGCACCGTCGCCGGCAAAGACCGTTGCACTTTCTTCGGGAATAAAAAGCAACATAAGCGCCGACAGGCTCAGAAGAAGAAAAAGAACAAACTTAGCCGTATCGGTACGGCTTTTAAGCGACACAAGTGGTTTTTTCAAAAAATATCACCCGCCTTATCTATTGCGACAAAATACACCTGCCGCGCAGGCTATAATAGAAGCGCAGGCAGGTGTTTGTTATGTATGCCGATACAACGGTTATTTATTCCGATATTTTATTCCTTATCAACTTTTCTATCGATTATTTATGCCTTTTCATATCGGGAAGACTTCTAAACCGAAGCATAAAGGTTTTAAGAACGGTTACGGCTTCCATCATCGGAGGTTTATATTCATTCCTGCCCTATCTGTTCTCTTTGCCTATTTACATATCCGTAATTCTTAATATACTTTCCGCCATGTTAATGTGCTTTACCGCATTCGGATTCGAGCGAGTTTCGGCATTCGCGCTAAATTCGCTTACATTTTGTGTTACGTCGGCATTGATGGGCGGATTGGTAACTGCTGTTTTTAACCTTTTTTCGGATTATTCGGACGGTGCGTACACCGAAATATCTTCGGTTTCTTTCGTTTTGGTTTGCATCATATCCGCTTTGATCGTACTTGCCTACGGACTGATATGCCGAAAAAAGATGCATACGCGTTCGGTGGAAATAAGGATATATGCAAAAGGCGAACGCTTCGCCGCACGGCTGATAGCCGACAGCGGAAACCTTGTAACAGAACCGTTTTCGGCGTTACCGGTCATAATAATTTCCGCCTCGTCGCTTCCGCCTCCATACGATTCTCCCGAAAGCGAGATTTTTCCTTTTCCCGTTCGTGTCATTCCGTTCGGAACGAGCGCAGGTAGAGGATGTTTTTTCGGGTTTCGTCCCGATAAAATCGAAATCATACGTTTGGGGAGCAAGCCGAAGCGGGTTGACGCGTATATAGGGATAGACACAGCCGACACAAGGTATTCGGGATACGACGGATTGATACCGACAAGTTTACTTTAGGAGAGTTAATATGATTGGCGAAAAAATCGATTTGGTTATTGAATGGATAAAGCAGGTTCTGGGGATCGGCGAGGAGTTATTTTACATAAACGGACCGTTAACCCTTCCTCCGCCCCTTTCCAAAGATGAAGAAACGGAATACATTGAACTTCTTCCTGACGACAACGCAAAAAAGGTACTTATAGAGCATAATTTAAGACTCGTCGTATACATCGCGCGAAAATTCGAAAGCACCTCAATAGGAATCGAAGACCTCATATCGATCGGCACGATAGGACTTATCAAGGCGATAAACACCTTCCGTTCCGACAAGCAAATCAAGCTGGCAACCTATGCTTCAAGATGTATCGAAAACGAGATATTGATGTTTTTGAGAAAGAACACCGGAACAAAAGCTGAACTTTCACTCGACGAACCCTTAAACGTCGATTACGACGGCAACGAGCTTTTGTTGAGCGATGTTCTCGGGACAGAAAACGACTATGTTTACAAAAGCCTCGAGGAAAGCGAGGACAAAAAGATGATAACGCGCGCCATCGCATCGCTCAATCCGCGCGACAGACAGATCATCGAGTTGAGATACGGCTTGAACCGCGGCGAAAACGAGCTTACTCAAAAGGAGGTCGCAGACATGCTGGGAATATCTCAAAGCTATATTTCGCGACTCGAAAAGAAAATCATCGTCCAGCTAAAGGATTTTCTCACCAAGCAAAACTATTGACAGATAAGGTAAAAAGAGTATAATTAAGTTGTACTCATAAGTAAAATCCAATAAGAAAGGAGGCAATATTCTGGGTTTCTTCAAAAAAGAACCTGCGAAGACGGTTCCGGAGGTCAATTCCCTGCCCAAAGCGGTTGCGTTCGTCGATTATGAGCATTGGTACATCTCGTTAAAGACGAATTACGGATTACAGCCTAATATAAAGGCTTGGTTCGAGGATCTTAATTCCCAATTCAACCTTACCGAAGTAAACTTCTTCGCGGATTTCTCACACAAAAGTCTTGCCGATGAAATAGGGCGGATTCGTCTTTTCTCGAACAAGATCATCGACACCCGAAGCCCTAACGGAGTCCAAAAGGATTTCACCGACTTTATAATACTCGATAATATGTACCAAAAAGCATTATCAAGCGAAGATATCGAGGTCTTCATTCTCTTTTCGGGCGACGGTCATTTCAGCTCGGTTACATCGTTTCTTAAAAACTTTTATCACAAGCAGGTCGTTGTATACGGAATCAACGGTTGTTTTTCAAAACAGCTTCGCGAAACCGCTAACGTTTCTTACGTTTTACCTACCGAGCAGGATATCAACGGCAGTTTTTATTCTCACATTTTTGATTATCTCAAAACAAGTTCCGGCCCCACTTACAACGAAGCGATAAACATCGCAGTGAAAAAGAGCCGCGGCAGTGCATCTAAGCAAAAAATCGCAAAAGCGATGAAGACGCTTACTGAAAATAACGTTATCTCGGAACGCACTATCGCACAAAGCAAGGGCAAAAAGCAGAAAATGCTCTTTGTGGATTGGGAAAAAGCAAAGGAAACGGGACTTTATTCCGAAAAAACCGAATAAACGGAAGGAATTTTTGCAAAAACTATTGTAAACGCAAAGTTTTTGTGATATAATAACCGCATAAAGAAGATTAAGTTATCAAGAGAGGGTTTCGCGAAACCCTCTCTTGAATATTGATAGGAGGTATTTTATGGCAGACAAAAAATCCGGCATCGCCGCGAAGGTACGCGCCGCTGTCGAGGATGCCGTTGTCGAAGCAGGATATACGCTTTGGGACGTTGCTTACTATAAAGAAGGCCCCGAGATGATTCTTGAAATTTCCATCGATCGCGAAGGCGGTATATCGATCAACGACTGCTCGGCAGTTACGCGCCTTGTCGAACCGATCATTGACGAGCTCGACCCCATTGAAGACAGATATTGCCTTCAGGTCGCATCGGCAGGCATGGTTCGCCAGCTCGGCAAGGAAGACCATTTGCGTTTTGCGTGCGAAAACCGTCTGAACGTAAACGTCGGACTTTATGTTGCGGTTGACGGCAGTAAGGAATTTGACGGTGTTATCGAGTCGTTCGACGACGATTCGGTTACCATTATAAGCGACGGCGTTACACGACGTTTTGAGATGAAACAAATTTCAAAGATAAATGCAGAATTTGAAGCGGAATCCCCCGCGGAAAACGATAAGGAGACAAACAATGAATAAGGAACTCTTTGAGGCTCTTGACATCCTCGAAAAGGAAAAAGGTATTTCCAAAGAATATATGACCGAACGCATCGAAGCCGCTTTGCTTTCGGCATACCGCAAAGAGCACGCAGGCAATGAAAACGCACGCGTTAAGCTCGATCCTGTCAAGCAGGACGTTAAGCTTTACAAGCAATTAGCTGTTGTAGAAGAGGTTATCGATCCCCAAACCGAAATCTCGCTCGAGGACGCTCGTATGAAGTCCAAGAGATATAAGATAGGCGACGTTTACGAGATCGAGCTCAAAACCAAGAACTTCGGAAGAATCGCCGCTCAGGCAGCTAAGCAGGTCATTATCCAGGGTATCCGCGAAGCGGAAAGAGGAAATATGATCCGCGAGTACGAAGAAAAGAAGGAAGAAATAGTTTCCGCAGTCGTTGTAAGAGTCGATCCGACCACCGCGAACGCTACTCTCGAAATCGGCAAGAACGAAATGGTTCTTTTCCGTAACGAACAGATCCCCGGCGAAACTCTTCAGGTAGGCGACAGAATCAAGGTATTCATCACCGAGATCAAGAAGGAATCCCGCGGTCCGAGCGTTATCCTTTCCCGAGTGCATCCCGGATTGGTCAGCAGACTTTTCGAGCTTGAGGTTCCCGAAATCAAGGACGGCACCGTTGAAATCAAGCGCATCGCCCGCGAAGCCGGCAGCCGTACCAAAATCGCAGTTATCAGCAACGACGATAAAGTAGACGCAATCGGTTCTTGTATCGGTCCCAAGGGTGCCAGAAAGAACAACATCACCGCCGAGCTCTTCGGCGAAAAGCTCGATATCATCCCCTACAGCGAAGACACAGAAGCGTTTATCAGCGCCGCTCTCGCTCCCGCAACCGTCGAATCGGTAGTTAAGCTTCCCGATTCCGACAGATCCTACCGCGTAACCGTTGCAGAAGACCAGCTTTCGCTCGCTATCGGCAAAGAAGGTCAGAACGCAAGACTTGCCGCTAAACTCACCGGCTTTAAGATAGACATCAAGAGCAGTCGCAACTCCAGCGAGGAATAATCGGAGGTAGAGGCCTTGACCGAAAAGAAGATTCCGATGAGAAAATGCATCGGATGTAATGAAATGAAGGAAAAGAGAGAACTGGTTCGTATAGTACGAAACAACGAAGGCGTTATAAACGTCGACACCGTCGGTAAAATGCCGGGACGAGGCGCTTATATATGTAAAAGCACCGATTGTTTCGACGCGGCGGTTAAAGCCAAACGTCTCGAACGCTCTTTCAAAACAAGGATACCCGACGATATATATCCTACGCTCCGCGAGATTATATCCGACATTCAGGAATAAAGGAGCGACGGCATTGGAAAAGAACACCTTGGGTGTTATCGGTCTTGCCGCAAGAGCAAGAGGTATAGTTATCGGCACTAATCAGGTGCTCGAGGCTGTACGCGGAAGAAAGGCAAAGCTCGTCCTTGTCGCTTCCGACGCTTCGGATAACACGAAAAAGACACTTAAAGATAAATCGAGCTACTATTCCGTGCGGCTCGAAGAGATTGATATCACCACAGATGAGCTCGGAAGTGCGGTCGGACACAGCAACACCGCTGCGATCGCCTTCACAGACTTCAATTTCGTTAAGGCATACGAAAAAAGTTTAGCGAAACTCTAGCAATTATCCCACCAGAAATGAGGTATTATATATGGCAACAACGAGTGAGAAATACAGAATCAACGCGTTAGCGAAGGATTTTGAATTAAAAAGCAAGGATATCATAACCATCCTTGACGATAACGGTTTTGCCGGAAGAACCCATATGGCGGTTCTCGATGAAGCCGAGTTGAGTATCATCTTCGAAACTCTCACCCAGAAGAATCCGGTTGATATTACCGCTTTCTTCAAAGAATACGACGACAAGAAGAACGCCAAAAAGGAAGAAGAGCGCAAAGCCAAGGAAGCTGCCAAAGCTGCGGCTGATGAAGAAAAGCGCAAGAAAAAGGAAGCTGCGGGCATCAAGCAACAGCCCCAGAAAAAGCGTTCGAGAGACGAGGTGCGCGTTGTAGATACCCGTGGTACCACCAACGTAGACCTTTCCAAATACGACGAAAAGATACTCAAATACGATTCTGTCGTTCCCGAAACACAGACCAACGTACAGAAAATCAAGAAGAAGAATAAATTTGCCGAACAGCAAAAGGGCGGCAAAAAGCAATTCGACAAGAAGCAGCAACAGCAGCAAAAGCCCGTTCAGAAGCCTAAGCCCGTTCAGCTTAAGATAACCGTTCCCGACACCATCACCGTTACCGAGCTCGCTTCGCGTATGAAGACAGCAGCGGCGGAAGTTATCAAAAAGCTTATGCTTATGGGCATGATGGTTTCCGTTAATGAATCTATCGACTATGATACCGCATATCTTATTGCCGATGAATTCGGTATTAAGGTTGAAAAGGAAATCGTAGTAACTCTCGAGGATAAGCTCTTTGACGAAAGTGAAGATAAGGAAGAAAACCTCGTTACACGTGCTCCCGTCATCGTCGTTATGGGACACGTTGACCACGGTAAGACCTCGCTTCTCGACGCGATCCGCGACACTCACGTTACCGCAGGTGAAGCAGGCGGTATTACTCAGCACATCGGTGCATATCGCGTAAACGTCGGCGAAAGAG
>JAZSLN010000098.1:0-20487 GCA_045535385.1 Eubacteriales bacterium
CTTCCGATTTCGTTAATTGGCTGAACCGTACCTATCTCGTTGTTTGCGGTCATAATACTGACTAAGCAAGTTCTTTCGTCAATAAGCTCTTCAAGCTCCGAAAGAGAAACAAAACCGTTTTTGTCTGCCGAGGTGCAAACGACTTCAAACCCCGATCTTTCGAGATCTTTTGCGGTGATATATACCGAATCGTGCTCGAACGCCGAGATGATAATTTTGCTCTTTCCGTTGGCTTTTCCGATATCCGCCGCCGTAAGTACAGCTTGTACGTTGGCTTCGCTTCCGCCTGATGTGAAAATGATCTCGCCTTCATTAGCGTTTATCGCAGAGGCTATGTATTTTCTCGCGTCCTTTACCGCCTTCGATGCGGATATTCCCATCGAATGAGCCGAAGAAGGGTTACCGTAACAATCGGTCAGATAGGGAAGTATCGCGTCTAAAACAGCCTTAGGCACCTTTGCCGTTGAAGCGTTGTCAGCGTATATCATTATTCGCCTAATTGCTCGATAAGATAGGGAATCGCGGTTTCGAACTTAACTCCGTATCTGTGGCTTTCGTCGCCTACGGTGTTTTCAATACATCTGAGCGTGTAGTTTGCCGCGATTTTTGCGGAATCGTATTCGCTCTTTCCGCGTAAAAGCGCGCCCGAAAATGCGCTGGCGAAAACGTCGCCCGTTCCGTGGCTGCTGACGGGAAGCTTTTTGTGGGTGTAATATTTGACACCGTCTTCGTTTTTGATTATAACGCCGGTAGTTTCGTCGTTATAGCTTATTCCGGTTAGGATAATATCCTTCATACCTTCGCGCTCTAAAGCGTTAAGAATCGAATTGACGTAGTCCTCATCGTATTTTTCTTTGTATTCGTGGCCGGTCATAAAGCAAGCCTCGGTTATGTTCGGGATAACGATATCCGCTTCTCTGCAAAGACGTGTCATAGCGTCTGCGTAAGCTTGATCAAAGCCGTAATAAAGCTTTCCGTTGTCCGCCATAGCGGGGTCGACTATCTTTTTGCCGCCTTTTCTGCAAAGCTTGTTAAATATGTCGGTAACCATATCGATCTGCTTTTCGCTTCCGAGATATCCCGTGTAGATAGCGTCAAAATCGATGCCCTCCTTCTGCCAATGTGCCGAAATAGAAGGTATATCGTCAGAAAGATCGCGGAAGGTGAAGCCCGTAAAGCCACCCGTATGGGTGGATAGCACC
The DNA here is from genome assembly GCA_045535385.1 of Eubacteriales bacterium. Classification (GTDB taxonomy): domain Bacteria; phylum Bacillota; class Clostridia; order Oscillospirales; family CAG-382; genus Coliplasma. The sequence goes on from JAZSLN010000098.1 coordinate 1,203, forward strand.
GCAGAGGGGAGTATTACGGTTTCGACACCGCACGCCGAAAGAATCGGTAATGCGACGGTGAGCGAGCATTGACCGAAGCAGGAAATGTCCTGTATTGTTAAAATTCTCTTGTAATCCATAATTATACCTCGTTAAACATACTTGTGGATAGATATCTTGAACCCGAGTCGGGAAGTAATACTACTATGTTTTTGCCTTTGTTTTCCTTGCGTTTTGCGAGAATAATTCCTGCGTGTAACGCCGCGCCCGAGGAAATACCCGAAAGTATACCTTCCTTTTTGCCGAGCAATCTTCCCGCGGAATATGCGTCCTCGTCGCTTACGGTGATTATTTCATCTAAAATGCCGATATCGAGAACTTTTGGTACGAATCCGCCGCCGATCCCTTGGATTCCGTGCGGACCCGCCTTTTCACCCGACAAAACCGCAGAAGTTTTGGGCTCGACTGCGACGATCTTTATTTCGGGATTCTGTTCCTTCAAAAATCTGCCGACACCTGTGATGGTTCCGCCGGTGCCGACCCCCGCGACAAAAATATCCACCTTGTTTTCGGAATCATTCCATATCTCGGGGCCCGTCGTTTCATAATGTGAGAGTGCGTTTGCGGGATTTGCAAATTGGTCGGGAATGAAGCTTCCCTCGATCTCTTTGTGAAGCCGCTCCGCTTCGGCGATGGAACCGCTCATTCCGAGTTTTCCGTCGGTTAAAACCAATTCCGCGCCGTATGCCTTCATCAAAAGCCTGCGCTCTTCTGACATCGTGTCGGGCATAACGATAATGACCCTGTATCCCTTGGGAACCGCGTAAGCCGCTAACCCGATTCCGGTGTTACCGCTGGTGGGCTCGATTATCGTTGCACCCTTCGAAATGATTCCGCGCTTTTCCGCATCATCGACCATATATTTAGCCGCTCTGTCCTTGGCAGATCCGGTCGGGTTGAACATTTCCGCCTTGGCGAAGATGCGTGCATCAAGCGATAATTCGTCTTCTATGTTTTTTAATTCGATTAAAGGAGTGTTGCCGATCGTCTCGCCGACAAAAGATACGATTTTTTTCATAAAATCAACGCCTTTATTATAAAAATGCGGTTTGCGACCGAATATCAGAGAAGATGAATGTTGTTCTCTTTGCATAACTCGACGTCCTTGTCCTCCCAACGAGAAGACTGAACCTCACCGATATGCGCTTTTCTGAGGAAGAACATACACATTCTCGATTGACCGATACCGCCGCCCATCGTTAAGGGAAGCTCGTTTTCGAGAAGCGCTTTGTGGAAGGGAAGCGATGCGCGGTCTTCGCAGTTTGCTATCGAAAGCTGACGCTTTAACGCCTCTGCATCGACACGAATGCCCATCGAGGAAAGCTCGAGCGCAATGTCAAGAACGGGATAATAAACGAGAATGTCGCCGTTAAGACTCCAATCGTCGTAGTCGGGCGCACGTCCGTCGTGCTTGTTGCCCGAACGTAACGCACCGCCGATCTGCATGATGAAAACCGCACCGTGTTTTTTCGCAGCCGCATATTCGCGTTCCTTCGGAGTGAGGTCGGGATATTCGTCTTCCAATTCCTGCGACTTGATAAATACGATCTTTTCGGGAAGCAGCTTGCCGAGAAATTCGTAATCGTCAGTGATGTAGTTTTCAGTGTGGCGAAGCGAAGTGTATATCTGCTTGACCGCACGTCTTAAAGTATCCTCGCATCTCTGCTCTGCGGTTATGACCTTTTCCCAGTCCCATTGGTCGACGAGAACCGAGTGGATGTTGTCGGTGTCCTCGTCGCGTCTAATTGCGTTCATATCGGTGTAAAGCCCTTCTCCGGGAACGAAACCGTATTCCTTGAGCGCCATTCGCTTCCATTTCGCAAGCGATTGAACGATTTCGTTGTTTCCGCTCATACCGCGTATGTCGAAGGAAACGGGACGCTCAACACCGTTGAGGTTGTCGTTGAGACCGCTTTCCGCATCGACAAAAAGAGGCGCCGAAACACGTGTGAGATTCAACTGTATCGCGAGGTCGCGCTCGAAAAAGTCCTTGACCTTTTTAATTGCAACCTCGGTCTGTCTTATGTTGAGTGCGGGCGTATAATCTTTCGGAATCTGTACTGCCATTATATATCTACCTCGTTTTCGTGAGATTGTTTGTTTTTCTTGTGTGTCCTTAATTTATCGAGAATTATCTTGTATAATAATATTCCGACAAGCGCCGTTATGCCGGTTATCGCGAAAATAATTATAGCGCCGAGATAATTCTGATCAACCAAAAACTTTCCGCCTATGGTCGAGCTTACGACCGAAGGGATACGCGCTATCGTCGAGATGACGACGAAATCGACTATATTGATCTTCGTAAGCCCGAAGAAAAATATTAAAGGGTCTTTGGGCGTTCCGGGAATGAGATAAAGAATAAATGCGATGCGCTCGAGCTTCTTTTCGCTGTTTATAAACCTAAGCTCGTTTATCTTTTCGAGAGGGATAAACAGCTCGACGAACCTGAATCCGAGCTTCTTGACGAAAAGCATTATTATCGTAGTCGCAAGCGCGCTTCCGAGTAGGCAAAGCAACGCGCCCTCGAACCATCCGAAGCATAACCCCATACCGACCTCGATAACCTCGCCCGGTATCGGTGAGACGACGACCTGAAGCACCTGAATGCCGAACGCAACGGCAAATCCCATTTTTCCGTAACTGCTTATGAGGTCCTTGAAATTCTTTGCCGCATCGTTTATACCTTGTCCGCGCTCGACCGATATCATAAGCGTTTCGGCTATTCCGTATCCGAGCCATAAAAACAACCCTGCCGCAATAATAAACGATATAACTGCGATTATCCTTTTCCGCTTGAGAAGAACCTTTTTTTCTTCTTCCGTGCGCTCTCTTTCACCGTGAAACCGCTGTATCAGCTTGCTGCGCTTCTTTTCCTCGCCCATAAATCCCCCTCCTTTCGTCAATTCTATTAGAATAGTATACTATTCTTGACTGTTGTTGTCAAGAAAAAGAGGTCTTTGCGAGGATAAAAAACTCGCAAAAACCTCTATTTTTTTGTATATTCTTTTCCGCTGTACTATTTTGTTAATTCCTGATACATTTTCATCAACTCGGCAACGCATTCGGATTCGGAGTTGAGTTTGCCCCAGAAGCCATATGCTTGCATAACGGCTTTATCGTTAGCTTGGTGTGCTTTGCGGAGTTCGGGCGGCATTGCAACCTCGTCATAAAGGTCGGCAAGAGAGCAATCGGGATATAACGCACGCGCGTCAAGAATCGCCTGTGCGGTCTGCTCTATCTTCAACTTTTGTTCCTCGGTGGGGTTAGGCCAAGGGAAGTTATTGTAGACATCATTCACAGTATAACTATAGTCACTTTTCAAACGGCAACAAATAGATCTCATCCATGACATATGAACATTTGATGTTAATATTCCAAAATGATATAATGTGCCATTAGGTAATATTCTCACCTTATCGCTGCAAATAACATTATCGTCCATATATCCTATTGGAATATAGCGTCTATTTTCGGATGAAACTTGAGGAATTACAAGATATGTTCCTCTGGGCATATTTTCTACATGAAAACGCGTTGGCTTATCTGCTAACTTTACCGTTCCTGCACTTGTGCTTGCGAGACGATATTCTTTAACCAACTGAACTCGTTTCATGCATTCAGGCATTCTGCGCAATTCGTTAGGAGGACAATCCCCCAACCATAAACAATATCTTGGGCAACGATTAATAAACTCTCGTGCACCATACCATTCTTTGAAATACACCGCGGATTTAGGCTCGATCTTTATAAATTCCTCCATTTCGTCTTTGTTAAACAAATAAAAACCACCATCTATCGGTTTATTTCCTATGCCGATTGGAGGTACATCGCACAATGGTTTGTTTCTGCTCTCAACAAACACATTATCTGCATTTACTAAATAAGCGTTGATTCTTTCAACTTTCTGCACCTTTTCTGCAGAATAAATCATCTTTTGCTTATCATTAGGTGCAACACTAAAACCAATAATAACACAGTGCACTGCCGCCATTTTTTTATCGGTTTTGATTTTGTTACCGTTTTCATCAACACCTCGGTTATCCCAACGGAATGTGCGATGTGCAAAATCGATGTGTACACCACTTTCAAACAGCGGTTTCCAAAGGTTTGCGACCTGTTCGCCTTGGGATACAGAGTTTGTCGAAACAAGAGCAGCACGAATTGTTGTTCCAAACATCAATTCGGTTGCCTTTTTATACCAACAGCCGACATAATCAAGGTTTCCTGCGTTTTTCCATTTATCACCAAATACAAACAACAAATCGTCTTTTTGATCTTTGCTCATAAGACGCGCACCAACAAAAGGTGGATTACCCATTATATAGTTGAGCTTATCCTTGGGCACAACAGTTTCCCAATCGATACGGAGTGCGTTGCCCTCCATAATATTTGCATAAGACTTCAAGGGAAGAAAATCGAGATTGATTTGGAGAATATCCTCGGTTTCCTTCAACATTTGGGATTCTGCAATCCAAAGGGCTGTTTTCGCAACGGTTACGGCAAAATCGTTTATCTCGATACCATAAAACTGACCGATAGAAACCTTTATAATATCGCCAAAGTCAAAGCCGATCTGACCGCCCTTTTGCATAACTTCAAGAGCTTCGTTTTCAAGACGGCGAAGCTCGATATATGTTTGCGTCAAAAAGTTACCCGAACCGCAGGCAGGGTCGAAGAAGGTAAGCTTGCCAAGCTTTTCACGGAAAGCGTTAAGACGTGTTTCTCTTGTTTTTTCGACCTTTAATGCCTTGATTTCGTCAAGCTCTTCGTGGAGCTCATCAAGGAAAAGCGGGTCGATAACCTTATGTATATTCTCAATTGAGGTATAGTGCATACCACCCGAACGGCGTGTTTCGGGGTTTAAGGTAGATTCAAACACCGCGCCGAAAATTGTGGGGCTTATCTGCGACCAGTCGAAATCCTCGCTTGCTTTATGTAGAAGCAAATCGACGATTTCCTGTGTGAAGTTAGGTATTTCAATATCCTCGTCGGCAAAAAGGCCACCGTTTACGTAGGGAAACGCCGCGAGGTCGGGTTTAAGGTATTGACTGCGGTTGTCGGTATGGGTATCGAGAACCTTGAATAATTTTATGATAGCTTCACGAACGTCGTCGATATCGTTATCGGCGACCTTTTTTATATAGTTATGAAACTTATCATGACCGCCGAAAATTCCCGCATCCTCGGCATAAAGGCAGAATACAAGGCGAACGCAAAGCATATTAAGGCTACGGAGCGAACGCTCGTCATCGGGGTTGATATATTGCTTCAAAATCGCATCATAAAGCTTGCCCACAAGCTCGCCGGCTTTTATGGAAACAATCTCCTCGCGGTGAATAAGCTCGCTTTTTTCCTCTACGAGAAACTGTAATCGGTAATGCTCCTTCGGAAGCTCGGAAAGTAAAATGCTCTCGGGTTCGCCTGTCGGCTTTTCCATATCATAAATAAGAAATTCCTTGAAATTGCAGGCGATTATCCATCTCGGCTTTTGGGAATAGGGGAGCTCGGAGGAATAACGTTTTGCTTGCTGGAACGGTGTGAGCAAACTTCCGTCGGATTGCTTTACGGGCTTACGTAAGTCTTTATCAACACCCTTTTGCTCAATAAGAACCTTGGTTTTAAGAATATGACCGTCAATAAAATTGGTGTTGTCGATTTTAACCTGTTCTTCAAACGAAATATATTGTTCGGGGTGTTCAACTCCCAAAACATCGCGCAACAAAGAAAGCCAAAACGGTTGGCTTTCACCTTTTTCGTATCCTTTGTCCTTCCAATATTCGCTAAAGGCTTTCGCGGCTTTTCTCTTTTCGGCTTCTGTCATATCCGTTCTCCCGAATCAGTTATTATCTCTATAATAACACATATTAAACGATATTTCCACAAAATATCAAAAAAAGAGGTCTTCGCGAGGATAAAAAACTCGCAAAAACCTCTCAAAATATCGTATATTATATCATCTTCTCGCTTCGGACAGCTTAAGACGCGTTTCTCGGTCGGGTAACCCTGTGGGAGTAAGTCCGTTTTCGCTCTGCCACCTTTTTAGCTCGCGCCTGCTTCGAAGTCCGAAAATAGGTCCGCTTCCGACGTTTATGCCGTTTATTCTCATAAGCTCTTTAAGGTCGGAGATCCTCACCTCGGGTTCGTTTACAATGATTTTTCCTGCCGAAACCGCGTTTTCCGCCGAGTCGGTCGGAAGGCATCCGTTTTCTATCGCCGCATAGATATAGTTGATAAGCAGCCACGTGCTTTCGTTAACCGTTCCGTTGTCGGTAAGCCCGAAGATACGTTGAAGCGCCGATACGCTTGCCGAAGTTTTGGTTCCGTAGTTGCCGTCGACGACAAGACTTCCGGTATAAGGAATCGCGGTATAAATACGGTTTATACGCTCCTGAACGTAATTCACGTTTCCGCCCGAGCTTCCTATAGCAAGATCGACTCCTGCAAAATCTCTTGCGCCCTCGCTTTCGGAGGTCGAGAATATACATTCCGATTGAACCGTACCGAGAATACGGTTTATTTTGTTCCACAACCGTTCGTCGACCGTTCCGTTTTGCGGATAGCCGAAAATCGACGAAAAGCGGTTTACTGCGTTTTGGGTATCACTGCCGAAAATTCCGTCCTCGGCTATTTCGGGAACCGTAACGAAAACGTTGTTTATAATATTAAGCGCCTGCTGGATATATCTGACGTATTCACCCCTCGAGCCGAACGAAATAACGGTGTTCGGATAGGGTACGGGGGTGAGGTTGTCGGACGGTTGCTCGACGTTATCGAGAGTACCGTTATAAACACCTACGATCGTGTTCCAGGTAGCTTCATCGACGGTTCCGCTCGGAGTTATACGGTATGCGTTCTGGAAACTGATAACAGCGTCTTGGGTACTTCGTCCGTATATACCGTCGAGTCGTGGCGATTGTACGATAGGGTTAAATCGGCTTATTCGTTGAAGGTAAAATTGTATCTCCTGAACCTCCGAGCCTCTCGAATTAAGCGTGAGCGGGGTTCCGGGGTATAGTTGCTGATTATATGCCGCGCGCTGTCCCTCGCTCGTTATTTCGGCGAGTCTTTTTACCGACGCGTAGATCTGCGATATCCTGTACCAGGTCGCTTTATCCGTAATTCCTGTTATAGGCAGGAAAAACAGCCGTTGGAATTCTCTCACGGTATTTACCGTGCTTTCATTATATATACCGTTGACCTCGATAAGCGGAAGCTGGGGATAGTTTATGGCGATTCTGTTTAATTGCTCCTGCAATATTCTTACGTCCTCGCTCTCATTTCCGAATGAAAGCGGCGTTCCCGGATAGGATTCCTCAGGGGTGCGTATATCGTCGGTTTCGTTAATAAGAATGTTTCCGTAATAAAACCCGAGGATCTCCTCGCTCGTTCTGCCGTCATTTGCAAGAGCAACCGTTCCCCATTGGGACAACCCTGCGCAGGTCGTCGTGGTGCCGTTGCAATAGGATGCAAACAAAGGCTCGATGTTGTTCGGTCGAGTAAGATATCTGTTAAATACTTCATCAACAATAACGCTCGTTTCTTCGAATATGTTTCGACCGTATACGAACGCTTGGTCGAATGCGGTTGAGTTGGTTATATCAAAATTATAACCTCGGCTTCGATACCATTCGGTGTAAATTCGGTTAAGTGTGAGCGAGATCTGCGCTATAATGTTCGCCTCGAGCGATGCCTCGGGCCAGGTAGGGTAGATTTCACTGCTTGCAACGTTTTTGATGTAGTCTGTAAACGGAACCGTTACGTTCGATGCCGCTTCGTCGGGCGCACCCAAATGAACGGTTATGGTTTCGGGAATAAAAACTCCCTCGCCGATAATAACAGCGGGTATCGCCTCCGATATGACCGCTCGGCTTTCGGGAGGCGGTGTCGGGGCGGGGGCATCTGTTCTTAATATGTGCTCGGGAATCTTAATGATAATTATCTCCGCATCATCGGGAGAATCAACGCCTTGGGGAAGGGGTATAAGGTCGATCGGTAAATTTGTCTTGCTCCCTTCAAATAGCTGTATTCCGTCGATCTCCATTCGGTAATTACCCTCAGCGCGGATATTCACGTTGTATATTGCGTATGGACGGATCACATCTCCACTGTCGAGCGATAACGCCTTCGGAGGAGTTTCGAGATCGGCTTCCCGGCTTATACCGCTGTTCGCTGTGTTCAAAAACTCATAAAATACCGTGTTTCCTACCTCGTCCGTAACCGTTATCGAACCTTGGTTTATCGGCAGAGCGTTCGCCGCTGTGCGTAATACAAATACAATTTTGCCTGTCGGCATTGGCATCACCCTTCGTTAATTCTTATTACATTTTATGATGTATACCGAAAAATAGGCATAAAAAAGGCTACGGAATGCCGCAGCCGATTTCATAAATTCAATTTGTCAAACATATCGCCGAACGAATTATCGTCCTTTGCCGATATTTCGCCCTTCGCGTTGCTTAACCCTCTACTGTTCATCAATCCGAACCAGCGTTTGACCTCGTAATAGGGAAGCAGTACCGGATTGTCCTTTAACCTCGGATAAGCGATTTCTAATTCGCTTTTAGGCATAAAAACGCGCGAAATAACGTATTTTTTCTTTCCGCCGCTTTTGTGCTGACCGACAAGCGCTTTGTTTTCGTTTGTTCCGAACGTGCCGCCCGACAGAATGAATTTCTCCATATCTGCCGTAAGTGAATCGTGTTCCTTGTTCTCAAACCATACCGAGATCAATTTTCGGACCGCTTCGTAAAAACTGCCGTTCTTGCTGTCGGAAAGCATTTTGTCAAGCTCGTTTTTGTTGTATTCAAGCGTGTTTTCGAGGATCCATAAGTCCAAAATCTGCCGTATTCCGCAACCGCCCGACTTAAAATGAAATTTTGCGTGGGCGATCATCTGGAACATAAGAAACTCGTTGCTCAGGCTATATTTATGTCCGTTGTCGGGTAGCGCAAAGTCCCAGACTCTTTCGAGAATCGCGTCGGAATCGGCGTTGTTTTCGGTAATCGAAAAATGAAGCTCGAGATGGACTCCGTTTTCCGCTATCAGCGAATGGTCGTGATAACTTCTTCCTTCGTCGCGGTAACCTAGACTTTCCGTGATAAGCGATATCGCGCGCTCTAACTCGAAATCGTGTATAAGAATATCTATATCACAGCTTTGCCTAAGCCATTCTTCGGGATATAATTTGCGTATAACGGCGCCCTTCAGGGGGATATGGTCTATACCGTTTTCGCTGAGTAATGCGCAAATTTTCGCTTCTTCTGTGTTTAACTGCTCACGGCGGAATATCGCTGTAAGCTTCTGCTTGGAAAAGAGCTTGCCGATCTCGCTCTCGGTTAATAACCCCGCGCGCTCAAGCCCTTCGGCGGTTATGTGCGAGATATCCTGCTTGGAGGAGGTTTTGTAAATTACTTTCAATATTTCGTCGGGAATCGTTTTGGGAAGTCTCGCTTTTGCGTTTTCGTCAAAAACACTTGCGATTATATCGAAAAAAAGACGTCCGATTTTATTCATTTGCCACTCCTCCTTTTTTGATTTTCCTTATTATATCACTATTTTCCTTTCGGTTCAATGCTTTTTTTGAAACATCAAAAAATCACCTTGAAAAAACACCGATAAGGTGATATACTTAATGTATAAATAAATTATAATCGAGGCGTTTTATGTCTAAAAATACAAATATAGCGCTCGCGAGATTGGTTTATTCCGCTATGTATTTAGCGCTTGCGCTCCTTTTGCCGTTCCTTACGGGGCAGATGCCTTCGTTCGGAACCGCGCTTCTCCCGATGCATCTTCCCGTTATCCTATGCGGTTTCGTGTGCGGACCGTATTGGGGAATGGCGGTCGGTGCAACCGCGCCTATACTTCGTTCGATAATTTTCGAACGTCCCGTGCTTATGCCGGATGCGGTTGCGATGGCTTTCGAGCTCGCTATGTATGCTTTTCTTGCGGGTCTTCTTTACCGCAAGCTCGATAAAAAGCTTTTTTATACCTACGTTACGCTTCTGGCGGCTATGGTCGGCGGCAGAATGGTCTGGGCGATAATTACTTTCCTGCTTATCCTCGTCGGCTCGGCTAAAGGCGAAATAGGATTTGCTATCATTTGGACAGAAACCATTATAAAGGGACTTCCGGGAATAGTTTTACAGCTCGTGTTGATTCCTCCGATAATTGATGTTTTGAAAAAGAACCGTTTAATGTTGAATTAATAAAGGAGAAAATGTTATGCCAAAGCGTATTTTTGCCCTTGCACTTTCGGTTTTACTTTTGATCTGCGTCTGCCTTCCGATGACGGGCTGTGATGATGAAAAGAAACCCGATAAAGAAAACGAATCAAAAACCGCGATCGATAGCGGTTTCTTCGGATTGGAAATCCCCGACGATGTTGATTTCGGCGGAAAAACCGTTCGTGTTCTTACTACATCGACAAGTCAAACCGCTTCCACTTTCCAGATCCAACCCGAAAGCAATTCTATGTATTCTGCCGATAAGGCAAGCGCGGTTATCGCCACGGCTCTCGAATGTATAAGAAGTGTTGAAGAGGCGCTTAATATCGTAGTCGAAGAAGAGGTTGTTTATACTTCCAACCGTTATGGCGGCGAAATGTATCAGCGTATCCAAAAGGATGCGATGAGTAACGTCGGAGACTATGTTTTCGCTATGCCCTGCGCTATCGAATCCAGTATGCTTTCTATTGACGGCCTTCTTTACGATCTTAACGACGTTCCCCATATCGACCTTTCGCGCGAATGGTGGTGCCAGGAGTTTAACGACAGCGTTACGATTAACGGAAGCACCTTTTTCGCTATAAGCGATATCGGTACCGTTAGTAAAGACGCGACCCTCTTTATTGCATTTAATAAGAAAATGGCTGACTCCTACCAGCTTTCTCAGAAATACGGCTATGAATCTCTCTACGCGATGGTGGATGATAGAGCGTGGACTCAGGACCGTATGTTTGAAATGGCAAGAACCGTTTATCAGGATACCAACGGCAATAATGTTTGCGATAAGGGCGACGTTAACGGACTTGCAGGTCAGGATGGTGTAATATATAACCTTCTTACCGGCGCGGGTGAAAAGATCGTCGGTCTCGACGGCGACGGCTATCCCGTAATTAACGTAGATCGCGAAAGAGCTATCACGGTTATAGGTAAATCTCAGGAAAACCTTAAAAATCCGCAAAGCGGCTTCATTTCCGCGAACGACTATTTCAGCGAATGTCAGTGGCCCGTAAAGGACGTTATCGTTCCCGAATTCAAAGCGGACAGATGCTTGTTCTTTATGGATGCGATCCTCAACCTCGACCTTATCCGTGATATGGAAAGCGATTTCGGCGTTCTTCCTGTTCCGCTTTATGATAAAAATCAGGAGGGATATAAATCCCAGATAGGCTGCTGGTCTACCAACTGTATCGTCGTTCCGACGTTTGTTACCGGCGAAGACCTTGAAATAGCCGGCTATCTTATCGAATCGCTCTCTGCGGTATCCAATAAGAAACTAAACCCCGTATATTACGAACAGACTCTTCAATATCAGATCGCTCGAGATGACGATTCGATGCGTATGCTTGATATAATCTTCAGCAGCCGCACCTGCGAGCTTGCCGAGGTATACGATCTTGAAATTTATGATACCGTTTGCGGTATGCTCAAAAAATCTACCGGAACCTTTGCTTCCGAGCTTCAAGCCGTTAAGGAGCTTACCGAATACGCGCTTGAGGATATTATAAACGAGTATAAAAAACAGGGTTAATTAAGCTTTATAGATGCCAAAATATAAAAAAACGGAGCACTTGCTCCGTTTTTTCTTCGAAAAATGCTATATGATTTCAGCTAATTTTATTGCGCCTTCAACGATAAACTCTATGTTATCTTCCTCGTATACCGTGTCCCGCTTGGTGTGAATACGGTCCATATAAAGCGTTCCGCCCTTGGTTTTCTTAAGAGAGGCAACTCCTACGCCCTGCGGAAACATTAATTGATCCGAAGGATAAATAACGCCCTTTGATGCGATATCTACTTCGAATTTCTCGTTCGAAACGAACGATTGACTGAGAAGCGGTATGTGGTGCTGAGCTTTCTTTCGTACCGCGAAAAATATCGTTTTGCCGTCGGAAATACAATCGAAATTCAATACAAGCTTGTCCTTAGTCGCGTCTTTGTGCTTGTAGGCAAATGCGGACGAGCCGAACATACCCGACTCTTCGAGGTCGAAAAATACAAAACAAACCTTGCTTCTGTTTTCTTCGGGTAACGAAGCCATTATATCAAGTAACGCAGTGATTCCCGAGGTATTGTCGTTCGCCGTATGCTTGTTGGCAGGGCCGCAAAGCAGAGGAATAAAGATGCATACCCATACGGTAAGCGGCATAAACCCCCGCACGATAGTTGCTACATCGGGGTTGGGTATAAAATGAATAAGTGTGGCGAGAAGAAGGCCAATAACAAAGCATGGGATCAGCAATACCAACGCAAGCGCGATGTTGTAAAGAATATAAATAGGGATGCTTTTCGGTGTGATGAAATTTGGGAAGGGCATAACGGGTGCCGTATCGTAATGCGCGGTATAAAATACCTTAGCCGATTCGGGATCCCCGATGACAATGTTACGTACACCGAACGAGCCATTTTAGATTTCGCATTTGTATCCCATTTCCTGAGAAACGGATTTGATATATTCAATAAAAGCGGTTTTTTGCTTTTTTGATTTGCGGACTTCGTGATTCTCAAAAATCGTTTTTGTGGTTTCTGTCATTTTGTGCCTCCTATAATCGTAAAAGTATTATATAACGGCAACGATGTCGTGTCAAGCCGAAAAAAGGTTTATGAAATTTAAAAAATGGGGTTGACACCGACGCGAGTTTGTGATAATATAATCAAGCGGGTTACGCCGGAGTGGCGGAATTGGCAGACGCCCTGGACTTAAAATCCAGTGAGGTTAACCCCTCGTACCGGTTCAAGCCCGGTTTCCGGCACCACCCCTTTTAAGTAATCCAAAATTCAATATCGCGGGGTAGAGCAGTTGGTAGCTCGTCGGGCTCATAACCCGGAGGTCGCAGGTTCGACTCCTGTCCCCGCAACCAAAGAAAAAGGACACCAGTAGGTGTCCTTTTTACTTTGGTTTTGTGGCAAGCGTTGGCTTGCCACACGACCGTAGGGTTATGAGCCCGAAGGGCGAATAACTTGCTTTAATATCGAGCGCCGTCGGGGACGGATACAGCGAGATATTAAAGGGGCAGTGGTCAAAATTGCGTATTGCGTTGTGCAATACAAAAGCAATTTTGGGTACCACAACCCAGGCAGGTTCGACTCCTGTCCCCGCAACCAAAACGAAACAGCACCGAAAGGTGCTGTTTTTCGTTTTGGTTGCTATCCAAGCCGCAGGCTTGGTATATCATCACCGCGCGAAGTGCGGTGTATATCATCAATGGCGCTTTGCGCCCTTGCATCTCATCACGCGCAGCGTGTATATTCCTCTGCGACTTGATGATATACAAAACTTAGTTTTGACGATATACAATCCCTTCGGAATTGATGATATACAACGTCTTGCGCTGTTGATTTTTATTTATAAATATGATATACTTACAATACAAAGAGAGGTGTTTGCTATGAAAAAAACTGTTCTTATTGCGGCTTTTTGTCTTGTAGCAGTATTATTGGTTTCGTGCACTCGTCCATATTCCTTTATGTATGGAGTGCCGGACATTGATACAATTCAAATTGAAATCGTCAATTTGGAAACTGCGATGGGATATCATGAAGGATCTCCTTACAGTGAGGAAAACGTTTCGGTTATTAAGGTTATAGGAAACAATAAAATTGAAGAGTTCCTTTCCGATTTCAATGAAATAAAGAGTTATCAGACGATTTTTGGCAGCAGGATAGATAGTATTTCAGGCGAGGCGATTCGTATCACTTATGAGAAAGGAGATATTGAGTTGATCACGCATTATGGCACTGCAACTGTAAAGAACGGAGACATTAGTGTTCAGACTATCACCTTTGATTCAGCACATTTTTCTGAGTTGATAGATAAATATTCGTGAAAATCCGGTTGCATCTTTTTCGGCACCTCTGCCCAAAAATGTAAAACAGTCATCGAAAAATGGCTGTTTTTCTTTTTTGAATTACGGGAGGAGTCGAAGGGTGTGTGTTGAATGACAGTCCGGGGGGACTGTCAGACGGGCGACTCAATACCCGCAACCAAAATCAAAGGACACCAAAAGGTGTCCTTTTTGTATGATTATTCATTGTGGCGTTGCGCAACAGCTTTTTTTGCAATCAGGGCAGTTGACAACCATTCCGTGGTAGAGAAATCCGTCGTAATCGTTAGAATATCCCATCATACCGCTACTTTTAATTTCCTCTCCGCAATAGGGACAAACACATTCTATATAATAACTTTCGCCAATGTCGTCGATTCTTGAAACGTCGTATATTGTAGCGGTAACCTTTTTAAGATCCATATTGACCTCTTTTCTTAATCATTTGTGAAATACACCTTGCGGTAGCGAGTATTTGTTCTTCATTTGTTATTGTGGGAGTGCCGTCTCCATCTTGGGCACCATACATACCAAAATAAGCATGGCAACCGCCGTTGATGACGATTTCTGTGAAATCTTTCGGAAGGTTGGACATGTTGAGGTTGTATTTTTCCATGTCCAAAACCTTATCTTCACTGCCGTAAACAGAAAGAACTTCTAAATCCGTTCCGGATACAATACTTTAGTATATGGGATTTGACAGCCTTCTAATGAAATGACTTTGTTGTTCGTTTGGAGTATAGTATACATATACAGAGGAAAAAGATGAGGAAAGCATCGTTTCATATCATAAAAGAATCGAACCCGTAATGGGCGGAATCAAATTCTTTTATTAATTACTGTTGAAATATCGTTTTTTATGTGATAGAATGTGCCATTATATAAACACTGCATTTTGAGGTGGTACTATGTATTTCGATGAGCTTGAGCTCGGTATGTCGGTAGAAACGGAGCCGGTAGTTATAGAAAAAGAAAAAATGATAGCGTTTGCACGCGATTATGATAATATTCCGCTTCATACCGATGAGGCATATGCCAAAAACACTCCGTTTGGCAAATTGATCGCTCCCGGTGTGATGTCCTTTATGTCGGTTTGGGCGAAATATCTCGAGGTGGATTTTTTCGGAGAAGAGCTGTTGGCAGGGAAGTCGACGAAAATCGAATGGCTGAAACCGGTTTTCGCCGATGATGTTTTGGTCGGTAAAGCGAGTGTAACAAAGCTCGTGAAGAGAAATGCCAAGAACGGCCTTGTTGAAGTTTCGATGGATGTTTATAACCAAAACGGAGTGCTCGTGCTGCAGGATGTTACCGAGGCAGTCGTCAAGTGCAAACCTTCAAATGATCAGGTTATTAAAGACTAAGGTGATGTTATGAAGAAAACCTACGTTACGTCTATGCCGAACCATATAGGTGCATTTCTTAAAGCCAGCAAATGCTTTTCCGAGCTGGATATCAATATTACTCGCGTAAGCTACAATAAAGCGGTTGACTCTCATACACTGTTTATCGATGCTGAAGGAACCGAGGAGCAACTGTCAAAAGCTGATGTCGAGCTTGAAAAAATCGGTTATTTGCAAAGCAATGCAAACAGAACAAGCGTTGTGTTGATTGAGTTTCGGCTCGAAGACGTTCCGGGAAGCGTTACAAACGTTTTGACACTTATAAACGACTTCAATTTTAATATTTCGTATATAAGCTCACAGGAAAACGGAACCGACTACCAGCTGTTCAAAATGGGATTGTACGTCGAGGATTTTGATAAAATATCAGAATTTTTGAAAGAGGCGGAAAAGCTTTGTAAGGTGCGTATTATCGATTACAATAGCTCGGAAAAGGTCTATGATAACAGTATATTTTACAATACCTACGTTATGGGTCTTTCGAAAACTATGGGGCTATCCGATGATATAAGCCGCGAACTGTTGGTTCATGTGAACCTTGCGATGCAAACTCTTGATGAGCAGGGGCTTTCGCCCTATCGAACCTTCGACAGTATAAGCAAATTCGCCGAATTGCTTGGCGCATCAAAGGGCAAATCCTTCTCTCCGAGAATAAGTACACACCGTGTGTCCGATAATACCGAGATTACGTTGATAGAGCCTCCTTGCGGAAGCAACACCATTATTATAAAAAGTAACGATAAGGTGTTGTTTGTAGACAGCGGGTATGCTTGCTATGGTGACGAAATGCTTGAGGTGTTCAAAAAAGTCGTTCCCGATTACGATAAAATCAAGAAAACTATCCTTGTAACTCATGCTGATGTTGACCATTGCGGTCTTCTTCCTATGTTTGACGAGGTTATAGTTAGCGCTAAGACTGCACGCTGTCTTACGAATGAATATCTCGGTAACGACGGATACCGCGAGAAGAATCCTCTTCATAAACCGTATATCAACATTTGTAAAATTCTCACCTCATATAAGGCAACTGATCCCAATAAGATAACAGCTTACTGGAACGATATTGAAAATCTGTCCGAGCCGCTTACCCAAATCGGTTTCTTTGATTTTGAGGAACTGCATTTTGAGGTTTACGAGGGTAAGGGCGGGCATTTGCCGGGTGAGATCGTTTTGATCGATTATACGAATCACATTGCTTTTACCGGAGATATTTACATTAATGTTCACGGGCTGACGCCCGAGCAGGCAAAATACAATCAGTATGCTCCGATTTTGATGACATCTGTCGATACAGACCCGAAGCTGTGTGCAGAGGAGCGAAAGGCGATCATGCAGCGCTTGGGTGTAGGACAATGGCAAATTTTCGGCGCACACGGGTTCAAAAAGGACTATTCCGTTAATACATGATTTTTCGTGAAAGTGTTTTAATACAGTCGATAATAGCCGTAATACTTTTTGAAATCGATTCTTTTATGAACTTAAGACTTGCGAATTCTTTACGGGCGAACTTGAAGGCCTCGAAAATATGTCAGAACGTATATCAGGGATTTCTGCGTGCAATAAAAAAGTTCATCGCAGATCGAAAAAACTCTTGACATTTAGAAAATATGGTAATATAATGAAGTAACGCGTTAGTGTTACGCGTTGTTAAATGCGATGACCAGAAACAAGTAGATTTGGGATGAACCTTCAGAGAGCTGTCGGTTGGTGCGAGGCAGTGGTGATGACCATTTTGAATTCATTCTGTTAGCAGTGCGCTGAACAAGAGATATCTTAAGTAGGATGCAACGGGTGTTCCCGTTACAGAACCAAGGTATGCAGTACCTGATAAGGCTGTCGTCGTGAGGCGTCGGCAAACTGAGGTGGTACCACGGGATTCGTTTTTCTCGTCCTCTGTATTCTTAATCGGAATGCAGAGGACGTTTTTGTTTTTTATATTCCGATCGACTTCTATCGACGTATTTATTTTGGACACTAATATCTGAAAGGATGATTCAAATGGCACAGAACTACTTCCAAAAAGAAATCGAAACTATGCCGGCTGAGGAAATGAGAAAACTTCAGTCCGAAAAACTTGTCAAGCAGGTTAAGCACGTTTACGAAAACGTACCTTACTATCGTAACCTTATGGACGAAAAAGGCGTTAAGCCCGAAGATATCAAGGGACTTGAAGACCTTCACAAGCTTCCTTTCCTTACGAAAGCCGATTTGCGCGATGCGTATCCTTACGGCCTTTTGGCTAAACCTCTCGAGGATTGTGTTCGTATCCAGTCCACTTCCGGCACAACAGGTCGTCGTGTTGTTGCTTTCTATACTCAAAACGACGTTAATTTGTGGGAGGATTGCTGTGCACGAGCAATTGTTGCAGCGGGCGGAACCAAGCAGGATGTTTGTCAGGTTGCTTACGGCTACGGCCTCTTCACAGGCGGTCCCGGTCTTAACGGCGGCTCTCATAAGGTTGGTTGTCTGACTCTTCCTATGTCTTCAGGCAATACCGAACGTCAGATTCAGTTTATGACCGACCTTGGCGCAACCATTCTTTGCTGTACTCCCTCCTATGCTGCATATATCGGTGAAACCTTGAAGGAACAAGGCTATAAACCCGAGGATATTCCCTTGAAAGCGGGTATTTTCGGTGCAGAGCCCTGGACTGAGGAAATGCGTAAAGGTATCGAAGAGGTGCTTGGAATTAAGGCTTACGATATTTACGGCCTTACCGAAACCTCCGGCCCGGGTGTTGCTTTCGAATGCTGTGAACAGACGGGTATGCATATTAACGAAGACCACTTCTATGCCGAAATAATCGATCCCGATACCGGCGAGGTTCTTCCCGAAGGCTCTAAGGGCGAGCTTGTTTTCACCTCGTTGGATAAAGAGGCTTTCCCGCTTCTCCGCTATCGTACCCGCGATATTTGCGTTCTTTCCCGCGAAAAATGCTCTTGCGGCAGAACACTTGTAAAAATGGCTAAGCCGATGGGCAGAACCGACGATATGCTTATCATACGCGGCGTAAATGTGTTCCCCAGCCAGATAGAGACCGTGCTCCTTAACGAGGGTTATCAGCCGAACTATCAGATTATCGTCGACCGAGTAAAGAACAACGATACCTTCGATGTAAACGTCGAAATGAATCCCGAACAGTTTACGGATAAGGTCAGCGATGTTCTTGCTATGGAAAAATCGCTCGCTAACGCGATGAAGACAATGTTGGGTATTAATCCTGCCGTTCACCTTGTTCCTCCTAAGACTATCACAAGAAGCGAAGGCAAGGCAGTTCGCGTTATTGATAAGAGAAAACTTATATAATTTGGAAAGGGGCTTTTAATTATGGCAATTAAGCAATTGACTGTTTTCGTTCAGAACAAAAAAGGAACCGTTGTTTCGGTTACGGATATTCTTTCTAAAAATAACGTTAATTTAAGAGCGCTTTCTATCGCCGAAACTCAGGACTTTGGTATTTTGCGTATGGTCGTTAACGATGAAGTAACCGCAGAAAAGGTTTTGACTGAAAACGGTTATCTTATTAAGACTATCGACGTTGTCGGTGTGAAAATAGGCGATGAACCCGGACAGCTTACCGCCGCTCTCAGCGTGCTCGACTATGCAAATATTAACGTTGAATATCTGTATGCCTTTATGGCGCGTACGGAAAAACACGCGTATGTTGTTTTAAGAGTCGAAGAAAACAGCGAAGCTGAGTCTGTACTTATTAACGCAGGCTTTAAGCTTATTACAGAATCCGATATAAATAAACTCTGATTACGTTAATAAAAACCCCTTGGGAATCGCTCCCAAG
>JAZSLN010000030.1:0-7214 GCA_045535385.1 Eubacteriales bacterium
ATTTTTTGATATTTTTAAGGGCGGCTTTGTTTGGGCTGTGGGCACAGGCAATAACTATATAGAAATCGACAAAAACGAGGACCGACTTAACTACGTAAGCCAAGGAAGCAATGACGGTGTTGCGCTTGCCAAGTCGATGCAGGTGGGCGAGAAGTACGTCTTTAGCGGACTCAACCTCGACACTCACGAGGTTCCCACAAGCACTCCTCATATCGATTATTTCGCCCCCGAATACGTATGCACCGCGCGCTATGCGCCTTATGCAGAAGCTCCCCCTATCTCCAACGGCAACTACTACCCCGACGCAAACACCCGCGACGACGGATATGCCGATGACCAGAAGAAGCTCACCGACGGCAACAAGGGTAGCATTTACGGCGGTGAAAGCGGACGTTATTCGGGATGGTATACCGATTCGCTCGATATCATTCTCGAGACTGAAGGCGTTTACGGTTACAACACCTTTAACGTTTATGCCGCTACCAACAGCGTTTGGGGCATCACCGACGCTCCTGTTGCTTTAACTATCTCGGTATCCGATACTCTCGACGGTACTTACACCAAGATCGCTCACAGCGAAGACGTAACTCTTACCGCTACCGGCACGGACGGATGGTCTACATATATGCTTACCGCATATATTTCCACGCTCACCAACAAGTGTTTCGTTAAGTTCACCATCACTCCCAAGGCAGGAGATGGCGGCAAGGGACACATTTGGTTAGACGAAATCGAGGTTGTATATACGGCAGACGTTGATCCCGACGATACCGACGATGCGACCGACGACAACAACGGCGGCGACATCGATGAATACGAGTCCGGCGACGTTACCGGAGACGGCAAGATCAATATGTTTGACTATATTGCAGTCAAGGCGCATTACCTCGAAAAATCGCTTCTCACCGGCGAAGCTCTCGAACGCGCAGACATTACCGGAGACGGTAAGGTTAATATGTTTGACTACATTGCTCTTAAGAATTTGGTTGTTAAGGGTTAAATTCACGTTCGACACAAAACTCTCCTTGCGGTTTTTTCTCCGCAAGGAGTTTTTTATTGGTTGATATATGTGAAAAAATGTGATATTATAAAATAGCACAGCACAAGTCGATGGAATACTTCTCGTAAACAAAACAAAGATAATACAAATACCGAGCAAGGTTTTTATGCCGATAAAGAAACGAGGTCAATTATGAACCGCTTTGAATCGGTATTAAGAAGCGCATTATTGCGTTTCTCGACGAAAGCGGACGAACGCCTACATATACGATAATGCTCAATCCCGAAATAATCAAAAAAGACGGCGAATACGACACAGAGGAAGGGTGTCTTTCCCTACTCGGCGGGCCGGGAAAATGCAAACGCTACAAAACGATCAAGGTCAGATATCAAAACCTTGAACTGCAAACACGAATCAAAACCTACGTCGGATGGACAGCACAGATAATCCAGCACGAGGTCGACCATTGCGATGGTATTTTAATTTAGATAACGACAAAGGAAGCAAAAAAATGAAGCCTACATACACCAAGCCTATAACCGGAACCTGGTTTGAGTTCCGTCATCACAATCCCAAGGAGGGTATATATTGGGACGAAACTCTCCACAATTTCACCGAAGAGCAGTGGCGTGCAAAGATCCGCGAGATGAAAGAATTCGGTATGAAGTATGCTGCATTGCTTTGTACCACGCTTAACAACAAAACATATTTCGAATCTTCGGTATTTCCCGAGCGTTGGGAGCTTGCCTGCAAGGACCCTATCGAGGTCATACTTGACGAAGCGGACAAAGTCGGACTTAATATATTTTTGAGTAACGGTTTTTACGGAAATTGGCTCCCGCTTTACCGAAATATGACAGACCCGCGCGAAATAATGTCGAGCGCGGAGATTCTCAGGCGCACGTGTGTTGCCATGAACGAGCTCACCGAGCTTTACGGTCATCATAACAGTTTCTACGGTTGGTATTATCCTGACGAAACTTGGATAAACGGACATATGGATGAAGCGTTCATACAATACGTAAACTTTTCGTCCGCCGAGATGCACAAGCTTGGAAAGCGTTTCAAATCACTGATCGGTCCGTACGGTACAAAGGATTTGATTGCGGATGACAGATACATCCGAGACCTCGAACGTCTTGACGTAGATATATGCGCTTATCAGGATGAGGTCGGGGTTCAAAAGAGTTCATACACAGACACGGCTGCTTATTTCGAGGCACTGAAAAAAGCGCACGATAAAGCAGGGCGCTCTATTCTATGCGGCAACGCAGAAGTATTCCGTTTCGAAGGCAAGGTATATCAATCCGCGTTACTTCCCGCACCGTTTGAACGCATCCAAAAGCAGCTCGAAGCTATGTCCCCATACGTGGAAGAAATCTTTATATATCAGTATCCCGGACTAATCAGCAAGCCGGGAAGCACAGCTCCGCTCGGTCATCCGGATGCCGAGAAGCTATACACCGACTATATGGATTATCGAGCGAGTCTTGAAAAGTAATTTTTATTCGGGAGAAGAGATGGAATACAGAAAGTTACCGCACGGAAGCGAAAATAATGATATAATGATTAAGTAACACAATCTAAAACCGAAGTTTTCAATAAAAAGGAACAGATTTATGAAAAACGAATGCTTAATTTGCGGTGCACCGCTTAAATATTCAGAAAATGAAAAGCAAATGGAATGCGCTGTTTGCCGTAAAAAAGAAAACAGCAAGACCTCTTGCAAAAACGGTCATTACGTGTGTAACGAATGCCACACAAAAGGAATGGACAGTATTATTGCCGTCTGCCTTTCCGAGGAATCCAAGAATCCTATCGTTATAATCAAAAAGCTGATGTCCCTACCCTTTTGCCATATGCACGGGCCCGAGCATCACGTACTTGTCGGTTCTGCACTTCTCACGGCATATAAGAACGCAGGCGGTAATATTGACCTTCCAAGTACGCTGATAGAGATGCAATCGCGCGGAAAAAAGGTACCCGGCGGCGCTTGCGGATTTTGGGGAGCCTGCGGTGCGGGAATCAGCGCGGGTATGTTCATTTCTATCGTTACGGGCTCGACTCCGCTTGCAAACGAGGCTTGGGGACTGTCGAACAGGATGACCTCTTCTGCGCTCAACGCAATCGGCGAAGTCGGAGGACCTCGTTGCTGTAAGCGCGATTCCTATCTTGCAATAATCAAAGCGGTGGAGTTTGCCCGAGAGCATCTCGGTGTCGAAATGGAGCTTGGCGAGGTCAAATGCATCCACTTCGCACAAAACAATCAATGTATCGGTGAAAGGTGTCCTTTCAGATGAAAAAGAAGATAGCGTTTATTTGCGTACATAACTCCTGCCGTAGCCAGATTGCCGAGGCACTGGGGAAACACCTACGTGGCGACGAGTTCGATTTTTATTCGGCAGGCACCGAGACCAAGCCGCAAATCAATCAGGACGCTGTCAGGCTTATGAAGCGGCTGTACGGCATCGATATGGAGCTGTCACAGTACAGCAAGACTGTCGATAGGATCCCCTCTCCCGACATCGCCATCTCAATGGGCTGCGACGTCGCCTGCCCCTTCATCGGCAGAGCCTTTGATTCCGATTGGGGGTTGCCCGATCCCACCGGCAAAAGCGACTCCGATTTTATCGCGGTCATTACCGAAATAGAAAACAAGATCAAATCTCTGTGAATTTATGGACGGAAACGCTATGATCATTTTAATTACTGGTGCATCTCACACAGGTAAAACCCTGCTTGCACAAAAATTGCTCGAAAAATATAAATATCCCTACCTTTCAATCGACCATCTTAAAATGGGTCTGATTCGAAGCGGCAACACAAACCTAACCCCCTTGAGCGACGATGCCGATTTAACTGCATACCTTTGGCCTATAGTCCGCGAAATGATAAAGACTGCTATCGAGAACAATCAAAACCTGATTGTCGAGGGTTGCTATATTCCTTTCGATTGGGAAAAGAGTTTTGAAAGCGATTACCTCAAAAACATCAAATATTACTGCCTCATTATGAGCGAAGGTTATATCAAAAACCACTTTTCCGACATAAAGAAATTCGAAAGCGCAATTGAAAACCGAATTGACGACGATTGGTGCACTATGGAGAGCGTATTGGAGGATAACGCGGTAGCGTTGACTCTCGCAAAAGAGCATAATGCCAACTATATTCTCATAGACGATAGATACGAAGTCGATATAAATTTATAACGCAAAAGGAGGCCCCTTATGTTACTTTTAATCGAAGGCGCGGTAATGTGCTTTGTACTATTAATCGTGTGCGTAGTCGGAATCGCCAACGGCCCCGTCGGATTGGTTCTCCTATATGAAAAGGACGTGCAGGAGCGCGTTGTAGAGCTCGGGCTTACAACCAAGAAAAAGATAAAAAAGAACTTTATAATTTGCAGCATCGCTATGTTCGTTCCGCTGTTTCTTTTACCTCCGCTTATGGTTTACGGAATAAACGGCGCGAACGGTTTTTGGGATGCCTTTTGGCAGATGTCGATTATTCTTTGGATCCAAGGCATCTTCGACCGTTTCTTTATCGATTGGTATTGGGTAGGAAAAACCAAGGCTTGGGAAATCCCCGGAACAGAGGACCTGAAGCCCTATATTCCCACAAAGGTGTTGGTTGGCAAATGGGCAAGCACCATTTTTCTCAACCCGCTTATCGCCGCCATCGTTGCGGGAGCAATGCTGTTATTTTAATTTATAGGTTATAATCAATGATACGAAACGTTGAAGAGCTATTGGAAGCAGTCGAATATTACGGATTTCTGCCGTTTTTCAAAAATTCAATAAAGGGCTTCTCGATCGAGGAGATGTGTCCGAGCGAGCTTTGGTTCACCGACCTCGACGGGCCCTGGGAATGGAAAGGGCCTGCCGCACAAAGCGGTCGTTGCATCTACGGAAAATTCTTCGGCGGCAAGGCGGGATATATCAGCAAAAAGTGGGTTCCCGACTTTGCGAACTTCCGCCGCGACGGATATGATTTCGACGCTCGGTGCGACGACGGTTTGGTCTATTATAAGGATAAAGACCTATATGAAACCATTGCCGAGCACGAGATAATCCTCTCGAAGGAATTAAAAGAGACCCGCAACTACGTCAAGGGCGGAAACAAGGGCTTCGACACGATCATCACAAGGCTGCAGATGCAAAGCTATATTTGTGTTGCGGACTTTGTTTATATGCTGGACAAGCACGGCAACCCTTACGGCTGGGGCGTAGCGCAATACACAACGCCCGAGCATTTCTTCGGTTACGACTACATTACCTCCGCATACAAAACCTCTCCCGAGGATTCGAAGCAGAAAATCATCCGTCATCTGCAAAGCCTTTTGCCCGACGCAAGCGAAGGCGAAATTTTGAAAATCATCAAAATATAAGCCCATACGCAACAGCGCGTTGCTTGTGATTCAAGCCGCAATCTGTTATAATATAACTACAGTAAACAAAGGCGGTAAAACATATGGAAACAAAAGATATTATACTTGAACTCAGAACGAAACACGGACTTTCGCAGGAGGAGCTTGCAAGCAGGCTTACAGAAAACGCCTAATATAATTAAGCCGTTACGGAATTTCCACTCCGTAACGGCTTTTTTAACAAGTATATTGCAACAAAGGCATATTTGATTATCAAAAAATTTACAGTAAAGCTGAGTAAACCGATTCTCCGCCGTTTACGAATACCTCGATAATGCATCCGTCTCTGATTATTTTAATATCGTTCAGCTTGCCGTTATATACAACCGGTTCTCTTCCCTTCCGTTCGATAACGAAGCCCGTTTCAGTTCGTTTTACCGCAGGATCGCTATCCTTAAGCAGAAAAGAAAGCTCTTTTACGGGAAATGCCGTTATTTTTCCGTCATTAACCTTAATTTCTCTCGGAACAGATATACAGCCTATATTCTTTTCGGCAAATCCGCTGTATTTCCAGCCCGGTATCCAGGTCATTAAAAGGTTTCTGCCCAGATGATCGCGGAACATCTGGCCCGCATATTGATCGGGACCCTTATCTATCTCGGATACGGATTCCGCGAAAAACTCACCGTCTGCCAACGAGCCGTACATCAACGAAAAATAGTGCTCACTTTCGAGCGGACAAACCGATGTCGCAAGCAAAAATTTACCGTTTCCCGCTTCGACGAACGAGGGACACTCGGTATACTTACAGTTTGCCCATTCGCTCATAATACCGATGTAATCCCAATCAAACAGATCCTCGCTTTTATAAAGCAAAAGTCTGCCTGCCTTTTTTTCGGGGTTGCCCGAAGCCACGATACAATAGTACAGTCCATCTATACAGCAAACCGCGGGGTCGCGGAAATCCGGCCCGCCGTCGGAGGGGAATCCGTCAATAACGGGGTTACCTTTATATTTTTCGAAATTAATACCGTCCTCGGAAACAGCCACCGCAACGGTTGAAACGGCTGTAATTGCCGCATAAAACAGATAAAGCTTATCATCCTTAACGATTGCGGTTCCCGACCAACAGCCGCCTCCGTCGTAGCTATCGCCCGGAGTCAGCGCAACAGGGAGCTCCTCCCACGTCAAAAAATCCTTCGTCCTCGCGTGTCCCCAATGCATCGGCTGATTCCACGGAGTTTCGGAATCGGGTGCGTGCTGATAAAAAATATGATAATACCCCTTGAAATAAACAAGTCCGTTAGGGTCGTTTATCCATCCCTTTTTCGGTCTGAAATGATACTTTAAGTCTTCTGCATAGTTGATTTCGTTCATACAATCATTGCCTTTCGTGTCGGATCGCAGAGGTATTTTAATAATCGTTTTATTAAGCAGCTTCTCTGTTTTTCTCGTTTTGTTATTTTGATTGTACCATAATAACCGCGGATTTTCAATAACGCTAACGTAAAAGGGTGCCGAGCAGGTGTCCTTTTTCCGTGTCAAAAATGGCAAAGACCATCGAAGCCGATTGAAAAGTGCATAGAAATATGATATAATAAACTCACCGATAAATTGGAATTTACAAGTGAGTGTAAAAATGAAGTATATAGAATATGGAAAGCATTGTCTTGATACAATTATTCTTCTACACGGCGGTGGATTGTCATGGTGGAATTATGAGGATGTAGCAAATGCGCTTCAAAATGATTATCATATCATTTTACCTATACTGAACGGTCACGCCGAAAGCGACAAAGCTTTTACAACAATAGAGAATAATGCCAAGGAGATTATTGAATATATCGA
>JAZSLN010000093.1:0-13396 GCA_045535385.1 Eubacteriales bacterium
CCACCGTCTTGGAGCCGTCGGAATAGGTGGTGGTGGTCACCAACTCACCCGTCTTGACGCTGTAGCTGCGCCGGCGCGTTTTCTCCACCACGGGTGCACCGCAACGGGGACAATAGGAATAGCCGTTCGCCCGAACTTCGGCGTTATAGCGTGCCATATAGGCTCGGGGCCAACGGCGCCGCCAAGAGCGGAACAGGCTGATACCCATCATCACCGCCGCCAGCGGCACGAAGATGGCGTACCACGCCACTTTAATGCCCTGTGCCGCCATAGGCACCATGATTTTCGCAAAGAGGGAGGGTGCGGCAAACACCATAACCGCCAGAATGACGCCGTAGATGATAGCGTTGCGGATAAATACGGAACTGTCCGGGGTACCCACTACTCGTTTTACATCTTTCATAGTGTTTCTCCTTTTACTGTTTGTGAATCGGTTGACATCCAACTGTAGTAGTTGCTACATCTATTATAGCACGCATTCATCCCACCGTCAAGGGACAAATCCGAAGGACAATCCCGGGCAAAAGAGGCTATTGTCTACATTCTCCTTGCAAAACGGCGGCCATTCTGCTATAATGGACGCAAACTATGGAAAGTAATAGGTGAACGCTATGAAACGTATGATTGCTCTGGCCCTCTCCCTGCTGTTGCTGCTGACTGTGGCAGTAGGCTGTAACGAAGAGGCACCCGAAGAAATAACCGATGACCGCATCTGTGCTGATTTGGTAAAACAGAGCGGTAAATACGCCTTTTCCCACGTTGTGGGCACGCCCGACATCACCGCTATGCAGGTGTTGCACTGTGAGGAAACCAGCAACAACACCTCTCTTGAGGTGACTGCCACCGCCATTTTTGACAATGCGGAGGTCGCCTTTGGCGCCACCTTACATTACCGTCTGGATGGCAAAAAATGGCGACTGCACAGCATGGACGTCTCCAAAAAGGAGGTTACCCTCACCGGCGCGCCCGACAAGGACAGTCTCCTCGAAGAGCTAACCAACTACACCTCCGTTTACGGCAGTGCCATGGCGCAGATGGGAGAGAAATTTCACAACCTCGTTTTTCCGACGCAGGACGCGGACTGGGAATTGCTACACGAAAAGGACAGCAAGACCGCTAAGCTGACCGTGTCCTACAGCGACGAGAGTTTGACCTTTGCCGGCAGCTATACCCTCACCTTTGGTGAAAGTGGCTGGGTTTTTGAGAGCGTAGAGCGCATAGATGGTCGTCACCATCCCCTGCTACTCCTGACCACCCTGACCCAAAAATAAGAAACGAAAAGAACCCTCATCCGATGCATAAATGTTCTTAGCGAACATTTATGCAACTCTATTCGCCTTGCGGCGAGTGATATTGCTTCGCAGTGGTATTATGCTGCGCATAGTGATATTGTCCTTCGGACAGTTTTAAGGGCGAATATAATACCACGAAAACCGATAGGTTTTCATATCACTTTTGCCGTAAGTCAAAAAAATCACTGCAAACGATCGTTTGCAATATCACTTTACCAACCGAAAAAGAATTCTTATTTTTCGGCGGGTATTACCTTTCTCAAAGTGTGTAACCCACTATGACACTTTCACAACCATTGTGTAAAGTGTCATTTGTTTTGTAGAGATAAAAAACGAGAGAGACAACTTCTTTACGAAGTGTCTCTCTCAAAAGCAACCTTTTTGTTTTATGATCAGCCCATAACGAGCTTCTTGAGAGCCAGATAGTCGAACATATTAACCTTGCCGTCCTCGGTGTAGTCGGCGCGTGCAAATTGTTCGTCGGTGGGAGTGATTTTGTTCAAGCAGATCGATTTGATCATCATATAGTCGAACATATTAACCTTGCCGTCGCCGTTAACGTCGCCGGGCTCGTATTCGACAGAGGGCTCGGATTCCTCGATAATATGCTCTTCTCCGCATTGGTAGGAAACACTTTCGGGAATCGATGCGGTTTCGGTCTCGCCGCAGCTTGTGCAGGTATAGGTTACGGTTCCTGCGGATGTGTTTTCAACACCGTCGTCCCAATTATGATTCCAGGAGGTGGACTTGCAGGAAGAGAGTGCACCCGACGAAACGCTTACCGAGCTTGAAACATCGGGATCGGAATAAAGGATATAGTTGATTTTTTTAGTTAAGGTTATGCTGTTAAGAAGAGAAGAGCCGTAGCTTACGTTTATAACGGTGCTTGCGCTGTAAGAGCTTCTCGATGTGTAATAATACTGTGAACCGCTCGAAGGAGTTGAATTCATACCGCTAGAGCCTGCCGCGAAAACGGTTGCACCGTTGATGATCCACGTGCCGTCGCTGTCAAACGGGGTGTTATCACCGCCTTGCGCCATGGATAAAATATTCGCTTTTCCGCCGTAGAGATAGAGTCCGCCGTTGGAGTCGAGCCCGTCGCCGCCGCAATCGATATAAATCTCTCCCCCGTATACATAAAGGTTGTAGTTGGACGAGGCAGAAGAGCTTCCGGGTGCGCCGGGCATACCGGGGCGTCCGCCGCCGGGATTGAAGTTGTCGCCCGTTGTGCTGTCGTTTCCGCCGCCTGCGTTGATTCCGTCATCGGCGGCTATAAGATAGCTTCTGCCCGAATACATATTAACCGTTCCCGCTTCCAAGCCTTCAAAGCAAGCGTAAACGTATATGTCGGGGTTTCTCTCTAAGCCGTTTTCGGTTCCGATTACCAAGGTCGTATCGGCATGCATTCCGTCGTCGCCGGTATAGATATGGAAGGTGCCGCCGACAACGGTGGCGTATTCGTCGGAATGGATCGCGTCATCCGAGCAGTTAATGGTAAAGTTACCGCCGCTGATATAAAGCTCATTCGTAACGTCGGTTCTGTCGCCCGATGCCTTTACCGCTTTACAGCTCATATTGTCGCCGTCGAAGGTGCCGGCGGTGTCTTTGTCAATATTATGATTTACGTTGTAATACTTTGTTCCGTCAACATTATAGCCTTTGAAGGTATAAATATCGAACTCGCCGTTCGTGATTTTCAAGAGCGTTTCCGCCTGGATGCCGTCGCCTCCGGCGGTGATGTCGAAGGTACCGCCGTATATTTCGATCGAACCCGCGCTTTCGGTGTCGTCAGCCTCGGGTACGGATTTTATGCCGTCGTTTTCGGAATCGATATTAAACGTGCCGCCGTAGATAATAAGGCTTCCGTCGGATGCGATACCGTTGTTCGCGGAAGTTACGTTGTATGTTGTGCGGTTGTCGTTGAATTTCAACGTAGAGGTCGCGGCACCCTTTATGCCGTTTTTGGCATCGCCGTTTATATTAAGAATACCGTCGCCGCAGAAGGTTACGTAGGAACCGCTCTTTGTCTTGATTGCGGCGCCCTCGTAGGCATCGGCAACCGCGGTGTCGGTCGAATCCTCGTCTTCGGGGTTTTCACCGTCGGTTAAGGTTACGGTGTTTTCAATATGGATGGTTACCGTGCTGGATTTCTTTACCACGATAGGTGCGCCTGTTACCGACGTAAGGGTAAGGTCGTCCAATATTAACGTAACGTCGGTCAACTGTTTTTTGACTTCGATGTTGCCGTTGGTACAGCTTCCGGTGATTTTATAAGTACCGTCGGCACTTATCGTCAAAACAGTTCCGTCTATCGAATAACCCTCGCCCGAAACGGTTTCGGTGATTGATGACTCGCCGAAGGTAAGGATAGGCGCGCTCGTGCCTTCGCCGAATGAGGTCATAGACGTTACCTGCAATATCAAGCATAAAACGAGCAAAAAGCAGGAAAATTTGCGTTTCGAATTTTTCATATCGATACTCCTTTTTGGATTTTTGATTCCTTGCGAAAGATATATGATGCAAAATGCAAAATGCGTTCTTCGGCATCATACGATCCTCGCAGGATACTATATAGCTTATATAATATTTTACGCGTTTTTCTTAATATATCCTTTATTTTTTCTTAACACAATTCCCGCGAAAACAAAAAGATTCGTGATCACGTATTAGGTATCACGAATCTTTTATTTTATTTGTCTGCGTTTGAGCTGAACACGTTTGCGACTTCGCTTATGGATATGTATGCGCGTGGGTCAAGCTCATGAACGATCTTTTTCATACGTCCGACCTGAAAACGGTTTACGATGAAATATACCGCGGTCATTTCCGTTTGCGAATAAAAGCCCTTTGCGTTCAGCAAGGTCATACCGCTCGAAAATTCTTCCGAAAGTGCCGCACAGACCTCGTCGGGACGGTTTGTGATTATCATAGCCGCCTTCGAACGGTCGAAGCCCTCGACGATAAAGTCGACGGTTTTCAGCGCCGCCATATAAGCGACTATCGAATAAAGCGGGAGAATCCAGCTGTTTATCGCGAGACCGCATATCACATAAAGAAAAACGTTATATGCCATAACGAACGTACCGACCGTTACGCCGATGCGCTTTGCAAAGATGACGGCAAGCACCTCTATGCCGTCCATCGCGCCTCCGAAACGTATCGCAAGACCGCTTCCTGCGCCCGAAATCAAACCGCCGAACAAGGCGCAAAGCAGTAAATCGCTTTCGGCAAGAGGCGATGCCATAGTAACGTCGATAGGCAAAATGTCGTTGATGATCCAGGCGAAGAGCGAATACATAGCGACGGTGTATATGGCGTATATCGTAAAATGCACGCCCTGCTTTTTCAATCCGTAAAGGAAAAGCGGGATATTAAGAATCAAAAGAAAAACAGATAACGACATCCATTCGGGCGTCAATTGAGATAAAAGCATCGAAGTACCCGAAATTCCGCTGTCGTAAAGATTCACAGGCGCGAGGAAAAGGGTAACGCCGAACGCGTTTACCTCTCCCGCGAGCGTGAGAAGAAGAAAGTTTTTGATTTCGAATTTTTTCATTTAAGTGTTTAGCTCCTCGGCCTTGCCGCTTGCGAGCGCATCGCAACGCTCGTTATACGCGTGTCCGTCGTGGCCGCGTACCCAGATAAACTCAACCGAATGAATATTTAATAACCCGACAAGGATTTTCCATAGGTCGTCGTTCAAAACCGGCGATTTGTCCGCCTTGCGCCAGCCCTTCGACTGCCAATTATCAAGCCAACCCTTATTTATCGCGTTGACAAGATATTGAGAATCGCTGTATAACACAACCTCGCAGGGCGTTTTGAGCGCGCGCAGACCCTCAATAGCCGCGGTAAGCTCCATACGGTTATTGGTGGTGGATCTTTCGCCGCCGCAAAGCTCTTTTTCTCTGCCCTCGTATTCGAGTATGGCTGCCCATCCGCCTGCGCCGGGGTTTCCCTTGCAAGCTCCGTCGGTATAAATATTGACCTTTTTCATATTTTAATAAATACCTTTTATTTTTTGCATTCTTATATCCTTGCCCATAAATTTGAGCACTCGGAACTCGCCCAAAAGTCGGGAATAGGTGCGTTCGCCGTACGTTTTTCTGATTTTATCCGGGGTAAGGTTGGTGCTTATAATGGTTTTTCTTCCGTTTACGATACGAAGGTCGATAAGGCTCGCAATCGAAGAAACGCTGTATTGAGTGATACATTCCGCACCAAGGTCGTCGATGACCAAAAGCTTGCAATTTTCGTATTTTTTGCGCTCGGAGAGCTCTAATCTATTAAATCTTACCGCATCGCAGGTGTCGAAGATCTGCTGTGCGGATTCGTAAATAACGCTCATACCCTTTGCCGCGACTGCGTTGGCTATGGCGGCGGAAAGATGGGTTTTGCCGAGACCCGTACCGCCGGTGAACAATATGCCCGCCGCTTCGTCGTTGGGGAAATTCTCGGCATATTTTTTACAGCCCTTGAGGGCTTTTTCCATTTGGATACGCTCGCCGTTTTCTTCGGAATAGTATTTGAGCGAGAAGTTGTCGAAATTCTTGTCGATCAAACCTCTTGCGAGCGAGCTCTCGGTATAATTGCTGTTCGCAACCATATTTTTAACGCAGGAGCAAACCTTCAAGTCCTTAACATAGCCGCTGTCGTTGCATTGGGAGCATTCGAATTTAGGCTCGTCGTAATCGGGTGAATAGCCTGCCGCCGTAAGAAGATTTGCGCGTTCATCGTTAAGACGTTCGGAATCGGCGCGTAATTTATCGGCGCTCTCTCCGTTCAGCGCGCGGAAAGAAAAAGCGCGTATTTGTGCATCTATTTCGGCGACGCGCGGGAGCCTCAAGTGGAGCTCGTCGCGGCGCATATCCGCCTCTTTTATCGCTTTTGTTCTTTTTTCGTCTTTAATATTAAGGGCTTCGTTTATTTTCATATCAAAACCTCTCAATCGTCAAATCCGCGCGAAAGCGCAGCTTCGATAAATTCGTCGCCCTCGAAGCTGTGTTCCATATCGGGGCTTCGGCTTGCCTCGCCCTTTTCGATGTCCTCGGGGGTTTCAAATCCGCTTTCGTGCCAACGGCGGAGAATCGCATTCATATACGTTGTGGAAAGCTTGCCGGTGGAATCGATGGTTTTTTCGTAGGCGAGCTGAACGGTATCGAAGGGGAATTGCCAATCGCCGAACCAACAGTCGAAAAGCTTCTTTTCCTTCGAGGTAAGCGCACGGTCGCCCATACCCATAAGCTTTCTCAGCTTGCCGATGTCGCTGTTTATCGCGGCTCTGCGTGCGAGATATGCTTCGAGCTTGTCATAGCTGTCGATGCCTTCCTCGTAGAGGCTTACCGACTTTTTGAATATGTATTGCATACTCTTCTTTTCGTTGGCGCAACAATCCTCGATTATTCCGCATATGACCGCCGAGGGTATACGTACAAAATCGTAAAGGTAGAAAAGCGAGCTGTGGTCGTTCTTGTTGAGTATCTTTTCGAGCTTGTCGCTTGCGAGTCGGCAGATAAAGGCGAAATCCTTATCGCCTTCGATCGCGCCTGCAATGGTTTCGCTGTCGTAATTGCGATAGGCGCTCGTGTCGGACGCAACCTTCTTTTTGTTTGCTTCCGATTCGGCAAACAACCCCGCACCGCGCCAAAAGGCGGATGCAGCTTCGATTTGCGCAACGGTAAGTCCGGTTTCGCGTGCGGCATCCGAAACGCTCGTTTCGGGTTCGGCATAATAATATATAAGCGTTTTAAGCTCTTCAGCAGACGCTGTTTTGAGTTTTTGTAATATCTCCTTCGGCAGGATTATAAGGCTGTCGGAGGGGATCTTAATTCTTTTATCGGACATTTTTCTATCCTTTTTACGATTTGATTATACTTGCATCGGGTGAAACCGAGAAGCTGAGCTTGTTGCGTTCGGCAAGATTTCCGACGATTTCCACTGTGTAATCGATGTCCAGCCTTCCGCCTTGGATGGAAAGCGTGTTGCTTAATCTTTTGGTACGTACGCGCATCTGGAGCGGAAAAAATCCGGTGTTGCAGATACAGGTATATACCTTGCCGTCGGAGAATACCATATGCGAATTGATCTCCCCGAGCCTTGTTACCGAAACGGTGTTGCCGTTCCATACATCAATAAGCGTGGTTATGCGGTCTTCGTCCTCGGAAAATTCGATTCGGAAGCCCTCTTTTGTTGTTTTCATAGTGCCCGAAACGCTGAAATCATCGGTTTCGGGACGTTCCTCGCCCGAATGACGTCTGGTAATATCGGAAAAAATCCTTTCGCTTCGGACGCGAATATCTATCGGAATTTTCATTTTTTATCCTTAAAAAAGTTCTATGTCAATATGTTCTACTTCGCCGTCAAGACCGTTTTTCAGGAACTTTTCGGCGTTTGTGCGGAAAAGCACCGCGTCGTCGCTGGTATAATATTCGACCTTTCCGCCCTTGCCGTTCGAAAGACCGAGCGCTTCGATTTTTTCTTTGAGCGCGTTGGCGGCGCTTGCGCCCGAGCTTATAAGCACCGTTTCGGGGAGATGCTTTTTTATCGCATCGGCAAGTAACGGATAGTGGGTGCAGCCGAGTATAGCCGAATCGGGTTTTCTTTCGGATATATCGGAAAGATATTCGGAAATTATTGCGTTGGTAGCCGAATCGTTTTCATCGGGGTGCCAATTTTCGACCAACGGAACGAACATCGGACAGGCACGGCTTATAATATCGTCGATACCGTTCGACTTAAGGGCGCGCTCGTACGCACCGCTTTTTATCGTCGCACTCGTTCCGAGTACGGCGACGGTTTTTTTGCCGTTTTTTGCGATATCCGAAGCGTTTTTTGCCGCCGAATCGATAACACCGACAACGGGAAGACCGGTTTCCTGCGCGATATCGTCGAGACAGTTGGAGCTTACCGTACCGCAAGCGACAAGTATGGCTTTGACGCCCTTGGAAACAAGAAATCTTGCATCCTGAAGGGCGAATTTTCTGATAACCGAGGGTGATTTCGTGCCGTAGGGGATACGTGCACTATCGCCGAAATAGATGATATCCTCGTTCGGCATAAGACGGTGAAGCTCGTCGAGCGCGGTAAGACCGCCTAAGCCCGAATCGAAAACACCTATTGGTAAATTATTCATTCCTCGCACCCCTCCGCAAGCGAAAGAAGCTTGGTTATAAGCTCGCTGTAGGAAATTCCTATGCAAGCCATAAGCTTGGGATACATACTTATCGGAGTGAATCCGGGGATGGTATTTATTTCGTTAAGGAACGCACCGTTTTCGGTAAGGAAGAAGTCGACGCGCGAAAAACCGCTGCAGCCGAGCGCGGTGTAGACCTTTATTGCGAGAGCGCGTATTTCGTCCGAGGTCTTTTCGTCAAGAGGCGCGGGCGCGAGGCAATCGGCGTTGTCGGCGATGTATTTGGTTTCGTAATCGTAAAAATCGCTGTTGGGGACGATCTCACCGCAAACCGACGCGAAGGGTTTGCAGTTGCCGCAAACGGCAACCTCGATTTCACGTCCGACGGTGTTCGGCTCGATCAAGAGCTTTTTGTCGTGCTCGAAGGCGAGGTTAATACCGTTTATTAATTCGGAGCGGTTCTTCGCCTTGGTTATGCCGACCGAGCTTCCTGCGTTGGCAGGCTTTACGAAAACGGGATAACCGTATTTTTCTTCACATTCGTTCGAGAGCGCTTCGATATCGCAATTCTTATAAGCCGAAACGAAGGGAACAACGGGTACGCCTGCCGCTTCAACGATGGTCTTTGTTGCCGCTTTGTCCATCGAAACCGCCGAAGAATAGGTATCGCAGCCAACGTAGGGGATTCCCGCGAGCTCTAAAAGGCCCTGCATGGTGCCGTCTTCGCCGTTTTTGCCGTGCATTACGGGGAAAGCAATATCAACGCGGGTGATCTCAAAGCTGCCGTTCGCGCCGTCGAAGGAAATCAAACCGTGATGTGCCTTGCAGGGCGAAATAACGGCAGGGGTGAGAAGCGCACGCTTTTCCTGCCAGATATGGTTGCGCAGATCGTCGGTGCTTCCGCCGAATATCCACCATTTTCCGTCCTTCGTTATGCCGACCAAAATCGGCTCAAAAAGATTTTTATCGAGATTTTCGGCAACGTTTGCCGCAGAAACACAGCTTACCTCGTATTCCGAGGACTCGCCGCCGAAGATAATAGCTACTGTCTTTTTCATAAAATCGCCTCCGAAGGATTATATGAACAATGCGTTGTATGCAGTCCACATAATCGGAATTGTTAATATACAAAACAAACTTGTTGATAAAACTATGTTAGCCGCCGTTTCGGAATCGCCCTCGTGGGTTTCGGCAAGGCTTTGGATCATCGTTGCCGCAGGACAGCAACCGAGCACAAAAGCCGCCGCGCGTACCGAAGGATCGACGGGAAGAAGATAAAATATCGCGAGAACGACCAAAGGGAATATAAAAAGCTTCGATAGAGCTCCGATATAAACGCGGGTGTTGAGAAACACGTTGGAGAGCTTTTTCGTCGCCAGCCGCATACCCAAAACAGTCATACATACAAACGTCGACATAGTACCGAGCATTCCGACATATTCGGCAAGAAGACTCGGGAGCTTGGTCTTCGTAACGAAAAGCGTAAATCCGATTGCGAACGCTATCGTCGACGGATTGAAAAAAATCGATTTTAAGGAAATGTATTTTCTGTTTCCCGTCATAAACCATAAACCGATGGTCCAGCCGATTATGTTCATAGTAATCGAAAACATAGCCGAATAAAGGATTATTTCGGGGTTGTCGGGGAAAAGAAATTTCAAAAGCGGAACACCCAGAAAACCTACGTTTCCGCAGGCGCCCGCAACGGCACAAACCTTGTGTCCGTCATCGGATTTCACCTTTTTGCGGAAAATAAGACGGTAGACCAATATGATCAACACCTGCGATACCGCCGCCGCGACGAAGAAAAGCTCCATCGATTTAAGCCGTTCGGGAGTGCAATCGACCGTGTTGAGTGTTTGAATACAGAGCGCGGGCGAAGAAATGTAAAGCAATATTTTAGCGAAAACCTTCGCCGCGTCTTCTCCTAAAAGTTTGGTTTTGACTAAAATATATCCCGGTACACCATAGGCGACCATCATCAAAACCTTCAAAGCCGTTATGCCAAATAACATAAATAACCTACGTGAAAGGGATTATTTTTTCTTGATAATTTCGTCTACTACGCCGTAAGCGAGCGCATCCTCGGCGAACATCCAGTTGTCGCGTTCGGTGTCGCGCGCGATCTCTTCAACGGGCTTTCCGATATTCTCGGCGAGGATACGGTTGATCCTGTCCTTGGTACGACGCGCGAAATTGGTCGCGATTATAACGGCGGACGCCTGACCGCCTGCCGTTCCGATGACCTGATGGAGCATAACCTCGCTGTTTTCGAGCGCGTAACGCTTGCCCTTAGTACCTGCGGCAAGAAGGAAAGCACCCATACTGCAAGCCGAACCGACACAAACGGTCGAAACGTCGCACTTGATGCTTCTCATTGTGTCGTAGATCGCAAAACCTGCCGAGCAGCTGCCGCCGGGGGAGTTGATATATATGGTGATATCCTTGTCGGGATCCTGCGCCTCGAGGAAAAGAAGCTGTCCTACGATGCTGCAGGCAAGGTCGTCGTTTATCTCGTTGAAAAGAAGAATTATTCTGTCTTTAAGAAGGCGCGAAAAGATGTCGTAACCGTTGTTTCTTCCGCCCTCGTTTTCAAAAAAAGTAGGGTTAGCTATCATGTTTTGCCTCCATAGCGTATATTCAATCAATTCTATCACATTTTGACGTTCTTTTCAATAGCAATTTATGCCGTCTTATGTGAAATAATACCTCAATATGTAGAATTAACACACATTTGACATATAAGATGTAATAAGTTATAATATGAGCACGATGAACACACGTGCTTGAGAGGAGGGAAATAAATGCCTTATCTTTTAGCTCCTGCGGGCAGTCCGCAGGCATTGAAAGCGGCAATCGATGCAGGTGCTGACGAGGTATATCTCGGCGGTAACGCGTTTAACGCGCGTATAAATGCTTCGAATTTTGATAACGATGCTCTGGTTCGCGCAGGGAAGTTATGCCGAAGCGCAAACGTCGGTCTTCACATAACTCTTAATACTCTTGTTTTCGACCGCGAGTTCAAGGCGGTTATCGACTACGTGCGCTTTCTTGCGGAATCGGTGCGTCCCGATGCTCTTATCGTTCAGGACCTCGGGCTTGCGAGTGTTTTGAGGCAGGAATTTCCGTCGCTTGCTCTCCACGCGAGCACTCAGATGAGGATACATTCGGCTGACGATGCCGTGTACCTTAAACAGCTCGGCTTCACACGCGCCGTTGTAGCGCGAGAATTGCCGAAAGAGGATATCGCCGAATTTGTAAAAACAGGCTTGGAAACCGAGATTTTTGTTCACGGAGCGATATGTGTGAGCGAAAGCGGAGGCTGTCTTATGAGCTCTGTTATCGGCAACCGAAGCGGTAATCGCGGCGAATGTGCCCAGCCCTGCCGTTTGCCTTATAAGGGTAATAACCGCTATCCGCTGTCACTTAAGGATATGTGTCTTGCGAGCCATATTAAAGAAATTTCGGATATAGGTGTTACGAGCCTTAAAATAGAGGGCCGTATGAAGAGCCCCGATTACGTCAGTGCGGTAACCTCGATCTACCGTAAGCTGATCGACGAAAACCGTAACGCGACCCCGAACGAGATGAAGATCCTTTCGGATGTTTTTTCGCGCTCGGGCTTTACCGACGGATATTTCGTTTCGAAAATAACCCCCGATATGTTCGGTATCCGAAGGGAAGAGGATAAACGGCTGTCGGATAAATCGATTTATAGAGTTCCCGAATATAAACGCCGTCCCGAACGCGTAGATGCCGTAACCCCGTCGCCGATGATTCTGCCCGAACGCAACGAGGAAAAAACGCTTGATCCGAAGCTTCAGCGCGGTTTTGTTCTTCGCTTTGAGGGAAGACTGCCCTCGGATGAATTGCTCTCGAAATATGCCGATTCTGCCGCGAGAATCGATATCCCGCTTTCTGATTGCACGGATAAACGCTTCGCGAAATATTATGATAAGATCTCGGTCGTTCTCCCCCGCTCGGTTTTCGGGAAAGAAATGAACGAGGTGAAAAAACAGATAAAAACCGCGTATGAATTGGGAATCCGTAACGCAACCGTGTCCTCGCTTTATAATATCGGCCTGTGCGAGGGCTTTTATCTCCATTCCGATTATGCGTTCAATACCGTGAACAGAGAGACTCTGTCGCTTCTCGAAAAATATTCCTTCTCGTCGGTGATGCTTTCTCCCGAAACCGACGGCAGGTTTGCGCGCGGAAGCAGATGCGCGCTCGAATATATCGGATACGGAAGAACCCCTCTTATGTATACCCGAACCTGTATTATACGTAATATTTCGGGCTGTAAGAATAAAAATAAATGCTTTTCTTCTCTTGTTGACCGTACCGGCGCAGCTTTTCCCGTTATAAGCGCGCCGAACCATACGAATATTATCTATAATTCGCTTCCCGCCTACCGCCTCGACCGAAAAAACGAGCTGAAAAAATGCGGAGTCGGACTTATAACACTTATGTTTACCGACGAAACGGTTGCGAAAATGGATGAAATCATCTCCCTCGCGCTCGAAAACCGTAAACCCGATTTCCCTTATACAAGACGTTAGAAAATATTTTTTTCAAAAAACATAAACTTTTTTATAGACGATTTCGCCCTTTTTGTTATTTATATAGTGAGAGATAAAAAATCTCACAATGTATGCGAAAAAGGGGTGGTACCGATGGGCTTTTTTGATAGTGTAATAATTCGGATTTGAAAATAAACAATATCACAAAAAGGAGCATCACTATGAAAAACAAGAAAAAATTGTTTATATCAATGTTTATGGTTTTTGTTATACTTACTCTTACATCCTCTCCTGTTCTTTCGGCGGATATTCAGGCGGCTTACGCAAAGATTCCCGACTCGCTTTTAGCGGAGTTTAATGCGATCGGAAACAACGAAAGCCTTAATGTTGTGGTCTGGATAGAAGACGAATCGACCGATAAATATCAATCGATAGTTGAAAATATCCCC
>JAZSLN010000067.1:0-7924 GCA_045535385.1 Eubacteriales bacterium
GCTTATCGAAGTAGGTATCAATGCCTTCAAGCTCTCTCCCGTTCATCAGGTTCTTATCGAAAAGAGCGTTAAGGGTTATAAAGAAATCGAATTTGAGGTTATGCGCGACTCTAACGACCACGCAATAACTATTTGCGGTATGGAAAATGTCGACCCTGTCGGTGTTCATACCGGTGACTCTGTGGTTGTTGCTCCTATTATGACGCTTAATGACCACGATTTGAAAATGCTTAACGATAGTGCTATTAAGATCATACGCGAACTTAAGATAGAAGGCGGTTGTAACGTTCAGTTTGCTCTCGACCCCAATTCCAGCCAATATTATCTCATAGAAGTTAATCCCCGTGTTTCGCGTTCCAGTGCACTTGCGTCTAAAGCAAGCGGCTATCCGATAGCTCGCGTTACCGCGAAAATCGCGGTTGGTATGGCGCTCGAGGATATTGCTATTGCTAATACCAACGCCGCGTTTGAACCCAGCCTTGACTACGTCATCGCGAAGCTTCCTCGTTTCCCGTTCGATAAATTCGCTACCGCTCCCAATACTCTCGGTACCCAGATGAAGGCTACCGGGGAGATCATGAGTATCGGTTCGAATCTTGAAGAATGCTTCTTGAAGGCTGTTCGATCGCTCGAAACCGGTGCGGATCATTATCAGATTCCTAAGTTTGTGAATATGCCCACCGAGGAAATCCTTACCTATATCGGTGAATTCAAGGACGATAATATCTTTGCGGTTTGCGAGCTTTTGCGCCGCGGTGTTTCTGTTGACGAAATCTTCGAGATAACGAGAATTACAAAATACTTCCTCGAAGCGTTTGCTAATATCGTTGCTATGGAATCTAAGATAAAATCCTCCAAAGGCGACGTAGAGGTTCTTAAAGAAGCTAAAAAGCTCGGCTTTTGCGATAAGATTATCGCAAAATATTGGGGAATGACCGAAATCGATGTATTTAATATCCGTAAGGATAACTCGATATTTCCTGCGTACCGTATGGTCGATACCTGCCATACCGGTGCGTATATACCTTATTTCTACTCTTCCTATACCGGTGAAAACCGTTCTGTAGTTACCGATAAAGAAAAGATCGTCGTTCTCGGCGCAGGCCCGATTCGTATAGGACAAGGTGTGGAATTTGACTATTCTACCGTACATGCCGTTACTACGATTAAGAATTCGGGTTATGAGGCAATAATCGTAAATAATAACCCCGAAACCGTTTCTACCGACTATACTACTGCCGATAAACTTTATTTCGAGCCGCTCACACCCGAAGATGTGATGAATATCATCGAATTTGAAAAGCCTATCGGTGTTATAGCTTCTCTCGGCGGACAGACCGCTATTAACCTTGCTGAACCGCTTATGAAACGCGGTGTAAAGATTATCGGTACCGATTGCGAAGCGATAGACCGTGCCGAAAACCGCGATTCTTTCGAAAACCTTTTGAGAAATCTCGGCATTCCTCAGCCCAAGGGTAAGGCAGTAACCAATATCGAGGACGGTATTTCTGCTGCGGCGGAAATCGGCTATCCCGTTCTTGTCCGCCCGAGCTTCGTTCTCGGCGGCAGAGCTATGCAGATCGTTGCAAACGAAGACCAGCTTCGCCGTTACCTCCGTACCGCGGTTGAAATCGACGAAGATAAGCCGGTTCTTGTTGATAAATATATCCAGGGTAAGGAAGTAGAAGTCGATGCGATATGCGACGGCAGAGACGTTTTTGTACCCGGTATCATGGAACTTGTTGAGCGTACCGGTGTACATAGTGGCGACTCCATAAGTGTATATCCCGCTTTCAGTATCTCCGATAAGGTAAAAGGCACGATTCTTCAATATGCTAAAAAGCTCGGCTTGGGTGTCGGAATAATCGGTCTTTTCAATATTCAGTTTATCGTTGATAAAGATGATAACGTGTTCATAATCGAGGTTAACCCCCGTTCTTCCCGCACCGTGCCCTTCCTCTCGAAGGCTACGGGCTATAGTCTTGCCGATATCGCTACCGAGGTTATTCTCGGCAAGAGTCTTAAAGAGCAGGGAATATTCGATATTTATCCTGCCGAAAAGAAGCGTTGGTACGTAAAGGTCCCTGTGTTCTCCTTTAATAAGATACGCGGCCTTGATGCTTACCTCTCTCCCGAAATGAAGTCTACCGGTGAAGCTATCGGCTATGATGATAAGCTTAACCGCGCGCTTTATAAGGCTCTTCAGGCGTCCGGTATGCATCTCCAAAATTACGGTACCGTGTTCGCTACAGTTGCAGATAAGGATAAGGAAGAAGCGCTTCCTCTTATCCGCCGTTTCTATAACCTCGGCTTTAATATTCAGGCTACCGAGGGTACTGCTAAATTCTTGAAGAGTAACGGTATACGTACCCATATTCTCAAGAAGATCAATGAAGACAGTAACGAAATTCCCGACGCTATCCGTCAGGGCCATATCGCGTATGTTATAAATACCCGAGATATAAGCTCTCCCGATCAGGTGAGTGATGGCTACGAAATTCGCAGATGCGCTACCGAAAATAACGTTTCTATCTTCACATCTCTTGATACTGTACGTGTTCTTCTTGATGTACTTGAAGAAACTACGCTTACTATTTCTACTATCGATTCGTAATTATTGTAAAGGCGGTAACTATGAAGCAATCTCTGTTTCAAATCACCGAAAATGTAAAACTGACCGATTCTGTTATGAGAATGCGTCTTAAGGGCGATACCAGCGCTATCACTGCGCCCGGTCAGTTCATAAATATAAAGCTGGACGGACTCTTCCTTCGTCGTCCTATCTCGGTTCACGATTACGATTCAGAATCTGTAACCATTATTTATAAGGTGGTAGGGAAGGGCACTGCCCAAATGGCGGAAATGACTTCGGGTACTCTTGATATTCTTACGGGACTCGGAAATGGATACGATACTGCTCCTTCGGGCGATAGACCGCTTCTTATAGGCGGCGGTGTTGGTGTTCCTCCTCTTTATAATCTCGCCAAAAAGCTTATTTCCGAGGGCAAAGAGGTTTCGGTTATCCTTGGCTTTAATACTAAAGACGAGGTTTTTTGCGAAGAAGAATTCAAAAACCTCGGTTGCACAGTTGGTGTAACTACCGTTGACGGCTCTTACGGAACAAAGGGATTCGTAACCGCTCTTATGCAAAAAGCGTATTCTTATACCTATTCCTGCGGCCCCGAGCCTATGCTTAAGGCTGTTTTCTCCGCTTCGAAAACCTCGGGACAGTATAGCTTCGAGGAAAGAATGGGGTGCGGATTCGGTGCTTGTATGGGTTGCTCCTGCAAGACAGTTACCGGTTATAAGCGTATCTGTAAGGAAGGTCCCGTGCTCGTGAAGGAGGAAATATTATGGGAAAAATGAATGTAGATCTCTGTGGTATTACTTTAGATAATCCCGTTATTCCTGCCAGCGGAACCTTCGGCTACGGCTACGAATTTGCCGAACTTTACGATATAAATATCCTTGGTACTTTTTCCTTCAAAGGAACTACAAAAGACCCCCGCTTCGGTAACCCGACTCCTCGTATTGCCGAATGTTCTTCGGGTATGATAAATGCGGTCGGACTTCAAAATCCGGGTGTCGAAAAGGTTATTTTCGAAGAACTCCCCAAGCTTTCAAAATGCTTTAATAAAAAGGTTATGGCGAATGTCAGCGGATTTTCTATTGAAGATTATGCGTATACCTGCGAAAAACTCGATAAATGCGAGCAGGTGGGTTGGCTTGAAGTTAATGTCAGCTGCCCGAATGTTCATGGCGGCGGTATGAGCTTCGGTACCGATCCCGATGCGGCTGCTGCCGTTACACGCGCAGTTAAGGCTGTTACAACAAAGCCTGTAATCGTTAAACTTTCGCCTAATGTAACCGATATTGTTGCTATTGCGAAGGCTTGCGAGGATGCAGGTGCCGATGGTATAAGCCTTATAAATACTATGCTCGGAATGCGCATCGACCTTCGCACAAGAAAACCCGTAATCGCTAATAAGATGGGCGGATTTTCGGGAAAGGCGATTTTCCCCGTTGCCGTTCGTATGGTGTATCAGGTCGCTTCCGCGGTTTCGGTTCCTGTCGTCGGTATGGGCGGTGTAAGCTCTGCCGAGGACGTTGTCGAAATGATGCTTGCCGGCGCTACTGCGGTCGAAGTCGGTGCGGCAAACCTTGTCGATCCGTTTGTATGTAAAAATATCGTTGAGGATCTTCCTCGCGTTATGGAAAAATATAAAATCGAAAATCTTAAAGATATAATAGGAGGAGTAAAATAATGGGTAAGGATGTAATTGTTGCCTGTGACTTTTCGAGCGCTGAACAGACATTTGCGTTTCTTGATAAGTTTACCGGCAAAAAACCTTTTGTTAAGATAGGCATGGAGCTTTTTTATGCAGAAGGT
The DNA here is from genome assembly GCA_045535385.1 of Eubacteriales bacterium. Taxonomy (GTDB): domain Bacteria; phylum Bacillota; class Clostridia; order Oscillospirales; family CAG-382; genus Coliplasma. Next base: position 4,391 of record JAZSLN010000067.1, read on the forward strand.
CCTTCTATCGTCCGTGAATTAAAGGCAAGAGGTCATAAGATATTCCTCGACCTTAAGCTTCACGATATACCTAATACCGTTAAAAAGTCGATGGCTGTTCTTTCGCGTCTCGACGTTGATATGTGTAATCTTCACGCGGCAGGAACTATTCGTATGATGCAGGGTGCTCTCGAAGGACTTACCCGTCCTGACGGAACCCGTCCCCTTCTTATCGCCGTTACTCAGCTTACTTCTACCGACCAAGAGAGTATGGAAAACGATCTTTGGATTAAAGAACCGATCGATAAAGTGGTTATGCATTATGCAAATAACGCTAAGCTTGCGGGCCTCGACGGTGTTGTTTGCTCTCCCCTCGAAGCGGGTAAGGTTCACGATTTGTGCGGCTCCGAATTTCTTACCGTAACTCCCGGTGTTCGTTTTGCCGACGGCGATATCGGAGACCAAAAACGTGTTATGACTCCTGCTGAGGCGAAGAAAATCGGTTCCGTCTATATTGTTGTCGGACGTCCCATTACTGCGGCAGAAGATCCTGTTGCAGCCTATGAGCGTTGTGTAAAAGAATTTGTTGACTGAGGTGTAAAATGGAAGCATATAAGAGAGAGTTTATCGAATTTCTCCAGAGCGCAGGCGTGCTGAAATTCGGTGATTTTACCGCAAAAAGCGGAAGAAAAATCCCCTATTTTATAAATGCCGGAGAAATCAAAACCGGCGATCAGATCTCTAAACTCGGCGAGTTTTATGCTAAGGCATATAACGAAAAAATCGGAAACAAAAAGACCGTTTTGTACGGCCCTGCTTATAAGGGTATTTCTATCGCGGTCTCTGCTGCGGTCGCCCTGTCCAAAAATGGTCTTGACGTTCCGTTCTTCTTTAATCGTAAAGAAGTTAAGGACCACGGCGAGGGCGGTGTTTTCGTTGGCTATGTTCCCAAGGCGGGAGAAGAAGTCGTTATAGTAGAGGACGTTATTACTGCCGGAACCGCTATACGTGAAAGTATGGCTATTCTTTCTTCTCTTGAGGGTGTTAAGGTTGCCGCTACTTTCGTAATGGTTGACCGTAAGGAAAAAGGACAAACCGATAAATCTGCTATGGCTGAAGTAGGCGAGGAATTCGGATTCCCTGTGTATTCCGTCGTCGATGTTTATGATATAATAGAGTATCTTGAGGAAGATGACTCCAATAAAGAAAACGTTGAACGTATAAAGAATTATCTTGCAATTAACGGAGCAAAACAATGAGAAGTGTTATAGACATTGTCGATCTTTCTGTTGAAGAAATCGATGAGCTTATTCATACCGCTTGCGATATGATCGATAACCCCGGCAAGTATGCAGAGTGCTGTCGCGGAAAAAAGATAGCAACCCTATTTTACGAGCCCTCTACGCGTACGCGCTTGAGCTTCGAATCGGCTATGATCGAGCTCGGCGGAAGCGCTATCGGCTTTTCCGATGCGAGAAGCTCCTCTGCAACTAAAGGCGAGACTATTGCCGATACCTCGAAGGTCGTTAGCTGCTACGCGGATATAATTGCTATGCGCCATCCCTTGGAGGGCGCACCTATGGTTGCTTCGCGTAACGCAACTGTACCGGTTATAAATGCGGGCGACGGCGGACATGCGCATCCTACTCAAACGCTTGCCGATCTTCTTACGATTTATCGCGAAAAAGGACGTATTTCCGACTTTACGATAGGTTTTTGCGGTGATTTGAAGTACGGTCGTCCCGTTCATTCGCTCATTCACGCGCTTTCACGCTATCCGGGAATAAAAATCGTGCTGATCTCTCCGGATGAGCTTGCCCTTCCCGAATATATCAAAAAAGAAGTTATCGAATATAACAATATTCCCTACGAAGAAACGGCATCTCTCGAAGATGCTCTTCCTGAGCTTGATGTTCTCTATATGACTCGTGTTCAGGGCGAACGTTTCGAGGATCAGGCGGAATATGAGCGCTTGAAGGGAAGCTATGTTCTTGATTCCGATAAACTTACCCTTGCTAAATCCGATATGGCTATTCTCCATCCCCTTCCCAGAGTTGACGAAATCAGTGTCGATGTTGATTCCGATCCGAGAGCCTGCTATTTCAAACAGGTCTTTAATGGGAAAAATATGCGTAAAGCGCTTATTTTGAAGCTCGTTAAGGATGCCGAGAACAACCCTTCGGATGTCCGTTCTCCTCTTGTTCCTTGCAAAGACATAAAGTGCTGCAATCCTCGTTGTATAACCAATACCGAGATAACTATAGTCAACGCTTGTACTGTTTCCGAACTCGACGGAAGCCGTAAATGTGCATACTGCGAAGCTCGTATAGATTAGTAAAAACGTACATTAAATTTGACATAAAAAGATTAAAAATGTAGCCCTTTGTATTGACATAAATTGTAGGTTATGTTATAATCGTTGTCGTTGATATTAAGTTCTTTGCGACTGACGGATTATTGCGGAGCACCGCAAGGGAACAAAGAACTCTCGGCTGTCGTTTTTGATGATTTTGCCGTATTTTGTAACCTCTTTTTGAGGTTAAAAGCCGACCGTCTGGGCGCATTTACTGTTGAGTAAGTGCGCCCTTTTGTATTTATTTAGATTATTTAGGAGCGGTTATGAAAAAAGTTGGAATTGTAATGGGCAGTGATAGTGATTTGCCCGTAATCAAAAAAGCGACCGATATGCTTTCTTCGCTCGGTATTCCTTTCGAAGTTCACGTGTATTCGGCTCACCGTACGCCCGAACAGGCTCGCGATTTTTCGATGAATGCTCGCGCTAACGGATTCGGTGTTATTATTGCTGCAGCGGGCATGGCGGCTCATCTCGCGGGTGCTGTAGCGGCGAACACTACGCTTCCTGTTATCGGTATTCCCTGCAAAGGTCCGGTGTTTGACGGTATGGATGCGCTTCTTGCGACAGTTCAAATGCCTACCGGTATTCCCGTCGCAACGGTTGCTGTGAACGGCGGTGCTAATGCGGCACTTTTGGCGGCTCAGATTCTTGCGGTAGAGGATAAAGACCTCGCTGATAAACTCGATAAAAAACGTGCGTCCGATGCTGCTGCGGTTCTTGAAAAGGATGCAGACATCGCTTCCAAACTTTAATTTCTAAAATAATAATTTTAATATACAGGAGAACTAAAAAATGAAACTTGTTTATACCGGAAAAACAAAAGATGTATTCGCTCTCGACAATGGTAATTATCTTCTCAAATTTAAGGATGACTGCACCGGCAAAGACGGTGTGTTCGATCCCGGCGAAAACTCTGTAGGTCTTACCATCGAAGGCGTCGGCGATGTAAATCTCCGTATGTCTATCTATTTCTTCGAAAAAGTTAATGCGGCAGGCATCAAGACCCATTACGTTAACGCTGACCTTGAAAATACCACTATGGAAGTTCTTCCTGCAAAAGTGTTTGGCAAGGGACTCGAGGTTATTTGCCGTCATAAGGCTGTAGGTAGCTTCTACCGTCGTTACGGCGACTATATCGAAGAAGGTGCAGACCTTCCTGCATATGTCGAAACTACTTTCAAGAACGACGAAAAGGGCGA
>JAZSLN010000119.1:0-21268 GCA_045535385.1 Eubacteriales bacterium
AGCACCCACCCTCAACTGGGCGTAGACAGCAAGCACAAGGAGCTTCATCGATTTGCCTTTACGCGTATTTTTAGGCACGCTTTCAGCAGCGAAGGAATAACTAGGATACTGCGCCATCTGTTTAGATTATATCACATATTAATTAAAATTACAAGTCTATTTCTTACGTACCAAAATATAGTCGCAAAATTCGATAAGCCGCGACTTTGATTCGCCGTCCGCGAAGAGGCTCAGGCAATCCTTTGCTTCGGTAACACAATTATTAGCGTACGCCTCCGCTTCCTTTTCGCCGAGGAGCGAAACGAAGGTGCTTTTTTCCTGGTCTATATCCTTTCCTACCGTTTTCCCGAGCATTTCGGGGGTGGAACGAATATCCAAAAGATCGTCGGTAATTTGGAAAGCGCGTCCGCAAAGAAGACCGAACCTTTCGGCGGCATCGATTTGCTCTTGATTTGCGTTTGCGGCGATACAGCCAAGCATACAAGCACAAGAGAAAAGGGCGCCGGTTTTAAGATCAACGAGTGTTTTCAATTCATCGATCGATATTTTTCTTCCTTCACCGTCGAGGTCGCATTGCTGACCCGCGCACATACCGACGGAACCGGATTTTTCGGAAAGAAGAATAACCGCTTTTTCGTTTTGGAAAGGTGAGTATTCCGAGCTGCTGCATATGACCCCGAACGCATCCAAAGCGAGCGAGTCGCCTGCAAGAATTGCGGTGGCTTCGCCGAAAGCCTTGTGGTTTGAAGGCTTTCCGCGGCGCATATCGTCGTTATCCATCGCGGGAAGGTCATCGTGTATAAGCGAAAAGGCGTGGATCATTTCCAATGCGCAGGCATAATCAAGAGCTCCTGTGGCCGTTCTTCCGCACAGCTCACAAAATTCGAGAGTCATATATGCGCGAAGTCTTTTTCCGCCTCCGAGAAGCGAATATCCGATAGAATCGTTAAGTTTTTCGGCAAAATTCGCGCGTTTGCCGGAAACAATTTCGTTAAGACGCTTTTCGCATAGATCTGCGGTTTCATTCAAACGGTTAAAGAAACTCATTGTTGACCGAAATCCTCCTCTGTGAGAACACCGTCCTTCATTTGAAGCAGTTTTACCTTTTCTTCGGCTTTATCAAGACGCTCGGTGCAAAGCTTGACGAGGCTTGTGCCTTCGTCAAAAAGGTTTATAAGATCCTCCAAAGGCACGTTTCCGCCTTCGAGAGAACGTACTATCTGTTCGAGCCTTGCGAGTGCCTGCTCGAAGGTCATTTCGGTTTTTACTTCGCTCATTTTCTTTTGTCTCCTTTTTTGGGTTTTATTACCGCGTTTTTAAGCGCACGCAGCTCGTTTCCGGTAAGTTCACGAAATTCTCCGGTTTTTAGGTTGCCGAGCTGTAAAGGGCCGAGCGTTGTACGGCGAAGTCTTGTTATGAATACGCCGACCTGCTCACATATGCGTCTTATTTCACGGTTTTTACCCTCCGAGAGGGTGAATTTTATAATACTTTCGGTATCGTTTCTGCTGACGAGCTCGACTCCGACGGGAGCGATTTTTTCACCGTCAAGCTCGCGTACCGCGCGAAGTCGGTCTAATTCTTCGTTTTGGATCTTACCCTTGACGGTTACGGAATATATTTTCTTGATTTCTCCCGAGGGGTGCATAACCGCGTTTGCAAGCTCGCCGTCGTTGGTCATAAGAAGCAAACCCTCGCTGTTAAGGTCGAGCCGGCCTACCGGGTAGACACGAACGCCGATATCTACGATATCCTTAACGCTCTTTCTGCCCTTTTCGTCGCTCATCGTCGTAACGGTGCCCTTGGGCTTGTTTAATATTATGTAAACCTTTTTGCCGCTGTCGGGAGTAACGCTTTTGCCCTTATAGGTAACGGCATCGTTTTGAGGGTCTACTCTCATTCCGATCGAAGCGGTAACTCCGTTTACTTCGAAATTACCGGCTTCTATTTCGCGTTCCGCCGCTCTTCTGGACATAAGTCCGCAGTCGGCAACGTATTTTTGAAGTTTGATGTCTTCCATACTCATTTTCCGAAAATGTCGAAAAGACTTTTCTTTTTCTCCTTTATGGCTTCGGTGGCTTCTAAATTAATTATGTGAACCTCGGTGTCACCGAGATAACATTTTGCGATAGCGATTATTTCGCCTTCTTCGATAGGCGCGCGGATATTTTCGGGTACAGATAGATCGATTCGGACGTCCGCCCCGCGCGGGAGACATATCGAAATATCGGTCGGATTCGAAACGCTGACGAATAAGTCTTCGGAATCGTTTATCGGAATCTCTACGTGAAGCTCGCCGATGTCGGCGATATGACGCATTTCGTACTGCTCAAAGGACGCATCCAAAAGCATTCTGTGCGTCGAGGTAGGGTGAGGGTCGGACAGGGTAACCGCGATAAGCGTTAAACCGTCTCTTGAAGCACTGCTTACCAGACATCTTCCGTCGGCTTTTGTGTATCCCGTCTTGATTCCGATAGCGCCTTGATAGTTAAAAAGCAGTTTGTTGTGGTTTACGAGCGGACGTGCGTTTTCCTTGCCGTCGTATCTGACGCGAAGCGTTTTTGTTGCCGTTATCTCACGAAATAACGGGTATTTCATCGCCTCTGCGGTTATTACGGCGAGCTCGTAAGCCGTGGTCTTGTGCTCGGGGTCGCTTAGCCCGTGAGGATTGGTGAAGCTCGTGTTTTCGAGACCGAGCTCGGAGGCGCGGTCGTTCATCATTTCGACGAATTTCTTTTCACTTCCGCCGACGCATATAGCGAGCGCTGCTGCGGAATCGTTTCCGCTTTCGAGCATAAGACAATACAAAAGCTCGCGAACGGAAAGCACCTCGCCCTCTTTAAGATATACCGAGCTTCCTTCGATACCTACCGCTTCCTTCGGAACCGTAAATTCGTCGTTGGGATTGCAGTTTTCTATGGCGACAAGGGCCGTCATAATCTTTGTTGTGCTCGCCATTCCTCTCGGGGAATCCGAATTTTTCGAATAAAGAACGCTTTTGCTGTCCGCGTCGATAATTACCGCACTTTCGGCAGGATTTTCGGGCATATAGCCGTTGAAATTTATAACATTATCTGCGTCTACCGCGGAAAAACCCGAAAATACGTCGTTGCTTCTTATAAAAGGAATCAAGCCTGCCGTAAATAACAAAGCGAAAACCGTCGTAACCGCTAAAATGATAACCGTTCTTTTTTTCATATCTTCCGCGCTCCTTTTGAGTAAGTATCCAAATAAAGTATACTGTATAGGATGAGGAAAATATGCTCGAATATTCACGTATGAAATAATTTTTCTGCGCAAATTTAACCATTATTGATTTTATATGATATTTTCTCTCTTGTCAACTAAAAGTTCACATAATAATAAAACCTAACTGCTTGACAAAAACGAAAGCGCGCTATATACTCAACTTGTAATATATATTTTGCGGAGGGCTCTATGAGTATACTCGTTACCGGCGGTACCGGCTATATCGGTTCGCATACCTGCGTTGAATTTATCGAAAAGGGACAGGAAGTTATCATTCTCGACAATTTGTGTAATTCTAAAGCTGAAGTTGTCGATTTTATCGAGGCTATCACGAGCGTTCGTCCCAAATTTTACGAGGCGGACCTTCTTGACCGCGACGCGCTCAAAACGGTGTTTGATGAAAACGATATAGATACCGTTATCCATTTTGCGGGATTGAAGGCGGTCGGTGAATCGGTTGCAAAGCCTATCGAGTATTACCGCAACAATATCGTCGGAACTCTTAACCTTATCGAGGAAATGCGAGAGCATAATTGCTTTAAGCTTGTATTCTCGTCGAGCGCAACCGTTTACGGTAAACCCAAAACCGTTCCGATAAAAGAGGATTTTGAGCTTTCGACCACGAACCCTTACGGTACGACCAAGCTTTATATAGAACAGATACTTAAGGACCTCTGCGTTTCGGATAAACGTTTCTCGGTCGTTCTTTTGCGGTATTTCAACCCCATAGGAGCCCATCCGAGCGGACTTATCGGCGATAATCCTAACGGAATCCCGAATAACCTTATGCCCTACGTTACCCGCGTTGCGAAGGGTATCTTACCCCACCTTAACGTTTTCGGCAACGATTATGAAACCGCTGACGGTACCGGCGTGCGCGATTATATCCACGTTATCGACCTCGCGGCAGGTCATTATGCCGCTTTGAAGGCTTTGACGGAGCCGGGTGTATCGGTTTACAACCTCGGAACGGGCAATGGATGCAGTGTTCTTGATATAATCAACGCCTTCGAACGTGTAAACGGTATTAAGATACCTTATCAGATAGCACCCCGTCGTCCCGGTGATATCGCCGAATGCTATGCCGATGCCTCCAAAGCTGAATTTGAGCTCGGTTGGAAGGCAAACCTTAGTCTGGATGAAATGTGTGCATCTGCATGGAATTTTGAATCTAAACACAAATAAATTATTTTTCTCGGAAGTGATATTTTGTTTCGTAAATTTATGTACGGCCGTTACGGCAACGACCAGCTTAACATATTTATCGTAGTAGTTTCTTTTGTTTGCGGATTGATCTCGATGTTCGCCAAGGGTTATCTTGATTTGGCGCTGATGCTTATCCAGTTTGCTCTTCTTGCACTTTGGGTGTTGCGTGCCTTTTCACGTAACCATTATAACCGCCGTAAAGAGAACGCGGTCTTTATGAAGTATTGGAACGCAGTCAAAAAACGTTTTCGCAGTGTTTCGAGCTTCTTTTCGCGTCTTGCGGACCGAAAGCATAAATACTTTAAGTGTCCTCTTTGTAAATCGCGTCTTCGCGTTCCCCGCGGAAGAGGAAATATAACGATCACCTGCCCCAGGTGCAAAAATCGTTTCGATGCGAAATCATAAAACAAATGGCTATCGTACAAACACGATAGCCATTCTTTTATTTGTCTTTTTTTGTTGCAAACAGCAAGCAACCGGACTCGCGCCAAAATTCTATTTTTTCGTGCAGTCTTTCGACCGAAACTCCGAATTTTTCGGCGAGGCAGGGGATACAAAGAAATTCTGTTGCTCCGCGGTTGATCAATTTCTTTGTCGCGCCGATATCATCGGAGGATACAGCGTTTCCGCATTTAACACATTTATTTTGCATCTACGACCTTCAAACGAAGCATTTTGCAACAGTGGGCGGGCACATTGGTGCGGTAACAATCGTTAAATATGCCAAGGTCTTCGTGCGTCCAAAGGTCGCGTATAGCAACAGCTTTGCCCGAAACACGATTGATTCCGAGAGTGTCCAACGATACGTAGGGATCGGAAAATCCGTCCGAAAAATTGAAAAGACCGAGCGCGATATCGCCGCCGTCGAGATATTTCGCGAACACCCAAACACCCGATTCGGGAGTCCACCAATAACCGCATTTGAACGGCTGTCTTTGTGCCGCATCCTGGTTTATCGCTATGATTTCCTTGTTCATAAGGATATCCTTGGTCGCGTCGTCCATATTGCGTACGTCGCAGCCTATCATCAAAGGCGAATTGAACATAGCCCATAACGAGAAATGCGTGCGGTATTCTTCGTCGGTGCAGCCTGCAACGGCAACGTTGCCCTTGCCGTGCATACCGACTATAAGCATATCCATATCGTTAAAGCAACCCTGACCGTTGGAATCGAGGTATTGAAGCTGTAGCTCCGCGATATTCTTTATCGATTCCCAACTGTCGTTTATATCACCGGTCGAGCGCCAGAGATGAGCGCCCGTGGATTTGATCCAAGTCTTAACATCATCTACGCCCCAGTTGCAGGCGGAAAAGCATATATCTCTGCCGCAATTTGCAAGGGCAAGACCCATACGCCTGTAAAGAAGCGAGCCCTGCTGGTCGTGCGGCTTAAAGCAGTTGTCATATTTAAGATAGTCTACGCCCCATTCCGCAAAGGTTTGCGCGTCGATAAATTCGTAATCGAACGAGCCGGGATAACCCGCGCAGGTGAGGTTACCGTCGCAGGAATACATACCGAACTTAAGACCTTTTGAATGAACATAGTCGGCGACAGCCTTCATACCGTTGGGGAATTTCACCTTGTCGGGCACGAGTCTTCCGTTTTCGTCGCGCTTCTTTTCCGACCAGCAGTCGTCGATTACGAGATAATCGTATCCTGCATCCAAAAGACCGCTCTCTGCCATAATATCAGCAGTCTGCATAATAAGCTTTTCGTCGATGTTGGTACCGAAAGTGTTCCAGGAATTCCATCCCATGGGCGGAGTGCGTAATACCATAATTAATACCTTCCTACTAAAAATCTACGAATTAATTGTAACATATTAGAAACCGCGATTCAATAGATATCAAAAAATAAGTATTGCATAAAAAACGCTTATGAGGTATAATAGAAGCGTTAATACGGCAACGAAAGGATTTTTATAATATGAAACGTTTATCGTTGATTTTTTTGACGTTGGTTCTTCTCGTCGTAACGCTTGTATCCTGTAATAACGGCGATGACGAGTCGCAGATAGCCTATGCCAACCGTACCCAGGCATTTTACGCTCAGATGTCGAAGGGCGTTTTCTGGTATGACGCGACCGTAGTTACTGCGGGTGGAACGAGATATTCCTATTCGCAGGCTACCGACGGTGTTACCGTAACTACGATTGTAGATAAAGACGGCACCGCTAACGACAGCTATGAGATTTTTTATAACGGCAATGAAAATAAATATTACCATAAGTTAAATATGTCCGCTAAAAAGTACGATACTTATATTTCCAACCGCGGTCAGACCTTCCTTTTTTCGGGATATAATTATACGATGTTCGTTAATCTTATAAACGGTGCCGAGGAACAGCTCGATGGCAAGACTTATTATTGCGAAACCTTTCTTTCGACCTCTGCTGCGGGAGGGCAGGCTAACGGCTACGATAAGTATTATTACCAGGGCGATAAGCTTTGCGCGGTTGTAACTCCGTCTATGACAATTTATTTTAATGATTACTCTACCGAGATCCCCGAAACCATCTATCTTGAAGCTCCTGCCGATTTTAATGAGGATATGCTTATTGAAGATAACGTAATCGAATTCTCCGACTGGATCGGCGATATGTCTATTGATTTGGATTTGGAATAACAGAGGTGTTTATGCTTAGAAGATTATTGTTTTTTATCCTTGCGGCATTGATGTGCGTGTGTCTGTTCGCTTCTTGTAACGGTTCGACCGACGAAAGCTCGTCGGATAACGAAAGCGTAAACGATAATTCGTCCTATACTTCCGAAAAAGAGGAGGAAGAAAAAATGTTTCCATATTGGGGATTTAACGATTACGATACCATCGAAAATCCCGGTGCGCCCGAAGAGATAAAGTCCTACGAGACCGTCGTAGAAAAGGAGAGCGCGGATAAATATACTTTTACTTGCAACACCGATGCGGGAAAGCTCACACTTACTATCGAAAAAAGACCTTGGGGTACTTATAACCTTTGCAAATGGTTTTTGGTCGACAAGTCGGGAAAGACACATATGTTTGTCGGCGGAAGCACCGATTTGGAATATGTGCACCAGGTAAAGACTCAGAAAAATACCGTTGTGTGGTCGGGAGGTAACCACGGAAACGAGGCTCTTATCTCTCTCGATTTTTATAACGCGGAGACCGGTGAAAAGCTCGATTTGGATAAAGGAAAGGCTACCGTAAACCGTGTTCATATTATCGAAAAGACAAAGCTTCTCTGGATTCCCGACGATAACAGCGACAGTATCGGCGATTATGACGGAGTTAACGTTAAAACCTATACCGAAGCGGACGTTTATGCCGAGCTTACCCGTAAATATACGGTGTCGGGTCCTCAGGTAAAGCTTAACGTCGACTATAAATATGTTAAGGATGCCTACCATTCAAGAAACTATTCTTGTATGTTCCCGATAGATAAGCGCTACGGACTTTGGTGCGAAATGTATTCGAAGGACGGAAAGCTGCTTAAAACTATCGAAACCTTGAAGGTTGGCGCGGCAGACTATTCGGGCCCCCACAACCAGGGTAACGAGGCTACGCGCGCTATTGTTTACGGTTATACCGAGCCTAAATATCAGTTCGATATGCGTATCAATACTTTCAAGGACACGGTTAACGAGTTTAAGGATGCGAACTATAAAACCTCGTTCTGGGATATGAACACTTCGAGCAATAAGCTCTATTTCACCCGTTTTGATGAGGGTCAGAGTGTTCTCCACGAAACCGGTAAAGAGGTTCATACCGAATGTATCTGGCTATTCAAATACAACCCCGACGGTAAGCTTCCCGATGATTTTGAGGTCGAAAAACCCTTCGAGGAGGTCAAACCCGAAGGCACACTCGTTTCGGGCGGAAAGTCCTACACTCTTTCGGGTCAACTCGGAGAGGGATACGGTAACTATAAGGCGCTCCTTACCGACGGTAAATATACTAATGGCCTTACCTACGACAGTAATTGGTTCACCTTCTTTAATTCCTCCGAATTGAAGCCCGAGGAACTTAATACCGAAAACGGTATCGGCTATATTACCGTCGATCTCGAAAAGGAGACCGACCTTTCGACCCTCCGCGCTCATATCTGTAACGGCGGTACGGCGGGTATAAACGCCCCTGCGTCTGCAAAAGTATATATATCATCTGACGGAAAGAACTTTGAAGCTATCGGTGATCTCCCGATAAATTCCGACGCGAGCGCTATCTATTGGTCTGCTGTTGATGCTAAGGGTAAATCCGCACGATATGTTAAATTCGAGTTTAAGCTGAACGGTCTCTTCTGCTTCCTTAACGAAGTCGAGGTTTATGCGGAGTAAGAGTAACGGAGAAAATAAAAATGGATGAAAATAAAAACTTTGACATGGATTTTATTATAGATGAACTATCTTCCCGATTGGAAGATATGCTTGAAGATGCTTTGGTTGACCAAGTTGATTACGCTATAGAAGAAGCAGTATCCGAAGCAATAGGCGAAGTTTTTTCTAATTTTGAGTTTGTTCTAAAAGATGGAACTGTTGTTAGAGCAAAACAAAAAACGAAGGTGCTTAGTCCGGATAAATCCAAATTGCTTATTTGTTATGGTGGACTTCGTGTTGACGGTTGCTCTTTGCTGATACAAACAAGAGTTAGCTGTTGGGAAGGTATTGCATATTATAAAACCAGAGAAGAAGCAATTGAAGCATTAACAAAAGTAAAGAATGCTATCGAATCCGGGATATCCTTTTTTGAACTATAAGTTAGAAGCCGACAGACAATCATTATTGCTCTGTCGGTTTTTTATTAGGTATTTCACTTGCATTAACTGCCGAAGGCAATATCACTTGGGAGAATCCCAAATATAACTGCAAAGCAATATAACTTGCCGTTAGGCAAATAAAACTGGCGTTGTGTCCTTACGGATACAACGCCTTCGTCCATCTTCTTTTTTAATCAAAAACTATCATGCCGAAAAAGGGTAGAATTCCGTCCTTATAGTCGTATTCCATACCGCAATCTTCGGCGAGCTTCTTGACGTAAATACAATAAGCCGACATACAGGAAAAACGGTAATCGGGGAACGCGCAGGGCTCTTTTAATTGAAGCTTGCAAGGGTTACACAGGTTGCATCCGCTCGAACCGACCATAAAGCAATCGTGCCCGGCTTCTCTTATACGCTTTAATAATCTTATCGCGGAAGCGTTATGTACGCGCTTTGATTCTTTGAATACGGCAGTGTCGTTGAAATCGCTTATTTTCCATTTCATCTGTAAAACAAGCGCTTTTTTATGGCTTATTACGCGCGCCTTCATTTCTTCGGGATTTCCGCAATCGGGAGGGCAGGAATAGTTGGCGCCGTATTGTCCGCATAGATTCTCTTCGCAATAAGGGCGGAACGCGGCATTAAATACGATTTTTTCGGTGTCTATCACTTCGGCGGAGTGGAATCCTTCCTCGAACGCCGCTTTTATCATTTCGTTTTTGTTCATAGTCATACCCCCAGAGCAATAGTATAAAAGAATAACGTATAAATCAGAAACGGCGAGGCAAACCTCACCGCTTTTGGCACTCCCTGCGAGAATCGAACTCACAACTAATCCTTAGGAGGGATTTATTATATCCATTTAACTAAGGGAGCAAATATTTATCCGTATTAATTCACCAAACCATTTTAATCGTTTTTCATCCCTTTTGTCAAGTGCTTTCGGGCAAAATTGTGCATATAATCATAACATATCCGTTTTGTTTGTGAAAAATGTTATTGAATTATTGTTAACACTGTGATAAAATACAAAATGAAATTTTTTATAATTTATATACGGAAATGTGATTATGGAAAAGATTTATCAGAATAAGGTCGTCAAATTTGGCGGCAGCTCTCTCGCTTCGGCGGAGCAGATGAAAAAATGTGCAGATATTATTAAGGCGGATCCTGCCCGCCGTTTTGTTGTTCCCAGCGCACCCGGAAAGCGTTTCAGCAGTGATACCAAGGTTACCGACCTGCTTATTTCTTCCTATAAGAAGAGTGCTTCGGGTGAGGATTGGTCCTCCGATTTTGCTGAGATCGAAAGCCGTTATAATGATATTATTTCGGGTCTCGGTATGGTTCTTAGCCTCGAAAACGAATTTGCGGCTATCCGTGAAAAGCTTTCGAAAGGCACCACCCTTGACTATACCGCTTCGCGCGGAGAATATCTTAACGGTATAATCCTCGCTAACTATCTCGGTTACGAATTTATTGATGCGGCGAACGTTATTTTCTTCGATTCCGAAGGACGTTTTGATGCCGACAGAACCAACTTTATTATGTCGGAGCGCCTTTCCGGCTTGAAGAATGCTGTCATTCCCGGTTTTTACGGCAGAATGCACGACGGCTCGATCAAAACCTTCAGCCGCGGCGGAAGCGACGTTACGGGCGCGATAGTTGCACGTGCGGTTTCGGCTGATATCTACGAAAACTGGACCGACGTTTCGGGCTTCCTTATGTGCGATCCCCGTATTGTCGAGAATCCCCACCCCATAAAGGTCGTTACCTACCGCGAGCTTCGCGAGCTCTCCTATATGGGTGCGTCTGTTCTTCACGAAGACAGTATTTTCCCGGTCAAGATCGCAGGTATTCCCATAAATATTCGTAACACCAACCGTCCCTCTGACGCAGGTACACTTATTCTTACCTCCGCCGACGGATATACTACCGACGATATAATTACCGGTATCGCGGGCAAAAAGGGCTTTGCGGTTATCCGTATTGAAAAGGATATGATGAACCAAGAGCTCGGATTCGGTATGCGTGTTCTTAAGGCTTTTGCCGAGCTCGGTATTCAGTTCGAGCATCTACCCTCGGGTATCGATACTATGAGCGTCGTTGTAAACGAGTCCGATATATCGGGCAGGGAAGAGGTTATTGAAGAAGCTCTCCGTGCCGCAGTAAACCCCGACCATCTCGCTTGGCATAAGGGTATCTGCCTTGTTGCCGTTGTCGGAAGAAATATGGCGGGTATGCCCGGTACTGCCGCAAGAATCTTCAACGCGCTCGCTGATAACGGCATTAACATCCGTATGATCGACCAAGGCAGCAGTGAGCTTAACATCATCATCGGTGTTGACGAGATCCACTTTAATGACACTATCAAATCTATTTATAACGAGTTTTGCGGCTGATGGATTACAAAACAGTCCGTAATTCAGCCGACTTCACGTTGGTTGAAAAAAAGAGCGAGTTTATCGGATATTGCGCCCCGGTAAAAACCGAGGAAGAGGCGATCGCTTATGTAAATTCGATCAAGAAAAAGCATTCGGATGCGCGCCATAATTGCTACGCCTACGTGCTTCGCGAGGGCTTTGCTTCCCGCTTTTCCGATGACGGCGAGCCTCACGGCACCGCGGGAATGCCGATTCTCGATTCGATTCGTAAGTCGGGTTTGACCGATGTTGCCGTTGTCGTTACGCGTTATTTCGGCGGTATACTTTTAGGTACCGGCGGACTTGTCCGCGCCTATACCGCTGCCGCTTCGGGTGCTATTAAGGAAGCCGGTGTTGTGGAGGTCGGAACCTTCGTTCTTCTTGAGCTGAAGTGCAATTATTCCGATTATCAAAAGATAATGCCTCTCGTTTCGTCGGTTAACGCTAAAATCGAGGACAGCGATTTCGGTATGGACGTGATCATGACGGTTACGGTGCGCGATAACCTTGCCGACGGATTTGTTGCCGATCTGATCGAAACCACCAACGGACGTGTTTCTGCGACAAAGGTGGGACAAAAAAGCGATTTCGTATAGAAACTGTCGCTTTTCAATAATTATATATAACGATTTTCTTAAAGACCGCCGATTGTCAAAAAAGGCGGTCTTTTGTTATACTGTATACAGGGGAAAGCCAAACACGAAAGCACATAATAATAATCAAAAAAATTAAGATTATGCTTGATGCAGGGCATTATGCCGACTACAACCAAAGTCCCGTTGTCAAAAGCTATTGGGAATCACGCCGTATGTGGGTGCTGTGCGAATTACTCGCAGAGGAATTGGCGCTGTACGGATTCGAGGTTTCGAAAACCCGCAAAGACCCCGAAAAGGATCTGGAAGTAACAAAACGCGGAAAACTGGCAAGCGGTTGCGACTTGTTCATATCGCTTCATTCGAACGCGTCTTCCTCTTCTAAGGTCGACCGCGTCGACGTTTATGCATCATATGATAATATCAATGATTCGCATACGCTCGGACTTGAGCTGGCGAGGGCGGTATCCGAAATTATGGATGCGTCGGGCGGATATGTTAAAACGAGAAAAAGCACTAAAGGCGATTGGGAATATTACGGCGTCCTTCGCGGTGCGCGCGAGGCAGGATGTCCTCTTTACTATCTTATCGAGCATTCCTTCCATACCAATGAAAGGGCTGCTTTATGGCTTTTGGATGATGATAACTTGAAATCGCTGGCAACGGCAGAGGCTCTTGTTATCGCTCGGTATTTCGGTGTGTCAAAAAAAGGCGACGTGAATTATGACGGAAAAATCGATTCGGAGGATATGAGTCTGATTAAAAACGCGATTCTCGGAAATACAGAGCTCGATTCCGAACAGTTCACACGCGCAGATATAAACTCTGACGGCAGGGTGGACATGTTTGATTATATCGATATAAAAAATAAATAGACATGGAAATGCCGCAAGAGTTATTACTTGCGGCATTTGTCTTATTCGAAACTTATTTTATGTTCTTCACCATTGATGACTAATGTGCTGTCATCTTTCCATTCGACGGTTGCGGTTTGGGTTTCGTGAGGCTGACCGGTGTAAACCGAAATGGGGTCGTAAGTGTAAGAACCTATAAACGCACGAACCTTGGGCTCGGCGGGATAAACGCGAACCTCCATTTCTTCGCCTATGAGAATGCTGTTCGCTAACGAAATCTCTGCGACGTAGGTGCCGTCGCCCGACTCTATCGTTTCGGTTACGCTTCGTTCGGTAACAACATCACCGAGTACACCTATAACCAAATATCCTACAACGAAGGCGACCGAAAGCAATACCGAGAATACGGCGGAGGTTGCTTTGAAAAATCCATCGGGGACAAATTTGATGTAGATGGCAAACAGAGCACCGCAGCAAACGATCGCAAGTATTATCGGAACGATGCTGTTGCAATCGATGAAGCAAAGCGCGTTAAGAAGCGCGATGGGTGTAAGCAGGTTTGCAAAGATTTTCTCGGCTATCCCGAATTCGGGTCGCATAATAAAAACCGCGATCGCCGAGCCAACGGCGATGACCGTTTGAATTATCGGAATGACGAGCTCGCTGTAAAGCGTGAAGTTGATATCACCCACCCACGCGATAAACTCAAATATCGGAAGAATAATAAACAGTACACAAAGAACGATTGTAATAACAAGACATGCCGTTTTCACAAATTGTCCCTCCCCTTTATTATAGTATATGTTTTAATTCTTAATAACTCTGCATTCGGTGATTCCGTAATAATTAAACGCTTCGATCGTATCGCTGTTTATGATCTCACCTGCAACTATAAGCGGTACGGCAGGCGGACAAGCGATGTTCGTGCCTGCGAAGATTCTACCCTCGCTGCTTTTGACGTCTAACGTTTCGCTGTCGGCAAAAATCGAGTCGCGGACAGATAAAGCACGCTCGGGTAACGATATTCTCGGAGAAGCTTCGTCAATAACGCTCTTTTTGGGCAGTGCGGATAACGTATCCGTTAATCGGTCGATACCTTCAATGCCGTTTTCCGTTGAGAGCATAAAGACAATATTGTCGCGATCATAAAATTCGCAAACGATACCGTTCTTTTCGAGAAAAGAAGCTATTTCGTGCCCAAAGTAACCGTATTGCTTCGAATCGATGACGATTTTCAAGGGTTCGTTTCCTTTTAACGTAAACCCGTTATCCGAAAGATTTTTCTTCGCGGAATCGATCAAAGAAATATATTGACGTAATTTATCTTTATATTCATTGTAAATATATTTGTTCGCGTTGTCAAGAGATTGTAAAATAATGTACGACGGACTTGTCGAGCCGAAAAGCGAAAGCGCATCTTTTGCGCGTTCTTTAAGTATACTCGGAGCATTGCTTGAAATATGCAGATAGGCTCCGCCCGTAAGCACGGGTAGAGTTTTGTGGGCTGAATCGCAACAAATATCCGCGCCAAGGTCGATAGGATGTAACGAGTCGGGCAAAAACTTAAGATAAGCACCGTGCGCGTTGTCTACCGCCAGCAAGGCACCGTATTTTTTGCATATGTCGGCTATTTCCTTTATCGGCGCAATATTCCCCAAATAATCGGGAGAAGTGATATAAACCGCGCTCTTGCGTTCGGTGTTCTTCAAAACCGTTTCGAGCTCGGCTAAGTTGATTTCGGATTCGAGATAATTATTCTCCGAAGGGCTGAGCCAATGTATGTCCGAATCGGTCAAAGCCGCCGCCGTGATAAAGCTTTTGTGTGCGTTGCGCGAAGCTATTATAAGCGGATTTTCGGTTATTTTGAGGAGATATACCATCGCGCGTATACATAACGATGAACCCTCTGTCGAATAGAACGTGTCCGCTTCGAAAAGCGCAGATGCGTTTTTTTCGCTCTCGGCGATTATTCCCGATGCCTCGTATAACGAATCGGCACCGTTTATTTCGGTTATGTCAAAGGCTTCAAATCCGAGGAAGGGAAGCCCCTTGTGCGCGGGCATATGAAGCCTTACCGCGTTTGTTTTAATGTATTCCCGTACAAAATCGCAAATCGGCGTAGTCATCATTCTTCGTCAAAGGTTTTTGCAACTGCGAGCATAATGGCACATTCCATTCTCTTGCGGAACAGCTTGCATCCGTATTCGTAAATGCCTCTGACCGAGCCGGTAGCGTGATATGCGTTTGCGGCACATCCGCCCGAGCAATAAAGCTTTGCCCAGCAATCGGTACATTCCTTGCGCGCGTAAACGTTACAATCCTCAAATTCCTTTTGGATTTCTATGTTGTCAACTCCGTTGAAAACGTCGCCGAGCTTGAATTTTTCGTCGCCGACAAACTGGTGGCAGGGGTAAAGGTCGCCCCAGGGAGTAACCGCCATATATTCCGTACCCGAGCCGCAACCCGAGATACGCTTGTAAATGCAAGGACCGCCGGTAAGATCTATCATATAGTGATAGAAGGTAAAGGGCTTACCCTCGCGTTCGCGTTTTAACATAAGCTGTGCGAGCTTCTCGTATTGCTCGAGAACGATAGGGAGGTCTTCCTCGGTCAATTCGCTCGGATCTCCCGAAGCACAAACAACGGGTTCCATACTCAACTCGTTGAATCCGAGGTCGAGCATGGTTTCGATATCCTTCAAAAAGTCGGGGTTTGCGTGGGTAAAGGTGCCGCGCATATAATAATCTTTTCCGCCGCGTGCGTCAACGAGCTTTTGGAATTTGGGAACGATTCTGTCCCAACTTCCTTTTCCTGCGTAATCGACGCGGAAACGGTCGTGGATCTCTTTTCTGCCATCAAGGCTTAAAACCACGTTGCTCATTTCACGGTTCGCAAAATCGATAACATCGTCGTCGATAAGCATACCGTTTGTGGTGAGTGTAAAACGGAAATTCTTGTTGTGTTTCTTTTCGATGCTTCTTGCGTATTCGACGAGCTGTTTTACAACATCGAAATTCATCAAAGGCTCGCCGCCGAAGAAATCGACCTCAAGATTCCGTCTTGTTCCCGAATTTTCCACAAGAAAATCGAGAGCGCGTTTGCCGACTTCAAAGCTCATTAAGCCTCTGTCGCCGTGATACTTACCTTGGCTGGCGAAGCAATATGAGCAATTGAGGTTGCAGGTGTGCGCTATATGTAAGCATAACGCTTTGACAACACCCGAGGTTTTCCTTTTGAGGTCGCCTGCCATAGGCGCAAAGGTGTCGGGAGTGAAAAGCTTTTTGCTGTTTTTGAGCTCGGTTATCTGGTCATAGCATTCTTCGATATCCTCGGATGTTATGCCGTCGACGCCGATATATTTTTTCTTCATTTCATTTAGGATGTCGCTTTTGCTTTTATCCTCGTATAAAGAGATAATATCGTACGCAACGTCGTCCACACAATGAACCGAACCGGAGCAAATATCCAAAACTATGTTGTATCCGTTGAGTTTATATTGATGAATCATATTTTTCCTCTGGGCGTTATATTAAGAAAAAGTGCCGCCACGCGGGCGGCACTTCCGAAAAACTTATTTGCTTTCCTTTTTGTTTTCGCACTTCTGGTTTGCGATACCGCAGCTGGTCTTGCAAGCGGACTGGCAGGAAGTCTGGCATTCGCCGCATCCGCCGTTCTTAGCGCTTTCGCAAAGGTTACGGGTTTCGATAGTCTTGATATGTTTCATTTCTGATTACCTCCGGGGACTTTAATTTTTTTAATTATACACCATATAATCTTTTAAGTCAACAAAAAGATTATTATTTTTACGCTTTATTTGGAATTATTCTTCCGATTCCGTATCCTCGGGCTCGATTTCCTTTTTCTTCATATGGCGGTTTACGGGTTTTGTTTCTTTATTTTTTACCGCAAACACAATAATAAAGGCTATCGAGGCGACGAGTGCCAAGCCGACGAAAAGAAAAATAAGTATGCTTCCCATATCGATTCCCGATTCTCCGTCGCTTTCTTCGAATACGGGATATTTGCTTTTGCTTTCGTCCTTGGATTTATCGTCCTGCTCTTTACTTTCGTCATTTGTTTCGCTCGAGACATCGTTGTTGATATCAGGCGGGAGAAGCTCCTCGACCTCTTCTTTTGCGAGCTTTGACAGCTTTGTCATCGCATCAAATTCTCTGAGTACCGCGTTTTTCGCGGGCGACGAAGCGAATATCATCGCGATATTGCTTTTTAATTCGGAGATAAGCTCGTTGGTAAGCTTGCCCTCGTTAAGAAGCGCGATCTTTGTGTCAATTTCGGCGATAGCGCTGTCGGCTGTCGCTTGGTCGCATCCTTCCATCGGCAAAATACGGCTTTGTATCTTCGATTTTGCATATTCAAGAACGGATTTCATAACCTCGTCTTTGTTTCCGAGAGGAGATACAGCCGGGGCTTTCATAATATCGAGAGAAAAATCCAATCCGCTCTGCGATATGTAATCTTCGAGATTCGTAAATATGAATCCGTCCGCGCCGACGCTGCGTGCATCGTTTATCGCTTTCGCTATTGTCTTTTCGGAATATCCCGAGCTGACGTCAAATCCCGTGAAAAGATATTTATCGTTCGAGGTGTAGGTTGCGAAAATTTCGGTTTTTTCGCTTATCAGCGAGCTGTTGTAGGCGATATCGGGAAGAGGATCGTTCTCTTCGCTGTCGCGTTCATAAAACGCCATACAAAGACCGTCCATATATCCGTTTTCTATCCAGCCTGCCGCGTTCTGCATATAGTAATAATCGACGCTGTCGCTCATAGCAACTGCTGTGAGGGTTATGTCGCTTCGCTTGTTGCGTACCGTTTCGGATATTGATTTTGCCATGTCGTCAACAAGAGAGACCTTGAAATTTATCCAATCCTTCCAAAGCGGAGAATTGAAAAGCTCTTGGCGGATCTTGTAGCATTCGCCGATCGGCTTGTCGATCGATTCCGAAAATCTCGTCATGGTTTCGTCGTCATATCCGAGGTCGGTGAGCTCCGAAAACTTCGGGTATCTGAGATAATCGAACATAAGAGATTCGATTTTATAGGTGCCGATGATATAATCGACGTAACTGAGGAAATATTCCTTGAATTCTTTAGAAGCGGGCGAGAAATATTCGCCTTCGAAAACGGTTTCGTATTCGGGCGCATCGTCGGTCAAGCCGATGTCATCGTTTTCGAGCAACCAACTACGGTTCGCGATAATCGCATATTCGTTATAATATACGTCGATACAAAGCGTCAACGCGATATTTTCCTCGTTGCAAACGTCGATATAGCTTTGTAAAACATCAAATCCGCCGAAATAATCGTCCTGCTTGAATTTATATCCGTCGGGAAGCGGAATAAAGGTTCCGTATCCGTTGCTGACTCGGAGCACGAGAGAATTCAGTCCCGCCTTCTTCGCTGATGCGACCGTTTCCTTGACTTCTTCTTTGCTGGTTTCGTCGGGGGTATGGAACGCGGCTCTCAGCTCGAGGGGAAGGTCGGACGTGCAGATGCTTTTGATTTCGGTGTCGCAGGTATATAAGAATGACGCGGTGGAAATATAATCCGTAAAGCCGTCGGTCGTTGCGCTTTGTTCTGCCGAGGTCATAATACTCTGCGCTTCGGCAAGATCGAAATCGCGGTATTCGCTTTTTGCCGCCTCGAATTCTGCTTTGGCGTTGGCAAGCGAAAGCTCAACCGAACGCTTGTGCATGGTTTTGTCGTAGGTGAAGGTAGCCATTCCGTCGGTTACGCTGCATTTTCCGCCTACGATTGCATACATAATAAGCTTTTCGCGGTCTGCTTCGGTTACCGCCGAGACGCTAAAGCCGCCGTCGGGAAGGGGCGTACTGCTTCCGCGGGAGACTATAACTCCCTCTGCGTTTACTGCTATCGAATATTTGTATTTCGTAGATTCCTCCGACGAAAGGATGTAATCACCGTTTTCGTTCGTTACGGCAAAGGACTCGGTGAAATAGGGATCATAGGTTCCGTCGGCGTTGCATAAAAACAGCTTTTGGGTATATCTGTCGTAAACCATTTTTGTGCCTGCTTTTGCTTTGGCCTTTATCCATTCGTTGGCTTTGCCGACCGATGAAACAACAAAACCGCCTTCGGGTATGGTGATGGTGCGGTCGTTGCCGAGGTTACCCTTGAAAATTTCCGTGATAACACCGTCGGAATTGAAAACAACGTCGAACCCTCTGCTGTTGAGCGTGACACTGTCTGTTCCGCTGTATATAACGGCAGAATCGTTTTGTCGGGTGGTGTTTTCACCGTCGATGAACATATACGATTTTTCGCCCTCCGCGAATGTGCCGAAGCAAACGAGAGGAAGTACCGTTATTATCGCGGTTATTAAAGCAATAATTCTCTTTGAAGTTTTCATAAAATCTCCTAAATTTCTATCGAAAAGCCGTCGTATGAACACAAGAATCCGATCTCTTTTGCCGCTTTTTCGAGCTCGTCGTGCATAAGAATACCGTTATGTGAAAAGTGATTTACGATATGTACCGTTTTCTCGTCGGTGAACCCGATCCCGCCGAGACGCGCTCTGACCTCGGGTACGCTGTCGAGTCCCATATGACCGCCGCCGCTGGGAAGAGCAACGTAGGTGCAGTCATAGCTTACCAAATCGGCGCGAAGTCCGCTTTTTGCGAGATAGTCGTAAACTTCGTCGTAAAGAAGTCCGGTGTCGTGTAGATAGAGGATGACCTTGTCCTTCGATTCGATAAGATAAACGAAAGAGGTTTCGTCGACTTTGTGATATGCGGGAAGGGGAGTTATGCGGTAATCTCCGACCTCGACCGTTTCGTAAAGCTTTATCTCGTGGATAGCCGCTTGTGCGGGAAGCTCTTCCTCACCGAGGCTGAAGAATTTGTTGAACTTGCGGTTGACCTCCGCGTTGCCGTATATGTCGAGCATCGGCTCGGTCATATTGTGCGAATAACAGCTTTCCATTCGGTAAAGTATATCCATAGGCTCAAAATGGTCCTGATGCGAATGGGTGATAAAGCAATATCTGACCGCCGAAAGGTCTAATTTGTTCATAAGGACGTGGTGGTAGGTGTCAGACGGAAAATCGATAAGAAGGTCGTCGTTGATCAATGCCTGCGAGCGTGTGCGGAGATTCTTTCCGCCAAGCTCCTTGGCTTTCTTGCAGTATTCGCAATTGCAGAAAAGCGCGGGCCAGCCCTCCGCCGCCGCCGTGCCGAGATAGGTGAGCTTCATAAATCATACCTCCGAATCGTAAAAAGAACCTTAATCACCGTATATTATAGTATATTTTTATATAAAAAGCAAGTACCGACCCAACCTTACGAAAAAAATTAAAAAATACTAAAAAAGGTATTGCATTTTCGGTCAATGCGTGATATACTGCTATTTGTGAAATATTGGGGCGTTGTCCCCTTCAGTATATGAAAGAGAGGAAACGAAAATGAAGCAGGGTATCCATCCCGAATACAAGACCACTACTATCAAGTGTGCTTGTGGCGCTGAATATGTTACCAAGTCCGTTAAGGATAACGTTAAGGTTGATATTTGTTCCAAATGCCATCCGTTCTTCACCGGCAAACAGAAGTTTGTTGACGCAGGCGGACGTGTTGATAAGTTCAAGAAGAAGTTCAACCTCGACTAATTGTAGCAATTCAAAAGTACCAAAAAGCGGCACGGATAGTGCCGCTTTACTTTTTGTCTGAAAAGAGGTGTAGCTTCTAATGGAAAATCTTAATATAACCGAAGAACTCAAATCCGGTTCGGGACGCGCTTTGCTCGTTTCGGTATCTACGACGGATGAAGCCGAAAAATGCATGCGCTCGCTCGACGAGCTTGCCCGTCTTTTGGAAACCGCGGGAGGGGAAGAGGCGGCGCGTGTTGTTCAAAACCGTCAGGCCCCCGATAAAGCTACCTATATCGGAAGCGGTAAGGTTTCGGAAATCGCCGACTTTATCGAATCTGACGGAGATATTTCGCTCGTTGTTTTTGATAATGAATTAACACCTTCCCAAATCGCAAACCTTGAAAAAGAGATACCGAACGTCAGGGTTATCGACCGTACTATGCTTATTCTCGATATATTTGCACTCCACGCAGTTACGGGAGAAGGTAAGCTACAGGTCGAGATAGCCTGCCTTCGTTATACCGCGCCCCGTTTGACCGGCAGAGGTAAAGAGCTTTCGCGTCTCGGCGGCGGTATAGGAACCAGAGGC
>JAZSLN010000122.1:0-4060 GCA_045535385.1 Eubacteriales bacterium
CGATATCGAATATATGAAGGGCGAATATGAATCCCGCCGTAACCTTATAGTCAGCGAGCTTAACCGTATCGGTGTCGATGCGTTTATGCCCGAAGGTGCGTTTTACGTTTTTGCCGACTTGCGTAAATTCGGTATCGATGATGAAACCTTCTGTGAACGTCTGTTGGATGAAAACGGATGTGCAATAGTTCCCGGAAGCGCTTTCGGTGAAAGCGGACGCGGATTTGCGCGTATTTCCTACGCGTATTCGGTAAGCCATATCCGTAAGGCTATCGAACGTATGGAAGCCTTTATAAGTAAATTATGATTATTAAAGCCTACGCTAAAATTAACTTAACCCTTGATATAACCGGCGTACGCTCCGACGGATTCCACGAACTCCGTTCGGTTATGGTTCCGGTTACGCTTTGTGATGATGTCGTTATCGAATGCGCCGACACATTTTCGTTTGATTGTAATATCAAGTCGATCTGCGGTGATAATAACCTCTGTGTTCGCGCCGCCAAAGCCTTTTTCGAACGCGCGGGATTGCCTGATAATGTGTCGATATTCCTCGATAAAAAAGTTCCTTTTCCTGCAGGCTTGGGCGGAGGAAGCTCGGACGCGGCGGCAGTTTTGCGCGGATTGAATGAGCTTTTCGGTAATCCGCTCGAAGAAGCTGAGCTGTTTGAGATATCGGCAAAATTAGGCTCCGATATCCCGTTCTGCCTTCTCGGCAGTCCTGCGCTTTGTGAGGGCAGGGGCGAACTCCTTACCCCGATTTCATTGAATAACGAATTAGATGTTGTTATTGCTATCGGAGAGGGACGATTGCCTACCGCCGACGTTTACCGTAGCTACGATTCGGCTTCTCTTGAAGTTAAAAACGATACCGATGCGTTTTTGTCGGCAGTGGATAAAAACGATTTTTCGGGTACGGTGTCTGCGCTCGGTAATGCTTTCGAGCCTGTAACCGACCTCCTATGTCCCGAAACTAAAACAATGCGTGAGCTAATGCTTTCGTTTGGCGCGCTTTCTTCTCATCTTTCGGGAAGCGGTCCTTCGGTATACGGAATCTTTGATAGCCGCGATAGCGCAGAGCAAGCGGCTGAACGTATGAGAGCTGAAGGATACTCGGCTTTTGTATGTAAAACAAAAATTTAATAATTTCTGAATATTTTTCCTTTCGGCAGACGATACTCACATCAAACCGAAAGGAGAAATTTTATGAGAACCAAATTGATCGCACTTTTCTGTGCCTGCTTCCTTCTTTTGACCGTCGTAGATATGGTCGTTCCTCGCAGCGAATCTAACATATTTGAAAACGTAATCAGATTGCATATCCTTGCAGATGATAACAGCGAAGAAGCACAAAACGTCAAATTACTTGTCCGCGATGCTGTTTTAGACGAATGCGGATATGTATTTTCCGACGAAACCGATGTTTTTTCGGCAAGCGAGACCGTGGAGTCAAATTTGAAGCATATGACCGATGTTGCTAACCGTGTTCTTGCTGAAAACGGTATGCACTATACCGCAACCGCGGAGTTCGGTTACGAGAATTATCCTACTCGCGTTTATGATGATATGACTCTTCCTGCGGGAACTTACCGTTCGTTGCGAATAAATTTAGGCTCAGCCGAAGGGAAGAATTGGTGGTGCGTTCTCTTTCCGCCGTTATGTACTTCGGCGGCATCGGATGGTGACTTTTCCTCCGCAAATATCAAAAAAAGCGATACTCCCGTGTTTACAAATAAAAAATACGTTTTTCGTTTCAAAATTCTCGAATGGTTCAGGTGAATTATGTTATATCGCGTAATGGGTGCCTCCGGCAGCGGAAAAACCGAATATATGCTTTCTCGCCTCGGTGAAGCGATAAATAAGGGCAAAAAATGCTACGTTATCGTTCCCGAACAACAATCCGTCGAATATGAATCGACTATCTGTGAACGTTTCGGCGATAGCTCTAATCTCTTTTGCGAGGTGCTTAACTTCGAACGACTGCCTAACCGCGTTGCGCGCGATTTTGGAGGCCTTGCCGTTAATAATATCGATAAAGGGGGCGCTTGCGCCCTTTTGTCGCTTGTTGCAGAATCACAAAAACCTAATCTGAAAGAATATTCCGCCGTCGCCTCCGACCCTGATTTTGCGATGTCGTTTTTTGCCTTGATTTCCCGTATGAAAATGGCGATGATAACTCCGAATGTTCTTAAAAATGCCCTTGATAACTTTTCCGACGATGCGCGATTGAAGTCGAAATTAGAGGATATCTATCTTATTTATTCGGAATATGACAAGAACTTTTTCGAGGAACTTTTGGATCCGCGTGATGCCCTTACACGTCTCGCAAATGAACTTCCCAATAAACCGTTTTTTAAGGATTCATATGTATTTATTGATAGTTACTATACCTTTACTAACCAGGAATATGCCGTTATTAAACAAATAATCGCTCAAAGCAAAGCTGTATACGTTTCTTTTACCGTTGATTCGGCTCGCTCCTTCTTCCGCGAGAACGAAAAGTCCGCGGAATACGTGCGCTCGCTTTCTAAGTCGGGCTGCGAGGATTATTATCTTCCCGAATCAAAACGGTCTTCTTCTCCGACTTTGAACCATATAGAACGCAATATTTGGAATAACCGTGCAGAAACAATGAACGGTAACGACGGTTCTCTTAAACTTATATCCGCGAAGAATCGCTTTGATGAAGCCGAAGCCGCCGCGTCCGAGATATTGTCTTATGTTCGTTCGGGCGGCAGATACCGTGATGTTGCCGTTCTTGCAGGCAATACCGATACCTATTCTTCTATATTGGATTCTGTCTTTTCCCGCGCAGAGATCCCCTGCTTTATTTCTGCTAAAGAGTCCTTGGAAACAAAATCTCTGTTTACTTTCTTGATCTCAAGCTTGAGCGTCGTTATAGAAGATTTTTCGCTTAAAAGTATGAAGCGTTACATAAAAAGCGGCTATACCGATCTTTCTGCCTCCGAAGCCGATGTTTTACTTGCGTATGCATCTTCTTGGAAGCTTCGCGGTAAGGCTTGGTACGGAGATAATGAATGGACTCTGAATCCCGAGGGATATAGCGAACGAGCTATTTCCGACAGGGGAGAAAAACTGCTTCTTCGCGCCAATAAAGCACGAAATAAGGTTGTTCCGCCGCTTTCTGCGCTTCGTGAATCGTTGTTACAAAAGCCGCTGACTGTTGAAAAAGGACTTCGCGCGCTTTATAACCACCTTATCGCTATGTCCGCCGATGAACAGCTTCGCCTTAATGCCGAACGCTATCTGAAAAACGGTGATCGCGAAAACAGCGATAGGGAAATCCAGCTGTGGAAACTTCTGATAAATATTATCGACCAGCTTATTTCGACCTGCGGCGATAGGGAAATTACACCTAAACGTCTTATGTCGCTTCTTAAACTGATGTTCGAATGTTATTCTCTCGGCGCTATTCCGGCTTCTAACGATTCTGTTATGTTCGGCTCTGCGTCGTTGGC
Source organism: Eubacteriales bacterium (assembly GCA_045535385.1). Taxonomy (GTDB): domain Bacteria; phylum Bacillota; class Clostridia; order Oscillospirales; family CAG-382; genus Coliplasma. The sequence continues at coordinate 3,480 of JAZSLN010000122.1, forward strand.
TCGTGCCGGCGGCAGAAAAATGGTTATTGTTTTGGGCTGTTGCGACGGTGAATTTCCTTCTTCCGCAGGAAGTAACGGCTTCTTCGATCGCGTCGAGGCGGTAAAACTCGAGGGCTTCGGTATCGAGCTTGCCGATACGTTGGAAAAACAGCTTAATACTAACCGCTTCCATGTTTATGCTGCTTTAAGTGCACCGTCCGAAAAACTTGTGCTTTGCTATCCCAAAAGCGAACTTACGGGCGAGGAACTTCGCCCCTCGACTGCATATCTGTCTGTCGATAAGATGTTTCCCGATGTATCAGCTGGCGAGTTTTCGGATGCGGATATGATTTATTCGCGGGAATCGGTCGCGGCTTATTATCCTTATTTTGCCAAAGGGGTTGTAAAGGAACGGATTTCAAAGGCTCTTGACGAATCTAACACTCCGTTTTATGACGAATACCCGTCAGTTAAAGACCCCGAATCCAAAATCGATTTGAAGGAAAAATCTCTTTATCTTTCGCCCTCGGGTTTTGAAAAATAAACGCTTTGGCCCCTTTCATATTTCGGTGAATACCTCTTGGGCCTGAAGCAGAACAAGG
>JAZSLN010000086.1:0-4201 GCA_045535385.1 Eubacteriales bacterium
CATGGCTACGATCCGACTTCCACTTCCTGAAATCGTTTCTACACGTCTTGACAGAGAGCTTTCGTCAGTTATTAAAAACGGATATGCACCTCTTTATATTATTGCAAGACGTTTGGTTCAAAACAGCGAGGAACACGGATACTTAGTCGGTTCGCGTGGTTCGGTTGGCTCGTCTTTCGTTGCTACGCTTGCAAAAATATCGGAGGTTAATCCGCTTCCGCCTCACTATGCTTGTCCCAAATGCAAGTATTCGGAATTTTTCCTAAACGGCGAAGTGGGTTCGGGCTTTGACCTTCCCGATAAAGAGTGTCCTATGTGTAAAACCGCAATGCGCCCCGACGGACACGATATCCCGTTTGAAACCTTCCTTGGATTTCACGGCGAAAAAGCACCCGATATCGACCTTAACTTCTCGGGCGACGTGCAATCCGAAGCACATAAATTTACCGAAGTTCTGTTCGGAAAAGAAAATATTTTCAGAGCAGGAACTGTTGGTACACTTCAAGATAAAAACTGCTTCGGCTATGTCAAGAACTTCTTGGAGGAAGAAAAAATCTCGCTCACACGTGCCGAACAAGCACGTCTTGTGCAGGGCTTTGTCGGCGTTCAAAAAACAACGGGACAACACCCCGGAGGTATCGTCGTTATTCCGAAGGAATATGAAATATACGACTTTACTCCCGTTCAATATCCCGCAAATAAAGCGTCAAGCGGTGTAATTACTACCCACTTCGCTTTTGAATATCTCCACGATACTATTCTCAAACTCGATATACTCGGACACGATGTGCCGACCTATTATAGGATTTTTCAGGACTTCACCGGGATCGACGTTCGCGATATCCCGATGAACGATAAAAACGTTATCGAGCTTTTTGCGTCTACTAAGCCTTTGGGTGTTACACCCGAACAGATAGGCTGTCCGATAGGAACTATGGGTATCCCCGAATTCGGTACCGATTATTCTATCCAGATGATTCTTGACGCAAAGCCGAAGACCTTCGCTGACCTTCTTCAGATTTCCGGGCTTTCACACGGCACCGGTATCTGGCTCGGAAACGGTAAGGACCTTATCGAAAACGGAACCTGTACCATCGATCAGATAATAGGTACCCGAGACAGTATAATGGTTTATCTTATGCATAAAGGACTCGATTCCGCTATTGCGTTCAATGCTATGGAGCGTACCCGTAAGGGTAAGGGACTTCTCCCCGAACAGGAAGAAGCTATGCGCGCCAAGGATGTTCCTCAATGGTATATTGATTCCTGTAATAAGATTCAGTATATGTTTCCTAAAGCGCACGCCGCCGCATATACAATCGCATCTCTCCGCCTTGCTTGGTTTAAGGTTTACCAGCCGGTTGCGTATTATGCCGCGTATTTTACCATAAAACGTGATTTCTTCGACGGCGAGCTTGTTATGAAGGGCCGCGGAAAAATCGAAGAGCGCTTGAATGCTCTCCGTGAAATGCCTAATCCGTCGGCAAAAGACGAAGGTAATATTATTATATTACGTATCGTTCTTGAAATGCTTGCCCGCGGTTATTCCTTTCTGCCCGTTGCCATAGGTAAATCCGAAGCAACCTACTTTATTCCCGAGAACGGAAAAATTCGTCTCCCGCTTTGCTCGCTTTCGGGCTTGGGCGAATCGGTTGCCGAAAAAATAGTAGAAGTTGTTAAAAACGGTGAGGCAACAACGGTTGAAGAACTTTCCGTAAAGGCGGCGATAAACAAGTCGATAATGGATTTGCTCGCCAAAAATAATTGTTTCGGTGACCTTCCCGAATCCAACCAGATATCAATGTTTTAGTCGCTAACGCTCTCGACTTCAATCGATTTTGAGAGTTCGGTTCATTTGCACCCGGTTCCATCGCGCTTGCGCGCTTGACCTTCGCCGGGCTCATATGAGTTTTTTCGAGACGTATGTCCTTGAAAAAACGGTAAACTTAATTAACAATTCCTAAAATAGGTAACTTATGTTTGATAATCATTCCCACACACAATATTCCTGCGATATCCCGAAGGGCGAGGGAAGCTCCGTTCGCGAGCTCTGCCTCTCTGCTATCGAAAAGGGCATAAAAGGTATCGCAATAACAGATCATTTTGATATCGACGGTATTCGGGACGGCTTTTTCGCCCCCCTCGATCACGATTCTATCGCACGCGATATCGTAAACGCGCGTGATGAATTTGACGGTAAGCTGAAGATCCTTCACGGAATCGAGCTCGGTCAGGCTACACATATGCCCGAAGAATCGAAGCAACAGTTGGAAAGCCAACCCTACGATATCGTTCTCGGCTCCGTTCATGCCGTGAGAGGTATAATTGATTTTGCCGATACGGATATTGCCTCGCTCTCGAAAAACGAATACGTGGCTCTCTGGGAGCTTTATATTCGCGAAATGCTCGATACGATCGAATGGGGCGATATAGATGTGTTGACTCATATCACATATCCGAAAAGATACTATCTCGCAAACGGTATCGAGGATTTTCCCGATATTAAGAATAGGGGTAGGGAATACTTCGAGCCTGTGCTTAACGCAGTTATAAAAAAAGGTATCACACTTGAATGTAATACTTCGGGATTGCGTCAACGTATGGGTGAATGTCTCCCTAATGAAGATTTGCTTCGTTTCTATTATGAATTGGGTGGACGCGACATAACTGTCGGTAGTGATGCTCACCATGCGCGCGACCTCGGTGCCGGAATAGCAACGGCTACAGAAATGCTTAAAGGTATCGGCTTTACCAAACTTGCGCGATTTGATAAACGTAATAAATATTTTGAATCTATATAACTCTATCGGAGGTACTGAAATGAAAGAAAGAATACTCGCTTTTCTCGAAAAGGACGCCCGCACTACCCATGCGGATATAGCTACTATGCTCGGAATCACCGAAGCGGAGGTTTCCGCGATAGTTGCCGAATGCGAAGCGGACGGAACTATAATGAACTATAATACCGTTATCAATTGGGCAAAAACCGGCAAAACAAGCGTTACCGCGCTTATCGAGCTCAAAACCATTCCCCAACGCGATAAGGGCTTCGATTCCGTTGCGGAACGCATCTGTCTTTTCCCTGAAGTTAAGTCCGTTGCACTTATGTCCGGCGGTTTCGATCTTGCCATAACCGTTGAATGTGCGAATATGCGCGATGTTGCTTTCTTCGTTGCGGAAAAACTTGCTACCATCGAAGGCGTAACCGCTACCGCGACCCATTTCGAACTCCAAAAATATAAAGAAAATGGAGTTGTTTTTAATAACGAAACCGTAGATAAAAGAGGAAACAGCTGGTGAAATTCGATCCGAGTAAAAGCCTTTCGGCTACAATAACCGATATAAAACCCTCGGGTATCCGTAAGTTTTTCGATATTCTTAACGAGCGTAAGGATGTAATCGGACTTACGGTAGGTCAACCCGACTTCGTAACTCCTTGGCATATCCGCGATGCGGGTATCCGTTCTCTTCAGGAGGGACTTACATACTATAGCGCAAATAACGGTATGATCGAAATGCGTCAGGAGATAGCTAACTATCAAAAACGCCGTTTCGGTCTTGAATATGATCCTGCAAGCGAAATTATCGTTACCGTCGGCGGCAGTGAAGCTATTGATATTGCTATGCGCGCTGTCGTTGAATACGGCGACGAGGTTCTCGTTCCCGAGCCCAGCTTCGTTTGCTACGGTCCTATTGCGAGACTTGCGGGCGGTGTGGCGGTTCCTATTCCTCTTTCTGCCGATAACGAGTTTCGCCTTACCGCCGAACAGTTAAGAGCGGCAATAACCGATAAGACCAAGCTTTTGGTTCTTCCTTTTCCGAATAATCCTACGGGCTCCGTAATGCGTCTTGAGGACCTCGAAGCTATAGCCGAAGTGATTCGAGAAACTAATATCTGTGTATTGTCCGATGAAATATATGCTGAGCTTACCTATGGCGAAAAGCATGTTTCGATCGCTTCGCTTCCCGGTATGCGAGAACGTACGATAATCGCCAACGGATTCTCAAAGGCTTATGCGATGACAGGCTGGCGAATGGGATACACCCTCGCTCCGTCCTACTTTACCGTGCAAATGGCTAAAGTTCATCAATACGCTATTATGTGCGCTCCCACTACGAGTCAGTATGCCGCTATTGAAGCTCTCAAAAACGGTGATGCCGATATCGAATATAAGTCGGAGGCCAAGCGGTCTTAGGAAGA
>JAZSLN010000015.1:0-24892 GCA_045535385.1 Eubacteriales bacterium
GCCATGTCGTTCTGTGAGCCAAGGAGTTGAATACAAATTTTGTCTTCCTAAGACCGCTTGGCCTCCGACTTGATATCTTAACCAATATTCTCAGGCGGATGCGGAATCCAAGGGCTTCGCAAAACGTCTTATTCAGCTCGAAGACGATTTGGCTAAACAGATGAGACAGTATTTATAAGCAAAATCGGGGAAGCTCGTCTTCCTCGATTTTTAATTGACAAAACTGTTTATATGGTATAAAATAACTAAAAATACATACGTGAGGTATACTATGAAAAAATTACTTTGCATAATCCTTGCTGCACTCACTTTGATTACCGTGTGCGCGTGCGGTGCGTCCGAAGGAACCTCCTCCGTCGATGAAAGCAAAGCGCCCGCTTCCGAGTCGTCCTCCGAATCTCAGGAAGAGAGCAAGCCCTCTTATCTCGAAGAACCGACTATTAACGGCAATAAGCTTTCCGAATACGCTATCGTTTATGCCGACACCACCGAATGCGCCAAGTACAAAACCGTAGCTTTGGATTTATATAATCTTATTAACGATACCTACGGAATAAAGCTTACGTTCCGTTCTAACCGACTTCCCGAACAGGAAAAGGAAATCCTTGTCGGTATTGCCGAGACAAGACAGGCTTGCGCTCCCTACAAGTCTGATTACGGCTACGGTGGCTATAAAATGGCAATCAAGGGAAGTAAGGTTATTTTCGCTTCCTCCTATGCTAACGGTACTTATTTTGCTTGCGAAGAATTCAAAAAGCTTCTCGCTTCGGGTAACGAGATCTCCGAAACCGAGGTAGAGGGCTCCGAAAACGTGGTAAAGGTTGTTTGTGTAGGTGATAGTATTATCCAGGGCATCAACTCTGCCGATAATATCAACCGTATCTATCCCGCTTATTTGCAGGGTCTTCTCGGTTGGAATTATTACGTACTTAATGCAGGCATAAGCGGTTATTCGATCGTAAGCACCGACGAATATGCTTATTGCAAGAGCGCTCAGTATACCGCGGCAAAAGATTTTGATCCCGACGTTGTTCTCTTCAGCCTCGGCGCGAATGATGCGAACCCCACTCCTTCTCAGCCCTATAAGAGTTGGGATAACCTCGAGCTCAAACGTAAAGAGAACTTCCTCAGAAGCACTCGCGAGCTTCTCGATTCGTTTTATGAAGTGAATCCCGACGTTCAGATCATTTTGAGTTATCCTACTTCTTTGTGTAAAAACGGCGGAGATAAATGGAATGCTGACGGTTGGAACGCGAACATCATCGACCACGTCCGTCCGCTTCTCGAACAGATCGTTGCAGAATATGAGCTCTATTCCGTTGATATGTGGCCCTGGTCTCAGGAGCATCCCGAATATTTCCCCGACGGACTTCATCCTAAGGACGAGACCTATCTTCCTTATGCCGAATATGTATACGGCAATATAAAGGACGAGATACTCTCTCCCGACTCTCTCGAGAAATAATGATTAAAAATCCCCCATTCAGGGGGATTTTTTAGTGGTGATGGTGATGATGGTGGTGGTGCTTCGGTGCGCCGTTATACTCGATATGACAATGCTTTGACGGACAATTTTCTTCTGTCGATTCAAGCTCTAACGTCGAATGCGTTATGCCGTGCTCGCTTAGCTCGGCACGTACCTTTTCTTTTATGCCGCCGTGATCGGAATCGGTAACTATATGCATAGTCGCATAATTATTCTGACCGTCCATGCTCCAAATATGAATATGATGAACTTCGATAACTCCGTCGATCTCGCAAAGATGCGCTTCTATTTCCTTGCCGTTTATGCCGAATGGGGTTTTTTCGAGAAATAGATCGAGCGAGGATTTCAAATGTCTTATGGCGTTTATAAGAATGAATATCGCAACCCCGATAGACATTATCGGGTCGATAAGTGTGAAATCGGTGAATTTCATTACTATCGCGCCGATCAGGACTACTATCCAGCCGAGTACGTCCTCGAGCATATGGAGATTAACCGCTTTTTGGTTCAACGAATCGCCTTCGCGGGTGAAAAACGCGGCGGTGAAATTAACGAAAACGCCGACAACGGCAAAAATTATCATTCCGTTGTAGTTGATTTCGGACGGGTTAATGATTCTTTCTACCGCGTTATATATAACGGCAACCGAGCCGAACACAAGAATTAAGATCGTTATAACTCCTCCGAGCACCGAGTATCTTGCGTAACCGTAGGAATATTTTTCGTCGGGCTGTTTTTTGCTTATTTTTTCGAGAAAATAGGATAAGCCTATGCTCGTTGCATCCCCGATGTCGTGTATCGCGTCGGAAATGATCGCAATACTGCCGGTGTATAAGCCGCCGATAAATTCGAAAATCGAAAAAGCGAGATTCAATAAAAATGCGATAAGAATATTGCGTTCTGTTTTCATAATATCACCTATTGACGTTTTCAAGTCGTTGCTGTATAATCAGTCCGTTACCGAACAATCTGTTCAAGCTTATTCTATTCATCGAACGGTCAATATGCAACATACTTTGCCACCCCGCCGTTCGATACCGAACAAATCCGAAAAAATGTATGGTGAAAAAATGGACAGAAGACAGAGAAAATCAAGAGAAGCTATATTCAAAGCCTTCATCGAGCTGTTATCCGAAAAAGATTTTGCGCATATTACGGTCGGCGAAATAATCGAGCACGCCGACGTCGGAAGGGCGACCTTTTACTCTCATTTTGAAACAAAGGATTATCTGCTGAAAGAGCTCTGCGAGGAGCTGTTTTGCCATATATTCGACGCGATGCACGACGATAATAATCATAAGCATATCTTCGATTGCGAAGCGCCCGATTCCGTGTTTCTCCACTTGTTTCAGCATTTGCAAAAGAACGATAACAACGTATTGGAGCTGTTGTCCTGCCGTAATAACGAACTGTTTTTGCGTTATTTCAAGGCGAATCTCGAAAAGCTCGTTTCGAACCAGCTCGGTTTGTTTGAATCGCGGAAAAGCGATAAACTGCCCGACGGTTTTTGGGTGAGTCATATATCCTCCACCTTCGTTAATACGCTCGAATGGTGGATAGATAACGGTATGAAGGAATCGCCGGAAACCATAAATGAGTATTTCTTTTTGGCGGTATAGCAAAAAAAGAGTCTACCCACAGCGTTTGTTCGTATAATAAAAGCTCACCCTTACGAAGCCGTAAGAGTGAGCCTTTATTTTAAGGAGAGTAACTAATTCGCAAAGTATTCATCAACATAGGGATCAACGAGATTTATAAAATCCGCACCCCTTTGGATAGACAGGTCTTTTGATATTTCGTCCATATGAATTCCGGGGATGAAATGATAATAGCAGTAGGAATCGTTGTCATATCCGTATGCATATCCGATGTTGATAGAACGCGCGTCGGACGAGGTTAGGTTTTCGTATCTCGATTCGCAGTTGATAACAACACGGTATTCGCATTCGGGATCCACGGAGGAATATTTGGTGGTTGGGCGGCAGGCTATTTCGAAGGATCTGTGGAATCCGTCGAAAACAGCGTTTACCGTCTCGGTGTCGGTAATATCAAATTCGGATACAAATTCGTCGGTACCGTCTTTATATATCTTGACCTTTACGGTGCGGCTGCCAACGTCTTCTTTCTTGTCTATCAACTCTTCTTGGAGCTTTTTGGAGGGGAATACCTGAACGCTGCTGCAGCCTCCCTGACCGTTGGTGAAGATTCCTTGCTGATACGCCATGGCGGTTTTGGTTTCGGCAACAAGCGTTATCATTTTGTCGTTTTGGTAAAAAATCAGCCCTGCGTATTTTATTTCGTTCGCGTCAGCGGTCCAATAGTGTTTTATGGATACCCTGTTGCTTAAAAGCTCGTCCGCGCTCATTCTCGGAGCATCGGCAAGCGCATACATCGTTGATGAATAGTCAGAGCTTCCGACAAGAGCATCGTTGAGCGTGGCTATACGTGCGAAAATAATGTCATATATAATATGCTTTACGTTTGCCGCATCGTCGGTTTTTACATATTTGTCCGAAACGTAATATTTATATCCGTTGTAGGTTTTAGAAGAATATGTACCGCCGTTGGGCGTTCCGACCTCGATGATATCGCTCGCGTAGAAGATATCTATCGTTTCGTTTATTATCATATACATTTCGTTGAGCGACATACTGAACCATTCGCCGTTTGCGCGTCTGTTTGCGATGGCTTTTAGCTGTTCCTCGGTAAAGATAACGGTTTTGGTGATTCCGTTTTCTTCGGTTACGGTAACGTATTCCGAAAGCTTGCCGAGGAGCTGTTGCTGTGCTTCCGGTGTGTCAATATCACCGTTAGATCCGCCGAGCGAAGGAAGCGTTGATTCGGTAGGAACGGCCGAATCACCGATAGCCGAGCCGTTAAGGAGCGCAAGTCCCGCGGTAAGTATAATGGCGGCGGCAGTGATGATGGATGCCGTTATCATCAAGAGAGTTCTGCTTTTCATATGCTCTCCTCCTTTCTGTAAAGAAAGTATAGGTGTCTGTTATTGTGGATTTGTTCGAAAGATGTTATGGATTTATAAAGTTTATTTATAAAAATGTATTGTTGCCGTAGTGCCTTTTCCGGGCTCTGATTCAAAGCCGAGAAGCGCGTTGTGCGCTTTGGCTATCCGCGCGCAAAGCGATAAACCCAGACCCGTTCCGCCTTCCTCTCGCGAACGCGATTTGTCGGTGCGGTAAAAAGGTTCGGTGATGTGCTTTAATTGCTGTTCGTTCATCCCGATTCCGCTGTCGCGTACAAAAATATATACCGAGTCTTCGTTTTCCCCGCAGCCTATAACAACCTCACCGCCGTTTCGGCAGGCCTTTAATGCGTTGTCGCAAAGGTTGGATACAAGAAGCGATATCAGGAGTCGGTCGCAATTGAGGCTGACGTCCGTCGGTTCGACTTTGATCGAGGCAACGGTATTTTTAATTGATATATTACGGTATACCTCGTAAATCAATTCGGGAATGAATACAGTTTCGGATTTGATTTCGTTTTCGCGTATAAATGCTTCATCAAGAAGCTTTTCGCCGATGAGCTTCAGTCGCTCCGACTCGGAAATGATATATTCGATTGCTTCGATCTTCGCCTCGTCGGATATCTTCGCATCACGCAGGTATTCCGCATAACCGCGTATGGATGTTAACGGAGTTCTCATTTCGTGTGCGAGGTTATCGAGCATACGCTGTTTCATTTCGGCGCTCTCTTCAAGCTCTTCCAGCTGACGGCTGACGTGTTCCGCCATCGAGTTGAAATCCTGCGCAAGCAGTGAAATTTCATCTCCTCCGGATTCGTCGGCGCGTATTTCGAAATTGCCTTTTGAAATCTCGCTCGCCGCAGTCCGAAGCTTTTCCAAAGGAAGCGAAAGCTTACGTAAGACCGCGAAAAGAAGTAAGGCGAGTACGACAGAAGCGCCGATCGAGGTTATTATAAAAACTATTGAAAGCCCCCAAAAATCGTCGTCGAGATAGCTTACATCCTTAGCGTAGGTAAAAACATATTTGCCGCATATTTCCTCGGATACGAGAAAATATCGATTTCCCTCGGCGCGCTGTGTGGAAGAACGTCCCGCTTCGGGCGGTTTTAATCCTTCGGGAAGATTGCCGTATACTTTTTCGCCGTTGGCTTGGAAATTGAGAAATATATTCTTTTCGGAATAAAAACCGCAATAGGAAATCATAACCATTTCATCGGTTATTCCGTATTCGAGGAGCTCGGTGTCGTTAGCAAACGCCTCGGCGATAACCTTTTCCTCGGTATAGCAGACCTCTTTCGCCGAGTCGGTACTTTTTGTGAACGTGTAATAGGAAAGCAGAAAGATCCCTACGTTGAAAAACAAAAGGAACAGCGAGAGGGTAACGATATAGGTTTTTTCGCGAAATTTCAATTTCATAATTCAAACCTGTATCCCATTTTGTAAAGAGTTTTCAACCTTCCGTCAAGACCCAACTTTGAACGGATCTGACGTATATGCACATCTACCGTACGGGTATCTCCTTCGTAGTCATAGCCCCAAACAAGCGAAATAAGCTTTTCACGAGAAAGCGCGATGTTGCGGTTGAGAACGAGCGTTTCTATAAGCGCATACTCCTTCGGGGTGAGTACGACCTGAGTGCCCGAGCGAAAAACCGTCTTGGCTGAAAAATCAATTTCGATGTCATCGAATATAAGCTTCTCTTCGGCTTTTTTAGTCCGTCTCAAAACCGCGCGGACTCTTAAAAGAAGCTCCTGCATTTCGAACGGTTTTACTATATAATCATCTGCTCCGAGGCTCAAGCCCTTTAATCGGTCGGAAACACCGCTTTTTGCCGTTACAAATATAACGGGAGTATCTGCGGCTTGCTCGATAAGCTCAAAACCCGATATTTCGGGCAGCATAACGTCGAGTATCATAAGGTCGAATAACTGCGATTCGATATGCTCGAGTGCTTCTCTGCCGTCGCAGGCGCCTATGCATGTATGACCTACGAGTTCCAGATTTCGCATTATGAGATTGCGTATCGGACGTTCGTCTTCCACGACAAGAATTTTAGCCATACGTATTCCGCCTTTCTTTTATTAGTACATTATAAAATGCTTTTGTTTTGGATTTGTTATGCTTTTATTTTATCATATCAAGTGATGTAATGTCCACTTGAAAATTACGGATAAAAAGTGTAAAATAACGGTAATATAGACCTGTCGAGGATAATTATGACTTATGATGAAATAAAAAAAGCGAATCTTACGGTTTTTGACCGTCTTTCGCTCGTTATGAATTACCGTCCCGATTTTATAACGGACGAAATGGTAAAGGAGCTGACCGAAGGCTTCGGGGTGTCGGTCGAGGATGCCTTTTCGATCCTTCTTTGCGCTGTGCTGGGATTTGACACCGAGCGCGACGAGGATCGGAAAATATGGGAAAGCTACGCACCGCATATGATTCACCATCTCGACGAGCAGGATTTTGTTTTTGATGACTACTATAGTTCGGTACGCATAAACGGCGGAAAAAAGGTTGGTGAATGGGAATTGCGCGAGGATACTCTCGCTCCGTATTCTATTTTTGTGTGCGATGACCCGCTTACTTTGCCCGACGGACGGATCATTCCCCAAATCGGCTTTTTCGATAAAGAATTTAAGTTCTTGAGCGTTCTCCAAAACGGCAGGGAATGGATGACGATGATGCCTAACGAGATAGTTACACAGCGCCTGCCGATAAGAAAAGCGAAGGGCAGGGTTCTGACCTACGGTTTGGGGCTCGGATATTTTGCCTTTATGTGTGCTCGGAAAGATGAGGTCGAAAGCGTAACCGTCGTTGAACGCGACGAAAGAGTGATAGCACTGTTTAACGAGCTTCTTTTACCTCGCTTCGTTCATCCCGAAAAAATCGAAATAGTCTGTGCCGATGCCTTCGATTTTGCCGAAAAAGAAGCGCCCGAAGGTGATTTTGATTATATTTTCGCCGATATATGGCATGACCCCTCCGACGGCGTTGAGCTATATAAGCGTTTCAAGGAATATGAGCATTTGTGCCCGAACAGCGAGTTCGATTATTGGATCGAAAAAACATTAAAGCTGTATATGTGAAAAAAGTTGCCGCTATAAAACGGCAACTTTTTGGTTTATTCGAATTCTTCAAGTAATTCTTTGTACAATTTCTTCAAACGTTTGGAATTGAGGTCGGCCTCGTGCAGATAGGTGTATCTTCCGCTTCTCATCGAGGTCGCCTTCTGCATACAGTTAATGAAGGTTTCTTCGTCGATTCCGAGATGAGCGGGGTTGACGTCAACATCAAAACGCTTAAGATAGTCAACAACGTCGGAATCGTCGCGTCCGATAAGCTTCAAAACTGCAACCGTGCCGAGCGCAACCTGGATACCGTGAAGGCTCGGACGTTCGCAATAATAGTCGAGCGCGTGGCTGAAAAGATGCTCCGAACCGCTGACGGGACGGCTGCTGCCGACATAGTCCATCGCGATGCCCGAAAGCACGAGCGAGTTCGCAAGAACCTCGATAAATTCGGGACAGACGTGGTCGTATTGCGTTTTCAAAAGACCGTCAAGCGAGGTTTGGGACATAAGGTAGGCGTAACCGTTCATCTCGTCCTTGCCGCGTCGGCAGGCAAGCTCCCAGTCAAGAAGCGCCATATAGTTCGAAATGGTGTCGCCGATACCCGCTTTTATAAGCTGTTTCGGGCTGTTATGGATAAGCTCGGTGTCGAGAAGAAGAATACTCGGGGTAGCACAGCTTAAGCTTTTCGGCTTGCCGTCGTTGCGCTTCAAAACCGCGATAGGGGAAGCGATACCGTCGTTAGCCATTGTTGTGGCGATCGAAACGACCGGACGCTTCGAGACGTATGCCGCATATTTACAAACGTCCAAAACTTTACCGCCGCCCAAGCCTACGATATAATCGACGTCGGTAGCGATAACACGCTCCGCAACCGACATTGCGTAAGCGATGGTGTTGTTGTCGACAAATTCGATTTTGACGCGTCCCAAGTGTTCGAGCTGTGGACGTACGAGGTCGCCGAATAAATCGTAAACGACAGGGTCGGTAACGAAAAGGATCTTTCCGCCGACGTTTATTCCGCCGAGAACCTCATCAACCTGGTTGATATATCCCGGTCCGATTTTTAATACTTTGGATTTAGGCATCTCAGTTCTCCTGAAAATGACATATTTTTTACATTATATCACAGTTTTTGCGGTAAATCAATGGTTATCTTTTTCTGTTATACAACCCTGCGTAAATACCGTTCATGGCAACAAGCTCGTCGTGGGTTCCGCGTTCTGCGATACCCTCGTTGGTCATAACCAAAATCTCGTCGGCGTGCTGAATGGTTGAAAGTCTGTGCGCAACGACGATTACGGTACGACCCTTCGCAAGCTCCTCGAGCGATTCCTGGATCTGCATTTCTGTAACGTTGTCGAGCGCACTCGTCGCTTCGTCAAGAATAAGTATGGGCGGATTTTTAAGGAATACGCGCGCTATCGAAATTCTCTGCTTCTGACCGCCCGAAAGATTGATTCCGCGCTCGCCGACCGCGGTGTCATAGCCCTTTTCAAGCGTCATAATATAGTCGTGTATGTTGGCGCGTTTTGCCGCTTCGATGATCTCCTCGTCGGTCGCGTCGAGGTTGCCGTAGGCTATGTTTTCGCGAATCGTTCCCGAAAACAGAAAGACATCCTGCGCTACGATACCGATATTTCGGCGAAGAGAATAGCGCGTAACCTCGGTTATGTCGGTTCCGTCAACGGTTATTTTGCCCTCGTCAAGCTCATAAAAACGTGGAATTAAATTACAAAGCGTGGTTTTTCCACCGCCCGACGGACCTACAAGCGCAACCGTTTTTCCGTGGTCGATCTTGAGCGACAGCGCTTTCAAAACACCTTTTCCCGTGTCGCCGGCAGGATAGCTGAAGCTGACGTTGTCGAAAACGATATCACCGCGTATGTCGGTAAGCTCTTTTGCATCGGGAGATTCGTCTTCCGTGGGAGTTTCGATGATTTCGCGGAAGCGTGCAAATCCTGTCATACCGTTTTGAAGCTGCTCGAAAAGCGAGATGAAACGGTTGATCGGCTTCAAAAGCATAGCCATATACAGAATAAATGCCGCAAATTCACCGCTGTTGATAGTGCCGTTATAGAAGAATATACCGCCTGCAACGAGAGCCGCGAGATATAAAAAGTCGGTGAAGAAGGTCATTGTCGAATGGAATTGCCCCATCGCTTTATATGCTTTGCCGCGTGCCTTTTTGAATTCCTCGTTCGCACGGTTGAACTTTTCGATTTCGTGTTCTTCGCTTGTGTACGAACGCGAAACGCGGATTCCCGCAACAGAAGTTTCTACGTTTGCGTTGACTTCGGCGACCTTTTCGCGGGTTTCCTTAAAGGCGTTTTTCATTCTCCTGCGCATAATTACCGAGAAAAGCACCACGAAGGGAATAAGACCGTAAATAATGAGAGTCAACCAAATGTTGATGGTCGAAAGCGCGATAAACGAGCCGATAAACATAATTATCGAAAGGAAAAGGTCCTCGGGACCGTGGTGCGCAAGCTCGGAAACGTCCATAAGGTCGTTGATGAGTCTCGACATAACCGTACCGGTCTTGTTTTCGTCGTAAAACGAGAAGGGGAGCTTCTGGAGATGCTTGAACATATCCTTTCTCATATCGCCCTGAAGACGTACGCCCACAACGTGGCCCCAATAGGAAACGAAATAGTTAAGCCCCATTTTTGCGAGATAGAGAATAAGAATAACCGCCGCCCACGTAAGAACCAAACGAAGGTTTCGGTTGGGAACATAGTCGTTTATTATGTTTTTTGTGATCAAAGGATAAAAAAGGTCGGTAAGCGCGATAAGAAACGAGCAAAACATATCGACCATAAAAAGCTTTTTATGCGGTTTGTAATATTTTATAAATTCGCGTATCATAAAATCCTCGGAAATAAAAAAGAATACACACTAATTATATACTTTAACACCTTTTTGTCAAATATTTTTGCACAAAAAATAAAAACGTTGTTGACAAAACTTGTAAATAATTATACTATCAAATTGTAATATTAATAATGAGGAGATAACTATGGAAAAATTAAGAGTTGCTATAATCGGTACGGGTAGTATAAGTAATTGCCATATGACCGGCTACAAGGCTATTCCCGACAAATGTGAGGTCGTCGCTGTCTGCGATATAGATGAAGAAAAGGTTAAGAATTACGCATCTCACTACGGCATACCTGCATATTATACCGATTATAACGAAATGCTTGCAAAAGAAAAAATCGATGCTCTTTCGGTGTGCACCTGGAATGCTGAGCACAAGGGCGCTACTATTGCCGCTTTGCGTGCCGGCTGTAAGGTTCTCTGCGAAAAGCCGATGGCTATGAATACCGCTGAGGCGGAAGAAATGGTAAAAGTTTCGAAGGAAACCGGCAACCTTCTTATGATCGCATTCGTTCGCCGCTTCGGTAATGATGCTGATCTTATCCGTAAGTTCGTTTCGGGCGGTACTATGGGCGATCTCTATTATGCCAAGGCTACCTATCTCCGCCGTAACGGCTGTCCCGGCGGCTGGTTCGGTGAGAAAGAATATTCGGGCGGCGGTCCTCTTATCGACCTTGGTGTTCACGTTATCGACCTTGTTCGCTTCCTTGCGGGCGGTCCCAAGCCTGTCTCTGTTTACGGCGCTACCTACGGTAATTTAGGTCCCAACCGCGCAGGCGGCGGCCAGGATTGGGTCTCCTCCACCAAAGGCGATTTCAAGTATAATGTAGAAGACTTTGCTTCAGCTATGATTCGTTTCGATAACGGACTTACCCTTACCGTTGAAGCGTCCTTTAACCTTAATATCAAAAACGACCGCGGAGAGATCGAGCTCTTCGGAACCAAGTCAGGCGCGAAGATCGACCCTCAGGTAGAATTCTTCGGTGATATGAACGGAGTTTTTGTTGATATCAAGCCCTTCGGCGACAGTGCTCTTAATTTCGACGGACTCTTCTCCCGCGAGATCAATCACTTCGTTGACTGCTGTCAGGGCAACGCCGAATGTATCTCCCCGATGGAGGACGGCGTAATGCTTATGAAGATTCTCGACGCCATTTACGAGTCTGCAAGAACCGGACATGAAGTTCAAATTGGCTAAAATCGCGCAGAACACTTTGTTTTGAACAAACATCTCCGCTCGCAATAGTCTTCTATTGCTTCGGGATCTGTTTGTCGTGATTTATCGTTCGGTATTCATAAAATAAAGAAAAAGCTGTTGCATTTTGCAACAGCTTTTTCTCGCTTATTCCTCTAAATCCTTGGGTGTTGTTTCTAAAATTTTGTTGATTTCCTCGCGGTCGCTATCGCTTAATTTATAAGATAATCGGTCGGTGTAATTATTAAGCGTGCCGCAGGATGTGTGATAACCGTATCGCGTTATCCAACCGCCCTCGTCGATTTCGAAAATATAATCTGCAGCGCAATCGCTTGTGCCGTTCTTCCAATCTGCACACAGAACAAGCGTCAAAAGCTCGTCGTAATCGGTCTCGCATAAATGAATGGTAATTCCCTCGTTATATGCAGGATGAACGGTTAGTTTCATTTTGCCTGTGTATACCCCGAAAATAGCATTTAAGTGAACATGCGCTCTCGAATTCGTTGGGATAGCCAAGGTCCTTCCGTTTTCCTTATCGAGGAAGCAACCGCATTCGGAGCAATATTCGTAATATTTACCTTCTGCATCGACCCAAATGTTAGCCTTGCATTTATGAAGGTCATTTGTCCAGTTCCCGTTTTCGAGAAGGTTAATTATATATTCGGCATCGCTTTCGAGAGTGCGTGCAAATCCGGGAGGAGTTAACGACGACGCGTATGAGATAATGCCGTGAGTCACTCTCAGCGTGTATAGTTCGTTTTGAGAATTTTCATCGGAGCTTTCATCTTTTTCCGGAGGTTCCGTTTCCTCGTTCGGCTGTAATACTTCACCTATCGGGTGTGCCAAGAACAGAATATTTGTTATTTCTTCGCGGACGCTTTCGCTGAAATTATACGAGCGTTGGTTGGTGGAGTCGTTAAGATGACCGTCGTCAGCGGAATAATTGTAATGGGTTGTTTTTTCGTTTTCGGTAACTTCGAAGGTATAATCACCCATACAATCACAGGTTCCTTCCATCCAAGCGGTTATCGCGTTAAGATGACCGAGAATGGTTTTCGCATCCTTTTCGGAGAGCGGTACTACAACACTTCCGTACGATGGACGTACAACAAGCGGGCTGTTGTTAGAAACAACATCGTCGTTAGAGGTTTCGTTAGAGGTTTCGTCGGAGGCGTCGTTTGAGCTCTCCCAATGTCCGTTGCTTGCCGTATATTCCGATTCTTCGTTGCTTATATCGAGAATATCCTTGCTTCCCTCGTTTTCCTTTTCGCTTTCGCAGGCAATAAAAGATACGGTGAGTAAAAGGGTAAGTAATATACAAATTATCTTTTTCATTCTGTCAACTCCTTCGGTTCAAGATTAACGCTTGCTGCGATTTTTTCTATTTCTTCTTGCGAAATGTTTTCGTTGCCCATTATGGCGAATGTCATTCCCGAGTTATTCCAGGCGACGTTGTTTTGGTTCCATTCAACTCCGTCGGGGAAGAAAATATACTCCTTCAGTTCGTGTGTGGATTCATCGATTATAAAATACGCACTCATAGGCACCTTGCTGTAATAATCGAGATTGTTATAGTTGTTTCTTGTTCCGTCAAAAACTGAAAAATCAGCTTCTCCGTTTATATAATAAAGACGCACGGCGTCGGTTCCGTTGCTGTATGTCCGAACCACGAAATATTGCGTAACCGCCGAATCGGAATGCGTGTACCCTTCGGGAAGATAACCGGGCTCGTAGAAAAACGGTTTCGGTGCCTCTACAGGAGGCAAAGCCTCTTCACAGGAAGAGTCGGCGTATTTGTCGTCGCAGGGGACGGATCCGTCATCTATTTCGGGCGATTCGTCCGACCCGTCAGTATAATCACCGGATATGTCTTCGCCGATATAATCGTCGGGCGAATCGCTGTTCGAGATGTCGCTTGTGTGTTGTCCGTTTGAACCTAATATGTCTGATTCATATCCGGACTCAATGTCGGATGCATTGTCGTGATCACCGTAGAAAGCTCCCGAGTGTATATGCTCGGGGTCTCCGTCTGTATTTTCCGAGCTGTTCATAAAAACGGGGATACAGAATACCGCGAGCACCGCGACAGCCGCCGCAAAAATGGAAAGCCTTCTTATTGTGAACAGGCGTTTTTTAGGTTTAGGCTCGATAAGCTCGTTCATTTTTTCGTTGAACGCCTCGGACGGAGTCCAATCGATTTCCGAATCGGGAGGTATAAGCGCTACCGCTTCGGTTTCTGCTTGGAGCGCGGCAAGGCGCAATTTTTCTTTTATATCCATTATCCGCGACCTCCCATAAGCATTTCTTTAAGCATTTTCCTTCCGCGTAAAAGCTGTTTTTTGACCGTCTCGGGTTTTCTTCCGAGTACGTCGGATATATCGTGCGGGCTCATATCGTCGAGATACCTTAAAACGATAACCTCGCGGTAGGGTGCTTGGAGCCTGTTTATACATTCAGCTATGTGCGACACCTCGCATTCGGCGCAGATCCGTTCAAATTCGGGCTCGTCGAAGGCGATATCTTCATCCTCGTTAAGAGGCCGTCCGTATTCGGCTTCGCGTTTTTTGGCGTTAAGTATGTTAATGGCGCGGTTTTTCGCGGCGCGGCAAACGTATGCGGCGGTTTCGTTCGAGTCGGTGTCGCCGATCTTATCGATGTTGCGTGCGATAGCGATAAATGCCTCGTGAACCGCATCTTCTGCCGAATATGTATCATTAAGCACCGAGTATGCAGTATAGAACATCTTTTTCTTGTATTTTTCATAAAGGGTAACGAACTTATCGCGGTCGCCGTCCGTGTCGATAAGCGCAAAATATATAAGCAAGTTCCGTCCCTCCTTTGTCCTTTCATACAGTATAACACATAAAAAAACTAAAAGTGGACAAAAAATAAAAAATCCTGCAGAAAATTTCCTGCAGGATTTTTGATGATTAATATGCGTTAACTTTCTTCTGGAAGTAGGACTTGGGATGCTGGCAAACGGGGCACATTTCGGGAGCCTTCTTGCCTACGTGGATATGACCGCAGTTGGTGCAGATCCAGATTTGAACCTCTTCGGAAACGAAGATGGTTTCGGTGTTGAGCTTTTCAAGGATAGCTCTGTATCTTTCTTCGTGTTCCTTTTCGATCTTGCCTACTGCTTCGAAGAGGTAAGCGATGTGATCGAAGCCTTCTTCTTTAGCGGTCTTTGCGAATTCTGCGTACATTTCGGTCCATTCGTAGTTTTCGCCTGCTGCAGCGTCGAGAAGGTTGGTAGCAGTGTCCGGCACCTTGCCGTCGTGGAGAAGCTTGAACCAGATTTTGGCGTGTTCCTTTTCGTTGCCTGCGGTTTCTTCGAAGATATCCGCGATAACGGTGTAGCCTGCCTTTTTAGCTTCGCTTGCATAGTAGGTGTACTTGTTGCGTGCCTGCGATTCGCCTGCGAAAGCGGTCATGAGATTCTGTTCTGTTCTGCTGCCTTTGAGTTCCATAAGTGTTTCTCCTTTTTTATGGTTAATTTAATTATTGATACATTTGGGACAATAACCGTAAAAAACGGTTTCGTGGCGGATTATTTTATATCCGCTTCTCTTGGCGAGGTTTTTATCGAGAGATTCGTTGTAAGGAAGGTTGAATTCATCTCTGAATTCACCGCATCCGAGACAGCATACGTGATGATGCGGAGAAATATCTCCGTCGAACCTGTCGGGGGAATTTGTAACCGATATCCTTCGAATTATCCCCATTTCGGCAAGTCGGTTAAGATTTCGGTAAACCGTACCGAGACTCAACCCGGGCATTTCCGAAGAAATGGCGGCGTGCACCTGCTCTGCCGTTGGATGCTCACACGAATCACGAACCGCGGATAATATAAGAGTTTTCTGTTTTGTATTTCGCTCTTTTATCATAGGTGTTCCTTATCAATAAAATTTACTAATAAGAATATACCATATGAATCGCTGTTTGTCAAGAATAAAATTAATGTTTGTCTTTACTTTTTTTGTCGGGGATGGTAAAATATAAGCGATAACCATAAGGAGTCGATATATAATGCCATTCCTTCCTATTTTTCCCGATGAAATAGATTATACTCCCGATTTTGTAATTATTACGGGTGATGCATACGTTGACCATCCTTCGTTCGGTACCGCGATTGTTTCGCGCGTGCTGGAGGCGGAGGGCTATTCCGTTGCGATCATTCCCCAACCCGATTATAAGAGTAAAAACGATTTTATGCGTTTCGGTAAACCGCGATTGGCTTTTTTGGTCAATGCGGGAAATATCGATTCGATGGTTGCCCATTATACCGCTTCCAAAAAGCGCCGTAACGACGATTATTATTCGGCGGGCTGTAAGATAGGCGCCCGTCCCGACCGTGCGGTTATAGTTTACTGTAACCGTATCCGCGAAGCCTACGGCGACGTGCCGATAATCATCGGAGGCCTCGAGGCGTCTACACGTCGCTTTGCCCATTACGATTATTGGAGCGATTCGGTAAGAAGAAGCGTTCTCGTGGATTCACGCGCCGATATGCTTACCTACGGTATGGGCGATAATATATTATGAAGGCTTGCGTTCCTTCTCGATATGGGCGTTCCTATCTAAAAGATACGCGACGTGCGCGGAACCTCGTTTATCGAAACCAAGGATTTCAAGCCGCATTTCGATTCGGTATTCTGCGGTGAATACGACGACATAAAAACCGATAAACGCGCTTTTGCCAATGCTTTTAAGATTCAGTCCGATAACCAGGACCATATCTACGGAAAGGCGATAATCGAAGGCTACGGAGAAAAGGTTCTCGTTCAGAACCCTCCGATGCCGCCCCTTACCCGTAAAGAGTTGGACGCGGTCTATTCGCTTCCTTATATGCGTACATACCATCCGTGTTACGAAAAGCTCGGCGGTGTACCTGCTATCGAGGAGGTAAAGTTCTCGATAACCCATAACCGCGGTTGCTTCGGTGGATGCAGCTTTTGCTCTATTGCATTTCATCAGGGCAGAACGGTTACCTCTCGCTCTATCGAATCTTGCGTTGCCGAAGCCGAAAAAATTGCCGAAATGCCCGATTTTAAGGGGTATATCCACGACGTCGGCGGTCCGAGCGCCAATTTCCGTTCGAACGGATGCGAGAAAGCGAAAAAGTACGGCGTGTGTAAGGGCAAAAACTGCTTATCGCCCTCGGTTTGTAAAAATATGCACGTCGACCACAGTGATTATATCGAGCTCTTGAAAGCCGTCGAGGCTGTCAAGGGTGTTAAAAAGGTGTTTATCCGTTCGGGTCTCCGCTATGATTATATCCTCGCCGATAAAAACCCGAAATTTTTCCGTAAGCTCGTCAACGACCACGTTTCGGGCCACCTGAAGGTCGCGCCCGAGCATTGCTGCAACGACGTGTTAAAGCTTATGTGTAAACCTCCTATCGAGGAATACGATAAATTCAAATCGCGCTTTGCGACCCTTACTAAAGAGGCTGGCAAGGAGCAATATATAGTTCCTTATCTTATATCCTCCCATCCGGGAAGCACACTCGATTCTGCGATAGAGCTTGCGCTGTATCTTAAAAAGAATAATCTTAATCCCGAACAGGTTCAGGATTTTTATCCCACACCGGGCACTGCGTCGACCTGTATGTTTTATACGGGTATAGACCCTTCGACAGGTAAGGAAGTCTACGTGGCGCGTGATTATAACGAAAAGCAGATGCAGCGCGCGTTGCTGCAGTTTGCACGTCCCGCCAACGCACCGCTCGTTCGTAAGGCGCTTAAGCTTGCGGGCAGGGAAGACCTTATCGGGTTTACCAAGGATTGCCTTGTGCGTCCCGAACCGCCGAAGCAATATTCTAAACCCGAAAATAAGAAGTCTGTCGGCGCGAAGAAAACGACTACGCGAAACCGCAACGAGAAATCGAAAAATAAACCGTCAAGAGGTAAAAAGAGATGAAAAACGCCGTAAACGGATTCCACCATATTGCAATCAAAGCGAGTGACTTCGATAAATCCGTCGCTTTCTATAAGGCTCTCGGGCTTACCGAGCGCGTTCGCTGGAGTGAGGGAGATAACCGCGCCGTAATGCTCAATATGGGCGACGGCGGACTTATCGAGCTTTTTGCGGGCGGAAAGGCTCGCGAAAAAACAGCCGACGAGGTTAACGAGCATTGGCTTCATCTTGCACTGAAGGTCGAAGATGTTGAATATGCGTACGCAACGGCAATTAATTCGGGCGCCGTTCCCCGTACCGCACCTATGGATGTCAGTCCCGACGGTGCTGTTCCTGCGATGAAAATGCGTATCGCGTTCGTCTACGGTCCCGACGGTGAGATCATCGAATTTTTCAAGGAAACAGTATGAAAATACAGTTTGAAAGAATAAAGCTTTTCCGTATATTTAATGTGTTCAATCCCGAAGTATACAAGCTCTTTTTGAGTATGTGCGCGTTTTTTCTTGTGCCGGTTTCGCTTCTGATATTTCTTAGTTCGAACGTCGAATATTCGGATTTTTTCGGATTAGCGATACCGGTGATATGGGTGTTGTTTTATGAAATAATCCATTGTGCGAAGTATCTCGAGGCGAACGAAGGGTGTTTTACCTTTTCGGAATACGTTGTCGTAAAATACCGATACTTGGGTTTTATTCGTCCTAAATACAGAAGGAGAGTAAAGGTTGAATTTCGCGTGGATAATGTGAAAATAGTTGGCTTTTCGCAAAATTTTATCGAAAAAGCATTCGATGTCGGACGCATTTCGTTCGAAGGTAAAACTACGTTTTATGCGGATAGATATCCGGACTTGATAGTTCCTCCCGAACGGTTTACGATATACGGTATTAAGGATTTCGATAGGTTCAAAAGTATGATCGAAAGATCATCACGGATGTCATAGAGCTTTTTACAAAATAAAGGCTGATGCTTGCATCAGCCTTTTCTTTTATTAACCGCCCGTGTTCGCGGGATCTGTATTGTTGGGGTCGGTAGGGTTGTTCGGGACGTTCGGATCGGTTGGGATTTCGGGGGTGGTGGGCGTAGTGTGTTCGAGACATACGCGGTTGGCGGGCATGCTCGACGAGGAAACACCGAAGCTGATATCTTCGGGGAACATATTCTGGAAGAACGGAACGCTCTTGTCGGTCGGGAGAATATATCCGAAGGGGATATCCATATAAGTGTACTCTGCATCGACAACGCGTACTTTTCCGTGGAGAGCACGGTCGTTGAGGGTCAACTTACGAAGACCGACGATCTCGATGTTTTCCATCGGGCAATAGCAATAACCGTCGAGACATACTGCGTGGGTAACCTTATCCCATTTTACGGGAACGTGAACGTCGCAGTACTCGGTGGGAACGTCGTACAGCGCGAAGGTTCCTGTTGCGATACAGTTGCTTCGGCTGCTTCCGTCAAGCTTGTGCATAAGGTCGTTACGGCAAGCCTCGGTAGGTATTTTGCCCGAAATGGTGCAATATTCTACGTTTTGAACTACCGAATCAGGAACGGTAAACGATTTGGTATAATGATATCCGTTTTCGTCGTAATAGCTGTAAATTTCGGTGAATACGCTGTTCCAAAGCTTTGCGGCGCCGTTACCCGAAGAGGTGATGACCTTGTTGTTATCGTAGCCGTACCAACAGCAAGCGACGAAATCGGGGGTGTAACCCGAGAACCAAACGTCCTTCTTGTCGTTGGTCGTACCGGTTTTGCCGGCTACCTGAAGACCGAACTTCGAGTCGATCTTGATCGTTCCGGATGCGGTACCGTAGCTTTCGCTGACAACGCCGGTAAGGAGGTCGGTTATCGTTGCCGCGGTGGTTTCTTTGTATTTGTTTTCGTGTACTTCGCTGTTGTCGAGAATAACTCGGTCCTGGCTGTCGCGTACCTCGGAATAGGTACGTGCTTTCGAGGTCATACCGCCGTTAGCGAGGCAGGCGTAAGCCTGGGTGTGTTCGCGTATGGTTACGCCGTACGTCATACCGCCGAGTGCGAGCGAAGAAGCGTTGATATCCGAAACGACTCTGCCGTCGGAGAGGGTTTTGGAATCGACAAGAGTCGTATATCCGTAGTCCTTAAAGTTTTTGTATACTCGGTCCATGCCCATATCCATCGCCGCTTTAACGGGGACGGTGTTGAGCGAAACTCTTATTGCGTAGTCGAGCGAAACGAGTCCTCGGTAGGTACCCGCGGGCCAATAACGTCCGGTAGCTTCGTTATATACGGGAGGTACGTCGTCAACAGGAGAGCCGGCGTGATAATAACCGGTATCAAGCGCGTAGGCGTAAACCGAAACGGGCTTGATCGACGAACCGCACTGACGGCGCGATTGTGTCGCACGGTTGAGGCCTCGGCTTTCTCGCTTTTCACCGAGTCCGCCGACGAGCGCGAGGATGTCGCCGGTTTTTTGGTCCATTATACATATAGCCGATTGTGCCTGCATACCGTTGGTGTCGGGCCAATAGCTGCTGTCGGTATATACCTTTTCGGCACAAGCCTGAATCTCGGGGTCAAGGCAGGTTATTATTTTCAAACCGCCGGAGAACAACATTCTCGAAGCAGTAGCTTCGTCGTAGCCGTATTCCTTCATAAGGTCGGCTATTACATCGTCCATTACCGCATCGATGTAATAGGAGTGGACGTTTTCGGTATAGGTTTCCTGTGAACCGTCCTTGAGAGTCAAGGGCTTGTCGTAAGCTTCGTTAAATTCCTCGGGAGTGATCATTTCCTGCTCGAGCATAAGCTTAAGGACAAGGTTTCTTCGAACAAGGTTGTTGTTAGGGTTTGCTATGGGGTCATATTTTGTGGGAGATTTACCGATGGATGCTATTGCGGCACATTCGGTGAGGGTTAGGTCTTTGAGCTCCTTGCCGAAATAGGTGTCGGCGGCAACTCTTACGCCGTAGGAGTTTCTCGAAAGGAATATCGTGTTGAGATACATTTCGAGGATATCCTCTTTCGAGTATTTCGATTCTACGTTGAACGCGCGGAAAATTTCCTGAACCTTACGCTGGATAGTAGCATCGTTTTCTTTGGAAACGTTCTTTATAAGCTGCTGAGTCAACGTCGAACCGCCGCCGTAATTAGAGCTTGTCGGTATGAAGAAGTTGTAGATAGCTGAAGCGGTACGTGTTGTGTCAACACCGTTGTGCTCGAAAAATCTCATATCCTCTACGGCGATATATGCGTCGATAAGGTCTTGGGGTATGTCGGCATACTCGACCCACATACGGTTCTCGCTGCTTTCGAGTGTGTCTTCTTCAAGTAAAACCTCGTTGCCCGATTTATCGACGTAATACATCGTAGTGGATATTGCCGATTCAAACTGGAGGTTATCAAGACCGGTATAGTTCGGGTCAACATAGTTCTTGATATAACCGACGAAGGCGAGGACAACAACGGTGCCGGTAATTATTCCGACGAGCAAAACGGTAAGCAGAGCGTTTAGAAGATAGGTAACTATCTTGCGCGCGACGAAAAGGACGCCCATGAAGGTCGTTTTTGCGGCTTTTGCCGTTTTTGAACTTCCTATGGGGGCCTTTTTGGCTTTACCCTCTTTTTTCTTGCCACCCTTGTTTTCCTTGAGCTCGGGGTTATCTACGGTATCGAAAATCTTCGTGCCTCCGTTAGATTCACCCGTCTGAGTAAATGTCTCGGGTTGGTTGTTATAGTTTTCGTTGATGTAAGCTTCGCTCTTTTTGCTTCCGTCGAAAATCAGCATATCGTCGTCTTCGTCGAACGAACTATTGCTGTCGGATGCTGTATTAAGCGTTAATTCATCATCAGGCGAAAAGGAATTATTCGAATCAGGTCCGCCGAAGCTGAGCGATGGACCGTCGTCAAACAAATTCTTTCCGTTTTCAACAGGTTCGTTGCCGTTAAAGCCTTCGTTAGAAGAATTGTTATGATTGTCCTGCATTTTAGGCAAACTCCTTTCGGTTATTTCGTAGCAATGTTATCTTTGCCCATGATCTCTTCGAGCTGGCGTAAAATCCTCTCGTCGAGATTAGTATATTTTCCCTTTGCGGCGTATAAACGCTTTTCGGATTCGAAATACACGAGTATTCTCGAATTGCCCGATTGCCGCGAGGCAAGCGCGATTGCGTCGTCAAGTCGGTTCGAATTTGAATCGGTAACTTTTATATAAAGCGATTTCGGCTCGCTTTCTTTTTGTACGGAGGGAGCTTTTGCCGAAAACCTCGCCGCCGCTTCCTCGGGAGAATGTACCGATTTCAGAAGAATGGTTATGCTGTCTTCCGAATCGTCGTTATACGCCTCTTTCAATTCTGCGTTTCCGACGAATACGAAAACCTCGTTTTCTTTTATTTGTGCGCCCGATTCCGAATAGAGAGCGGGGAATACGAGAATCTCGGATTCGCCGTGCTCGTCTTCTGCGGTTACAAAAGCCATTATATCATTCTTTTTTGTAACTTTCGAGCGTTTTTTTGTTACAAGACCGACAAATTTTATTAAATCGCTCTTTTTTATTTGCTTGTTTAATAGCTTTTCGCGCAAGCTGCGTGTATCCAGTGCGCCGATTTGGCGGACGATATCACCGTATCCGTCCAGCGGATGACCCGAAAAATACAGTCCGGTCATCTCTTTTTCACCCGAAAGCAAACGGCTTCTCGGAAATTCGGGCAGGTCGGATGCGGGAAATTCGAACGCCGATTCTCCTCCCGAGGAATCTCCGCCGAAAAGGCTCATTTGCCCTTCGGAGTTGCGGTTCCTGTCGCGGGTTACTGTTTCGAGTGCTGTCGAGATCCCCGCCATAAGGCGACTCCTCGGGATTCCGAATTCGTCTAAAGCGCCCGCAGTTATAAGCGATTCAAAGGCTTTGACGCTTCCGAACGAGGCGCATCTTGTGAGGAAATCCTCGATGCTCGTGAATTTTCTGCGGTTGCGCTCGGATATGACCTTGTCGGCGAAAAGTATACCGACGTTTTTGATCGCGGCGAGACCGAATCGAAGATCGTTGCCCTCGACCGAAAAGCTGCCGAAGCTTTGGTTGACTCTCGGCGGAAGCAGGTTGATTCCCATTCGCGCACAATCGGCTATATATTCTCCGACCTTTTCGTCGTAACCCATTACCGTGTTAAGGAGCGAGCACATATATTCGCGGGGGTAATGGCATTTAAGATAAGCGGTACGGTATGCGACTACCGCGTAAGCCGCCGCGTGGCTTTTGTTAAAGGCATATTTCGCAAATTCATTCATTTGCTCGAAAATTTCGGTCGCGACCTTTTCGGAAATGCCGTTTTTAGAAGCACCGGAAAGGAAAATATCCTTTTCTTTTTCCATGACCTCGGGCTTTTTCTTCGCCATGGCGCGACGCACAAGGTCCGCGCGGCCGTAAGAATACCCCGCGAGACTTCTGCAAACCTGCATGACCTGCTCCTGGTATAGCATTACACCGCAGGTGGTTCCGAGAATATCCTTTAGCCGCTCGTCGGCATATTCGATGCGTTCGGGATGAATACGGTTTTTCAAAAAGGTGTCTATTGAAAGCGCGGGACCCGGGCGATAGAGCGAAATGACCGAAATCACGTCCTCTAAGTTTCGCGGCTTTAATTTTGAGAGCAGACTCCGCATACCCTCGCTTTCTAATTGGAAAAGACCGATGGCGTATCCGTCGGAAAGCATTTTATAGGTCGGCTCGTCGTCGAACGATAACGCTTCTGCCGAAAAATCGGGGTTCTTTTTCTGTATCTGTTTTTCTGCGCCGTGAATTATTGAAAGGAACCTGAGCCCCAAAAAGTCGATTTTGAGGAGTCCCAGATCGGCAACGGTGTTCATGGTGAACTGGGTAACGGTCGTGCTGTCGTTGACCGAAAGGGGCAGATAATTAGTCAAGGGCTCGTCGGTGATAACAACACCTGTCGCGTGGGTGGAAGAATTCCTCGGACGGCCTTCTAATTTTAAGGCGTAATCGATAAGTCTTTTTGCCGAGGGGTCGCTCTCGTAACGCTTTTTCAACTCGGGGTTTTCTTTCAACGCCGATTCAAGCGTTACGCCGTGATATCGCGGAATAAGCTTCGCTATCTCGTCGACGGCTGAATATGCCATTCCCAACGCTCTGCCGGCATCTCGGACAGCCTGACGGCAGGCGAGTGTGCCGAAGGTTATGATCTGCGCCACGTGCGCACGTCCGTATTTCGAGGTAACGTATTCGATGACCTCTCCTCTGCGTTCGTCGCAGAAATCTATATCTATATCGGGCATACTTACGCGTTCGGGGTTCAAAAAACGCTCGAACAGAAGCCCATATTTAAGGGGGTCGACCTGTGTTATTCCGAGAAGATAAGCGCAAAGACTTCCGACTGCGCTTCCTCGTCCCGGACCGACGGGGATGCCCCTCTTTTTTGCAAAATTAACGAAGTCCCACACGATGAGCATATAATCGTCGAAGCCCATATCGTGTATGACCGAAAGCTCGTAATCGATTCTTTCTCGGTAGGGGAGAAGTGCCTCTCCGACAATGCCTTTCGCCTCGAGCGATTCAAGCCCCTCTTCGCATAGCTTGCGAAGATAGGATTCCGACACGTAGGGTGCGGGCGCGCGGAAAGCAGGGAGGTGCATATTATCGAAATCAAAGGAAAAATTACAGGCGTTCGCGATTGCTTCGGTGTTTGCGATCGCTTGAGGAAGGTCGTAAAACAAGGCCTTCATTTCGTCGGTGGATTTTATATAATGCTCACTGCCCTGCATCGAAAAGCCGTTTTCGTCGTCGATGGTGTGGCCGGTCGATATAGCGGTCAGGAGCTTTTGAACCTGCGCGTCGGCGCGGGTTAGATAGTGAACGTCGTTAGTGGCAACCAAAGGAATATTCAATTCTTGGGAAAAACGGACAAGTGCGCGGTTGACCTCGTCCTGACCGTCGATGCCATGCCGTTGGAGCTCGAGATAAAAGTTGTCCTTGCCGAAAATTCGGGAATGAATTATTATCCGTTCGCGTGCGAGCGACATATCTCCTGCGAGGATCGCTTTCGGTATGCTTCCCGATATACATCCCGAGAGTGCGATCAACCCCTCCGAATGCTTTTCTAAGGTTTCGATGTCGGTTCTCGGCTTTTGATAAAATCCTACCGTAAAGGCTTTGGATACGATTGCAAGAAGATTGCGGTATCCTGTATCGTTTTTTACAAGTAAAACCAAGTGGGAATAGTCCGAATCGAGAAGTCGGTCCTTTTGCTCCATCGTTCTCGGAGCAACGTATACCTCACAACCGATGATCGGCTTTATTCCTTTATTTACGCAGGCTTTGAAAAAATCAACAACACCGTACATAACACCGTGGAAGTCGGATCGTAGCCATG
>JAZSLN010000097.1:0-2376 GCA_045535385.1 Eubacteriales bacterium
CGCCGCCGGTAGGATTCTTCATACCTACGGGTGCTCCGATACCGCTGGCAGTCAATCTGTGTTGCTGGTTTTCGACCGAACGCGCGCCGATTGCAACGTAAGATAATAGGTCGGAAAGATAACGGTAATTCTCAGGGTAAAGCATTTCGTCGGCACAGGAGAAATCGTAATCGCGTAGCGCCGCTAAGTGTAATTCACGAATGGCAACGATGCCCTTGTACATATCCGGCTTTGATTCGGGATCGGGCTGATGAAGCATACCCTTGTAGCCCTTGCCCGTGGTTCTGGGCTTGTTGGTGTAAATGCGGGGAATAATGATGATTTTGTCGGATACCTGCTCTTCGATTCTGCGAAGTCTCGAAATGTATTCGAGTACGGGCTCGCTGTGGTCGGCGGAGCAGGGGCCGATAATGAGAATAAATTTATCGGAACTGCCGTCGAATACGGCTCTTATACTTTCATCGCGGGCAGCTTTGACCTGCTCCATACGCTCGGTCAAAGGGAATTCTTTTTTAACCTCCTGGGGAATAGGAAGCTTTCTGTGGAAATTCATCTGCATTGTTGTGTACCTCTTATCGTATAAAAAATTAAAAGCCCACACTGACTAAGCCTTGAAAGCATAGCGAATGTGGACTGACCGATTTAATTCAACCCAAAGCTTTAAGCCTTGGATATCACAGAAAACGGGCAGCCCTTGCTAAAATAATAAAAGTAAAACTTGATATTCATCATGTTAGCGGCCTCCGTTGTGATTTATTGTCGCACATTATATCACGTTAAAGCGATAAAGTCAATACGTTTTTTGAATTTTTCGAACATTTTTATTGCGGAACAGTAATACAAAAAGTAAGAACCGAGAAAAGCGAAAACTCCTCTCGGTTCTTGTATATCAAATGTCTGTCGAAGTGGTAGCAATTAAGCGATTTGCCTAAGCTTATGCGCTCTGGAAGTCCAAACTGAATTCGGGTTTTACTTCTTTGTTTTTCATAATAAGAAGAACAACGATTCCTATAAGAAGAACGATCGAAACGGCAATGCCGCCTTCGGGACCGAACGCGCCTCCGTTGATGACCGAGCTGCTTTCGGTGTACGAGGTAAGTAATATCGAATTGCCGCTCGCGTTTCCGCTTACATTGCAACCGAATATGTTTCCTTGAGCAAAGTTCCATATCGAATGTACTGCGGCTATGCCCCAGATGTTTCCGCGTCTGAGGAAATAAAGCGCAGCGAATGCGCCGAAAAGGAAGATGTTGAGTATGCCTAAAGGACTAACCCCGGGATTCGCAACGTGGAGTAAAGCGAAAAACGACGAGCTTAATAACAAAGCCATGGCGACGTTCTTGCTGCTGTACGATGCCGATACGAAATAATAACCTCTCATAAGAACTTCTTCGCTCATTCCCTGGAGTATATATCCGATAAAGAAAAGCGCAATGATTCCGATAGATATATCGGGATTGATACCCTTGAATTCCGCGTGTCCGCTAACGATCATAATGAGATATACAGCACCGAACATCACTAAACCTATAAGAAGTCCGACAGCATATTCGGAAAAAGCACCCTTCTTTGTGAAACCGAGCGTGAATAAACGTCTGCGCTCGAGCTTGACACAGTAAAATATAACGGTAGCGGTAAGACCGACGGTTGCGAATAGCGACATCGCCAACATCCAATCGGGTAGGTTGGCGGTGATATCCTCGACAAATTTCAGATATTCTTGCTCGTATGCAACAAGATCGCCCGACGATATAGCTTCGGTAAGCGCTGTGTTGGCCGACATCTTTTCGATGACGTATCCGAACATCGGAATCGATAAAAGCATCGAGCTCAGCATAGTTCCGATTACGTAAACCAAAATAAAAATCAAAGTTACTTTTATGAAACTGCGTTTCTTCGCCGTGTATTCTGCTTCCTCGATTACGGCGGTAGTACCGAGAATTCTGTTCATAGCTGATCTCCTTTGTGGATTTGTAAAATTATTTTACCATAATAAAAAATGAAAGTCAATCTAAGATATATGATAAAAAACTCTTGCATTTGTAAAAGTTATGTGATATAATACCCCTTGCGCGATAAAATAATTAATATTTTTGCCGGAATGATGGAATTGGCAGACGTGCTGGACTCAAAATCCAGTGGTAGCGATACCGTGCGGGTTCGACCCCCGCTTCCGGCACCACTAAAAAAGATGGGGACACCCATCTTTTTTGCTTTATAAATTAATGTTATCATTAAAGTTGATATTGACTATTAAATATTTGTGCGTTATAATAAATATGTATAATTATATTCCGCGTTGCCAAATTTTTGTGAATTTTGAGGTATTACTTATGAAAGGTATTGTTCTCGCAGGCGGTTCCGGTACAAGATTAT
>JAZSLN010000110.1:0-9979 GCA_045535385.1 Eubacteriales bacterium
CAGATGGACAAACTCGGATACGGTGTGAAATGGATAGACCATTACAAGTATATAACCTATACCACACCGGACGGTCAGAGGTTTCGGGATAACCGATTACTTGATGACAAATATTTAAAAACGAATATGGAGGAATTATATGCTTATGGATATGAACAATTTAAAACAGATAAATCAAATACAGCAATTGACAAAGGATACGGTAGAAGCATTGACAGAACCGATACAGCCGATGTATTTGATGCTGAAACCCGAACAGTACAATCTTCTGGCAAAGCACATTTCACAGACTGGGAATGCCATTGTAAGAAACACGGATTTAATATCCAAATTGCCGACACAGGAATCCTTGGACGAAATGATGATGTACACGGTCAAGGACAATCTGTTTCAGGCACGGAGAATAATGGACGAGAATATGAAATCGATCAAATCTTCAGCAACGGTAGAGTCATCGAATCAGACACAGCGTTTGAAAGAGATGATACAGAAAGAGCTGAAGAATATGATGAACGAGTTGAAAGCCAAGGATTTGACACCGTGGAAGCTCAAACTGAAATGGGCAGCGGTTGGGGCGATATTGCCATCGATGCTTTGTATCTTGCAACGGATATTGCGATGATAGGAGAAACGGACAATAATGACAAACAAAAGCCGAAAGTTGTCCGTGAACGCAAATGCGGACAAAAGAAACAACAAAATAATAACGACAGCAATGAAATGCAGTTAAAAATGTAAAGGAGTGATATCATCATAGTCCTATGAGTTCCGTGATGCCTTATGAAAAAAGGTGGATGGGATATTCCGGATTATGAGTTAGAAGCAATAATAAAATGTTTCTTGCCCGATATTCAAGAGTTTTTTGCTACAGAAGAGGGCACTGAACTCCGAGAACAGTATAAGTCAGGCAAGGGGCAAAAAACACCACCACAAGCCGATAAAACGGCTTAAAACACACAAGGGCAGGGAGTGAAAACTCTCTGCCCTTGCTTGCGTTTATTTAACTCATACCTGCCCCGTAAATGAATCTTCCTTCTTTCTCTTGTGTGCGAGTACTTCTATAATGCGAAAAATAATTTAAATCTGTAGCGGTGTTTATATTTGATTTACTAATGTTTTTCATATCGATACCTAAGCAACATATTTGATCAACAATATAACCGATTAAATCTATGTGGTAAAGACCTTTTTCGTACGATATATGATTTTTCCATTCAGGGAACTGCAATTGAGCAGGATTTTCAAAAGCGTATGATTCTTTACTTATTGAAGGCCCAAAAAAAATCTTCAAATTAGATGGATTGGAATTATATTGCATCAGTATTTTTTTGATAACTTTTGTATGCAAATCTTTGCAAATACTTTGCCATCCCAAATGAGCAAAAGCAAACACTGACTTTTCTTGGTCGTAAACAACAAAAGGAATACAATCTCCAAAAGCAAGGTAAGTATATATATCTTTTAGTTGCGTAATGACTGCATCACAATTTAGCACATTTGAAGAAGGTTTTATTTTTAGATCAATAATAACATCACTGTACAATATATCTAAACTATATAGCTTGGATTCGTGCAGATTTATAGAATCAAAAAAGTTGCTCTTGTTTTTTTGTACAATAATATCCTTGTCATATTTGGTTGACATGTTTCCGTCGGATACATTAGAGTTAAATATTATTAAATTATTTTCTTTATATATCAAATTATTCACTCCTTTCAATTTATGGTGATATGTTTAATTATAAAAGAAGCAATTTTCACAAAAATCTTTCGAGTTTTTTTAATTCCTAAAATTAATATCCCACCAATAAATGTTGTTAATTCATTAATTATTTCTAACAAAGTATCACCTGTTTTAAATGCGTTTGAAACAAATGATATAATAACGTTCCCCAAAGAATATAATCCAAAAGCGATAAAAAAACATAAGACTACATAAACAACAACTGTTAGTGCTATTTTATGAACAAAACAATCGATGCCATCTGTTCGAGATAATTTTTCTACAGTTAGTTGTAAGGTGTTTAGGCCTTTTTGAACATTTGTAACACAAGGATCATAAGAAAGAACTTCAGAATTGTAAACTCTTATTAATTCTAACATGTATGGGATGTTTTTGGTTGATTTATAGAATTCAGTATTCAAACTATCCCAGATATTTTTTGTGTTGAATATTGACATATTATAGTCACGCAAAACATCGGAGGCCAATCCAAACGAGAATAAATGATAGTATAAAATAGGGTGTTGAGGAAAAGCATCTGCTTTACTATCACAAATAATTTTAAGCCGATCACTACAATATTTATTAATTGATTTAAGAACATTATCACTAATCGGTTTATGATAATAAAATTTAAGTGTATATGCAACGATGATTAATGATTCAATATACTTAACGTTTGGCTCATTTAAGCTAATAATAATTCCTTTATCTGAATTAGATTCAATTAATTTATCGAACCATTTTGAATCAGGTAATGAAATATGAAGACGATTATAAAATTTAATTACTAAATATGTTGAAAAAACATCTGCATTTTTGCTAAGTAAATATGTAGGCCAAGCAAATTTATCTGTATCAAACAAAAGTTTATACTGGTCTAAAAATGTTTGTATTTCAACAGTTTCATTTTCACTATGAAGCAATAAAAAACCTATTCCGCAATAAGCAATATCGGAGACTTTAATATTCTTTTGATTTTCTGGTTTTGCGTGCAGAAATTCATTTTTCTTTTTTATTAAAAAGGTCTTAATATAACCAAAATCAAATTGTTTGCACTCAGTATGGAACATGAAGTTTTTTCCATATAGTTGTTCAAGTATTAGCAAAGATTCTACAGTATTAGATAAACTAATAATATCTCGTGGTTCAATATTAAGCTTGAATCCTGCGAGTTGTTCTCTTTGGTTGATTAGGTAACTTGAAGACAATCCTTCCATTATGCCTTGTTGCAAATATAATTTTTCCAAAAAACTTACGCTCCTCTTCACAGTACGTTATCTATAATAATACACTATTTTCATTTTATTATCAAGTAGAAGGATATAATTTTAATTTAAAGTGTTTTAATATTATGCGAAGCTAACGAATTTGCCTTACTGCTAAAATTAGGATACTGCTCAAAAACAATAAATCCGAACCCATCTCCAACTATGAGAAGGTTCGGATTTATACTGTTTGGTGGGGATGACAGGACTTGAACCTGCACGCATATGCACCGGTTTCTAAGACCGGCTCGTCTGCCAGTTCCGACACATCCGCAAACCGCTTACGTATTCTATCATAACTCGGAGCAATTGTCAATCACAAAATAACAATATATCCTTTTGATGTGTTCCAAGGCTTTTTAACATCCCCGAAAAGGCACTCGCCGATTTCGAATCATAATGGCGATTTTACTCCCCTTTGAGGATTGGAAAAAAGGCTTGGAATGGAAAATCGGAACCCGAAGGCACACCTACAGTATGAAGCACCGAGTTAAACAGAACGCAAAAAGAGGGCTCGTCGAGTCCTCTTTTCAAATACAATAAATACAATAAAAATCCGCGACATGCGCGTGGATTTTTATACCTCTGAGTTCGGCGAGTGTCGAGCGCGAACGCGCGATGGCGCGAGGTGCGAACGAACCGAACTCACAAAAACAATAGGGTCCCCCCGAAAATGCTTGCATTTTTGGGGTATAAGCGTTAGCGTTTAGGGGATAGGAAAAAAGGCTTGGAATGGAAAACATAATGATTCCTTAATCAAAACCCTTTCGTGATAACGATCAATCCCTCAGACACGGCAAGCCGTGCCATCTCCCTTTGCACAAGGGAGCCCTTTTCTCAATATCGAAAGAACCAACAAAGCAACGCGACAAACAGCAAACCAATTAAGAAGAAGCGAGCACGCGCAGATTTTGAGGCAGAATGACGATTTAACTCGACAGGCAATACAAATGTATTGTCGGAGAGGAAAATCGTCATAGAAAAATCCTATATAATGAAAATTCGAAGAATTTTCTTCCTAAAAAACAAACCGCAGGGTTTAACTGCGGTTTAATTTCTTTTCGCGGCGAGAAGGTAACTAATTTATCGTATCCTTCTTCGCGTTATTAAAAAAGGATTTTTCGGTCTGACCGAAATATGCGGGTGCAATTCATTCGGCGCGTTTTCCGAGCATATACACCTGCTCTTCCTTAAAGGATTTCCAATTACCGTCCATAATGGCGGCGCGGATTTTTTCCATAAGCTTATTATAGAAATAAAGGTTATGGATAACGCACAAACGCATACCGAGAAGCTCGCGAGCCTTAAAGAGGTGGCGGATATACGCGCGCGTGTAGCTCTTACATACGGGGCAATCGCAGTTGGGGTCGATAGGACGCGAATCGAGCTGGTATTTGAAATTATTAAGATTCATAAGACCTTCGCTTGTGAAAAGATTACCGTGGCGCGCATTACGCGAGGGCATTACACAGTCGAAAAAGTCGATACCTCTGTCAACCGCCTCGAGAATATTTACGGGAGTACCTACACCCATCAAATATCTGGGCTTTTCGGTCGGATAGAACGGCAATACAGCGTCCAAAACCCTATACATTTCCTCGGCAGTTTCGCCTACGGCAAGACCGCCGACCGCGTAGCCGGGAAGATCGAGCTGAGCGATTTCCTGAATATGTCTTATACGGATATCGTCGAAAACACCGCCCTGACCGATACCGAAAAGAAGCTGGTTTTTATTGATCGTTTCGGGAAGCGAGTTAAGACGGTCCATTTCTTCCTTACAGCGATAAAGCCAACGGGTAGTACGGTCGACCGAGTTACTTATATATTTATGATCGGCACGCGAAG
Organism: Eubacteriales bacterium; assembly: GCA_045535385.1. GTDB lineage: Bacteria > Bacillota > Clostridia > Oscillospirales > CAG-382 > Coliplasma. The sequence continues at coordinate 4,837 of JAZSLN010000110.1, forward strand.
AAGGGCACTCGTCAAAAGCCATCGCGATAGTCGACGCGAGCTTTGACTGGATCTGCATACTTACCTCGGGGGACATAAAGATCTTCGCACCGTCCATATGCGATTGGAAGGTAACGCCGTCCTCGGTTATATTACGAAGCTGAGCGAGCGAAAAAACCTGGAATCCGCCGCTGTCGGTGAGAACGGGCTTATCCCAATTGAAAAATTTATGGATACCGCCGAGCTGATAAACTATATCCTCGCCCGGACGGACGTGGAGGTGGTAGGTGTTGGAAAGCTCGACCTGACATCCGATATGCTTAAGGTCGCCCGTCGATATACCGCCCTTTATCGCGGCGGATGTTCCGACGTTCATAAAAACGGGGGTTTGAATATCGCCGTGAACGGTATTGAAAGTGCCGGTTCGCGCGTTACCGCAGGTCTTATGTATAGTAAAGCTCATAATAATTACCTATCGAAATATTTTTCAATTTCCCTCTTCGGGATCTTCTTTATAAACGGTCTTCCGTGGGGACAGAAACGAAGGCTCGGGTTATCCGCGAGCATTTTGACGACGTTTTCGTCATCCTCGGGACGGTTTTTGATTCCCGCCTTGAGCGCCGCCTTACAGGCAACGGTATACAAAGCGCGGTCGCACCGTTCCTCGAAGGTCAAGCCGTTGCCGTCCGAAAGGACTCGGGCGAAATCCTCCAAAATATTATTAAGTCCCTTGATGTTAGAAAGAGTCATCGGAACGGTTCGCACGATTATGCTTCCCTCGCCGAAATCCTCTATCTTAAAGCCCTTTTCCTCGAGATAATCGGCGTTTTCGAGAAGAACCGCCGTCTGCTCGCGTCCGAGAGTTACGGGAACACCCGCCAAAAGCTCCTGAACGTGGAGCTCCTTATTCGCGGCGAGCCGTTCGTAAATAATTCGCTCGTGCGCAGCGTGTTTATCGATCACAAGGATATTCTCCTCGGTTTCGACGAAAATATAAGAATCGTATGCCTGACCGATCATTCTCCAAACAGGCTTCGCGGACTCGATAACTATTTGTTCGGGTTCGGAAACGATTTCCTGCTCGGATCCCTCAACGGGAACGTTATAAACCGAAGCGCTGTCGCCGAAAACCATATTACTTTCGGACGAAATAAGGTCGTCCTCTCCGATATCGGCTTTGAACGCGGTCGCGCTTTTCGTAACAGCCGGCTTTTCGGTCGATTCGTTAGGGAAGAACTCGACCTCGCGTATTTGCGGCGCGGGCTTAGGCGAGTCGAAAAACAAATTCGGCGCGACCTCGCTGTTATCGGTAAGCGGTATCTCTTCCGTATCCGCAACATTCACAACCGGCTTTGCTTCGGGCACGATATGTGTTGTAACTGCTTCGGCAGTCGGGTTTCCGAGCGGTTTATCATCGGGTGCCGCCTCAAGCGTACTTTTAACCGCATAATATACGGCGCGGAATACGTCGCGTTCCGAAGCAAACTTTATCTCGGTCTTGGCAGGGTGAACATTAACGTCGGTAAGTTCAGGGTTGAGCGAAACGAAGATAACGCATCCGGGGAACTTTCCTCGGGGTATAAACGAACGGAAAGCCTCCTCGAGAGCCGCCTGGACGGTTTTGCTCTTAACGTAACGTCCGTTGACGAACATCGTCTGCATCGCGCGGCTTCCTCTTACGGCATCGGGGGTCGTGATATATCCGCTGACCGAAATTCCGTTATATTCATAATTGATCTCTACAAGAGTTTTCGCAAATTCCCGTCCGAAAACGGCATATATCGCGGGATAAAGCTTACCGTCGCCCGCGGTCATAAACTTACGCTCGCCGTCGGCAATTACGGTAAAGGATATTTCGGGATGTGAAAGCGCGAGTCTTTCCGCCGCGGCAACGCAGGACGCGCCCTCGGTGCCGTCCTTTTTGAGAAATTTCTGGCGCGCGGGAGTGTTATAAAATATGTCGCGCATCGTAACCGTAGTACCGTCGGGACAGCCGGTATCGACCATAACTATACCGTTCTCGTCGGCGGTAAGCCGTGTGCCGATCTCCTCGCTTCTGTGCTTTGAGATAATATCCAAACGCGAAACGGCACCGATCGCGGCAAGCGCCTCACCTCTGAAGCCGAGCGAACGGATACCGTTTATATCGTCGCCGCAGCTTATCTTACTCGTTGCGTGGCGAAGAAGCGCCTTCGGTATGTCCTCGCGGAGAAAGCCTTTGCCGTCATCGGTAACGCGAACGAGCGAACGACCGCCGTTTTTTATCTCCAGCGTTATCGATTTTGCGCCCGCATCTATTGAATTTTCGAGCATTTCTTTGGCGGCGGAGGAGGGACGCTCGACCACCTCGCCCGCGGCGATAAGGTTCGCCGTTTGGGCGTCTAATATATTAATAATTCCCAATTATTCAAGCTCCTTTTTAAGCTCATAAAGAAGGGTTATTGCCTCGTAGGGCGTAAGGGTATTTATATCGACCGACTTGATTTTTTCTATAACGCGGTCCTCGCAAAGCGACTCGAAGCTTATATTTCCGTCGTCGTTCGAACGCTTCGAGGGGGTCGGTCTTTCGCCTGTTTCAATAAGATTCTGGAGCACCTGCTTAGCGCGGTTAACGACCGAAGCAGGCACACCCGCAAGATGTGCAACCTCTATTCCGTAGCTGTCATCCGCCGCACCTTTAACTATCTTACGGAGGAAAACAACGTCGTTTCCGCGTTTTTTGGCGGCAACGTTATAGTTAACAACGCCCTCGGTCTCGCCCTCGAGCGCGGTAAGCTCGTGATAGTGAGTCGCAAAAAGCGTCTTCGCGCCGATCTTTTTCGCGGTATGCTCCACAACGGCACGCGCTATACTCATACCGTCATAGGTCGAGGTACCGCGTCCGATCTCGTCGTAGATAATAAGGCTGTTTTTGGTTGCGTTTTTAAGAATATCGGCAACCTCGTTCATTTCGAGCATAAAGGTAGAATTACCGCTGGCGAGGTCATCCGATGCACCGACACGGGTGAACACCCGGTCGACTATACCGATTCTCGCCTCTGTCGCAGGCACAAAGCAACCCGACTGGGCAAGGACAACGCAGAGCGCAACCTGGCGCATATATGTCGATTTACCCGCCATATTCGGACCGGTAATAAGAATCATACGGTTTGCACCGCAATCGAGCGAGCAATCGTTGGGAACGAAATACGCACCGTCAAGAAAACGCTCGACGACGGGATGACGGCTGTTTTTCAGCACTATCTTGTCCGAACGGTCTATCTCGGGACAAACATAATTCTGTTCGCGCGCAACCTCGGCGTTCGAGCAATAAACGTCAAGCTCGGAGATCGCGTTGGCGGCAAGCTTTATGGCATCGAGTGATTCGAGAACGTAATCTCTGAGCGACACAAAAAGCTCGTATTCAAGCGCATAAAGTCTATCGCGTGCGCCGATAACACGGCTTTCGGTTTCTTTAAGCTCGGGTGTTACAAAGCGTTCGCCGTTAGTAAGAGTCTGACGGCGGATATAGTCCTCGGGGACTTGGGAAAGAGAAAGCTTGGAAACCTCTATATAATATCCGAAAACTCGGTTATATCCTATTTTTAGATTTTTAATTCCTGTTTTTTCGCGTTCGAGCTCTTCGATTTTGGCTATCCAGGCCTTGCCGTTTGTAACCATATCGTAAAGCTCGTCTACCGCGGCGTTGCAGCCGCGCTTGATGATTCCGCCCTCTTTAAGGGTTATCGCAGGCTCTTCGGCGATAGTATTACCGATAGCATCGGCTATTTCGGCGAGAGAGTCTATTTCGGAATCGATACGTTTAAGCGATTTAGTCTTCGCGTTCGCAAGAAGCTCTTTTATCGCAGGGAATAATTTAACGGTACGCTCGAGCGCCTTGAGGTCGCGTGCGTTTGCCGTACCGTAAACGAGCTTGGTCGTCAAACGTTCGATATCGTTTATTCCCTTCAAAACCTCGCGGAGCTCATCACGGAGAACACCGTCCTCGTAAAGCTCGTTGACCGCCTCGAGTCTTGCGCGGATCGCATTTTCGTTAACCAACGGCTTTTCGAGCCAACGTCTGAGCATGCGCGCTCCCGCGCTCGTACGGGTACGGTCGATAGCCCAAAGAAGCGAGCCCTTGCGCTGTTTCGAGCGCATGGATTCTGAAATCTCGAGGTTTCTTCGGGAGGAAGAATCGATACCCATATATTCGTCGCAGGAATAAAAATTGATTTTTTGGAGGTAAGAAAGGTCGATCTTCTGGGTGCGTCTTATGTAGGAAAGAAGACCGCCGACGGCGCGCACCGAATAGTCGCTCGCAGTTTCGGGAGCGGAATTATAAATTTCCTTTATGACATCGATCGACGATTGAATCGCAAAATCGCCGTATTCCGCGTTGGAAACGAGCGTATTGAAGCGAGAAGTAAATAAATCGCTTATCTCCTTCGGAAATTCGGGAAGGCATATAAGCTCGCTCGGGAGATAAGCCGCCGCTTCGGAAAGAACACGCGTGGTAAGATTCTCTCCGAGTATCTCCGTCGCGCTTATCGCGCCCGTCGAAATATCGGCGAAAGCGATACCGCATCCGAATTCGTCAAAATACGCGGCGGAAATATAGTTGTTCGATTTTTCATCAAGATAACCGCCCTCGGTAACGGTACCGGGGGTGATTATACGTACAACATCACGCTTCACAAGCCCCTTTGCGGTAGCGGGGTCCTCCAGCTGTTCGCAGATGGCAACACGGTATCCGCGCGAAACAAGCTTCGCGATGTACTGCTCGACCGCGTGATGAGGCACACCGCACATAGGCGCACGCTCCTCAAGTCCGCAATCCTTGCCGGTAAGCACTAAATCGAGCTCACGGGAGGCAGATTTTGCGTCCTCGAAAAACATTTCATAAAAATCGCCTATACGGCACATCAGGATACATTCGGGATGCTCCTGCTTTATTTCGAGATATTGCTTCATCAGCGGAGAAAGAGCCATGGTAAAACCTCCGGTTTTAAGTGAAGAGTGAAGAGTGAAGAGTGAAGAGTGAAGAGATAAGGTAGGTTTTCGGTTTCCGCCGAAAACCTATCTTGAAATTAGTTTTGCGCAGCAAAACGTTCCTTAACATTTCGCCAAAGGCGAAATATATCACTCGCGTTAGCGAATATCACTTTGCGACAGCAAAATATCA
>JAZSLN010000082.1:0-8570 GCA_045535385.1 Eubacteriales bacterium
GCATATCACTTATCAGACAAAAAGAAAGAGAAGACTCGTTATGATACGAATCTTCTCTTTTCTGTTGTTAATGGGTTTGGGCTACTGCCCAAGTGCATTTGTACTTACAAATGCGATGCTGGTTCTTAGCTGAATTTAAAAAATTCTATTTTCTCCGATAAGAACAACACACTTTTACCCTCGGGTGTTCTTCGCTAAAAGGGGGAATCTACAATATCAGAAAGAACGTTGTTTTCTTCTGAAGGTGTGAGCCAAGCCGACTACCGCGCCGCCGCTGAGTGTCATCATAAGCAGCCAAACGGTAAGGTTAGACATATCACCCGGTTCGAGATACGTATAAACGTTGGTAAATCCTGCGACGAGGTTTTCGGCTTCGCCGTCCTTCGTTACGGTTGCGACAAGATTGTTGTTATCGTCAACGTCTATCGAAATAACGTAGGTGTAAACGGTCTCGTCGTAGGTTACACCCGAAATACCCGTATTTTTCTCGTTTACGGTATAGGTGAAGGTCTTGCCGATATCCTCATACGTGAAGGTAAGCTCGAATTTCGCCTTGCCGTTTTCGTCGGAGACTGCCTCGGCGATCGAATCGCCGTTTTCGGAAAGAACGAACTCAAATCCGTCCGAGCCGATAGCCTTATCGCCGACGTTTTCGACGCTCTTGTTAACGTCGATCGTTACGGAAATATCCTCAGGGTTGTAGTAGGTGTAAACGTTATTGAACTCAGCCGTGAGATCTTCTCTTTCGCCGTCCTTCGTTACGGTTGCGACAAGGTTAAACTCCTCATCAACGTCTATCGAAATAACATAGGTGTAAACGGTCTCATCATAGGTTACGTTGTCTATGCCTGTGTTCTTTTCGCTTACCGTGTAGGTAAAGCTCTTTCCGATATCTTCGGAAGTGAAGACCAAATCGAATTTCGCCTTGCCGTTTTCGTCGGAGACTACCTCGGCGATCGAATCGCCGTTTTCGGAAAGAACGAACTCAAATCCGTCCGAGCCGATAGCCTTATCGCCGACGTTATCGACGTTTTTCTCGATATCGATAGATACGGTTACATCATCAAATTCGCGGGTAGTATTTTCGAAAATTATGGATTCAACACCGATAACGATCTGCGAACCGCTTGCGCTGTCGATTTCGGTATCAGAGCTGCCGTCCGCGGAGACCTTGGTTACGACCGCATCGAGCAGGTAGGTATCGCCCGAATGGGAGAAGCCGATATTCACATCGACATTATAGACCGTTTCATCGTATACGATCTTAATATCGTCGCCCTTGACCTCGTGTAAGGTGAATGTTTGCCAACCGATTTGGTCGAATACAAGCGAATCAAAGGTTATAATACCGTTTTCATCATTGGTCGCATAGGAAACGACCTCTCCGTAGGAATCGCGGAGCTCGAACCCGAACGCGCCTGCTTCAGGTGCGCTTCCGTCCATCAGCTTAACCGCATTAAGCACGAGAGTTGCTTCAATACGGGATTTATTTTCAAACAAAGCTTCTCTGACCAATTCGTTGTCGAGGTAATAATCGACCTTGGCCACGAAGGAATCGCCGTTTTCATCGGCTGTTACGGTAACGGTTACGCCGTAAACCTTATGGTCGTAAACAACGCCGGCGTCCTCGCCGTGTTTTTCGGTTACGGTATAATTATAAACTCCGCTTTCGCTGTATTCGATAGCGTCAAATACCACCGAGTTGCCGTTATTAACAGCGGTCTGAATAACCGTTCCGGAAGAATCGGCAAGCTCGAACTCGAATATACCTTCGGGTGTTTGGCCGTTCATGGTCTTGACCGCTTCGATATTGACCGAAACGGGAGCGCGCACGGAATTTTCGAAAGCAACCGAGACACTGCCTGCATCGTTCACGGGATCGCCGTCAAGATAGGTTGTGAGAACGAATTTTTGGGGGTCATCGGGATTATCTTCGGTTACAACGTATCTTATTTCGTATACTGTGTCATCGTACACAACAGTGTCGTCAGAGCCCTTTACTTCATAAACGTAGAAGGTATAATCGCCCGTCATATCGAAGGTCAAGGGAGTAAAGTCCGCCTTGCCGTCGGCAGAAACAGCGACTATTTCGCGGAAGGAGGCACCGCCCTGACCGATTCCTTCGAATACGAAGGAGAATTCGCCGTTCTTGAGAGCGCGGTTTCCGAAGCTGTCAACAAACGTCTTTTCGACAGAAACCGATGTGGAAACGGGAGTGATCTTCGAGTTGTAAACGACACCGGGATGGTCTTCGTTGATCTCTTTTCCGTGAATATACGTGGTTCCGTAAGCAACGGTAACCGCGTGGGATGCGCCGTTGGTGTATCCTTCGGGAGCAACGGTTTCGTCGAGCATATAATCGTGGCCCGAGGGGATATTTTCAAATCTTACAACACCGTTTTCGTCGGTCGAAGCGTGAAAATCGGATATGGCAACTCCGCCTTCGCAATATTGGCAGGATTTGCCGTTGTGGCGAAGCACAAATTCGGCACCTGTCAATGCCTCGCCCGAATCGGCATCGCGCTTTGTAAATTCAAGCACGCCGAGATAGGCTTCTACCTGAGGTATGGGATACTCGATCTTATTATCGCCGTAAAGAATATTTCCGTCCTCGTCAACCGTCTTAAAGAAGAAGGTCGTCGGGTCGTTAGTCAAAAGTGCTTTCGAGGGAACGAAGCCTTCAACCTCGTTTTTAACTCTTACGCGATAGGTTATCTTAGCCGAATAGGTGTCTCTTTCGGCGTTATATTCGAATTTCGAGCCGATAAGGTTCCATTCGATGGTCTTGTTCTCGGGATCAAAGGTTGCAACGGTGGCCGCGCCGTTTATAATGATATCCGCCTGATTGCCGTCGAAATCGTAGAAGTTCAAAAACTCGACGTGTTCGCTCATCGGGTCGAGAGTATACGCGTCGCGCAGACTGTACGAGGGAGCGAGCTTAATGTCGTTAAGAATGTTTTTGAAAGCAGTATTGAGCGAGGTCTGGTCGTCGCCCGCGGAATAACGGTGTTCTTCGAACTTTCCCTGTTCGAGAAGCGGACCGCCCGCGATGGTATTCGCAAGCCAGGATTTATACGATTCGGTGGTACTGCCGATAGCATAGGTTGAAGAAGTGCGGTCAACTACCGTAAAATTACTGTTTGCCGTACGGTCGACGTAATCGGGCACCGACTGTACGCCGACGTCTATTCCGATAGAGAATATATTGATTCCGTCTTTCTTTATCGTATCGGCAACCGCTGCCGCCTTCAGAGCCGCCTTGTCGGAATAGCTCGTGCCGTAAAGGCTTAATTTGCCGGTAACCGAATCGGCAAAATAGCCGTCGGTGCCGACGAGAGCGGCGTTATAGGTCGTACTGCTGTAATTGCTCATATAAGTATCATAGCCGACGATCTGAGTAAGGCTGTCGCGTCCGCTTTCGATATAAGTGGTGGGAAAGCCGTCGGTTACGAAGATGATATACTTATATTTCGCCGTCGAGGTCTTCATTACGTTGTAAGCGAGCTGAAGACCGCCTTCAATGTTAGTAAATCTTACTCTGTTTTCGGTAGGAGCAGTTATCGCATTTACCGAGGTTTTAAGCGATTCCGCCGACGAGGTATCAACGTAGGTCATCGGAATCGTAAGGTTCGCGTAGGTATTGAAGGTTACGAGCGAGAAACGTCTGTCTTTACTTATTTCCTCCGAAGCGGCGAATTGGTCGATAAATGAATTTACCGCATTTTTCGCCTCGTAAAGTCTCGTATCCTCGATCTTATAATTCGTATCGCCGGGTGTGAGACCTTCGTGAGTAGCGTTCATCGTGTTGGAAATATCCATAACCATAATAACGTCTACCGATTGGTCGGCATATTGCTGTTTCGCCACAACCTCGAGAGTTATGTCAAAATAATTTTCAACCGCAGTGGGTGCGATCGTTTTTCTTACAGCAATTTTATCGAGATACAGCTCGCCGGTTTCGGGATAGCCCGCAGGGTTCCAGCCTCCGTAATACTCGATCTGCTGACCGTTGTCCGCGGGCACCGGAATATCCTCCGCACCCAACGCCACGAGCGCTATCGGGACGTTCATAAAAAGCATTGTGATCACTAAAAGGATCGCGAGAAGTTTTTTCATAGTAATTCCCCTTTCGTTATTTTACTTATTCTATAAGATTATTATTTTCGCATTGACATATTCCTATATCCTCACGCGGGTCGGGAAAATATTCACAATCAGAACACCATCCGTCGCCTTTTTCGGTCTTCGGCTTATAATGCTTGCAGGCATCCTGAATCCGCGTAACGAGCCTACGTCCTTCGCCGTCGTAGACGGGAACCATATCAAAATCGGGTAATACGGGCATCGGCTCGCCGTCGCGTTCCTTATCCGAATAATATCCGTACAGTATCACGAAGGTTTTTCCCGATACGGTGATCTTTTTATATATATCGCCCTCCGACGGAGGCCTTGAGGTGTGCATACAATCACTCCTTCACTATATCTTGTATATATTATACTCTTGTTTTTTCATAATTTCACTACACCAAAACACATAAAAAAGTATAGTTTTTGCCCCGAAAACGCGTTTTCACTTCGCCAAACAAAAAGAGAACCGCAAAATCCTTTGCGATCCTCAAAAAAGTCAGATATATTTAGATATTTCCGATCGGCTCTCCGCGCCGGTCTTATCCATAACAAGACGTATCGTTTGTTTGACGGCATTGACCGTTATACCCATTCTTTCGGATATTTCCTTGTTTGACAAGCCGTAGGTGGCGAGCCGTGCCGCCTGCCATTCGCGCGGGCTTAACCGATTCGTAACCTGTCTGCCCATATGGCGGTTAAACAACGCGACCCATCCGTCGTTAAGCTGCTTGGAAATACGCTTTATTTCGGGAAGCGCGAAAGCGCATTTCTCGGCAATTCGATCGTCAACAAGGAACCCGAACCGCCTTCTGTACTCGGCTATCGGCGTATAAAGTCTGTCGGGCATAGCAAGCTCGAGCGCTTTATCAATATGCGAAACGGCATACTCATCCCGTCCGCTCACGTGATAGGCGAGCGCGCACAAAAGACGCAGATATATCTCCATAATGATCACGTTTTCGGACGAAACCATCGAGATCATCGGCTCGACAATTAACGGCATATTACGCATAAGCTCGATAGCTGATTGATGCTCGCCCCTTTGTTCTTCGTCGTGGCAAACGGTATAAAGATATTTTACGTAATTATAGCAAGCCGCGGGATAGCTTTGTCTGGGCAGCGGCGAAAAATCACCCCTTTTTAACCATTCGGGAAAATGCGAGGCATCCGAAACAGCGCAGGCTCCCGCCGCGAGATAAAAACTCCGCACAGCCTCGGCCGGTTCCGTATCGCATTCGGCTTCCTCGATATATTTATATCCCTTTTTCCATACCGCAAGGTCGCCCGTCGCTATCGGCGCGAGCATCATCTGCATACCTATTGCGGCACGGTAGGCAACACCCGTCTCGCTCTCGTCAAAATGCTTTTCAGCCAACGCAAGCGATTTTTCAAAATCGCCGCGGTAAAAAGCAAGCTGTGAAGCGAAAACATCCCTCGAAAAATCGTCGGTAAGCGCAGAAACGATCTTATCGGCGGACCCCGGAATCTTATAAATATCGGTTATTCCGCTGTATATCCTTTGGTCCGTAACCGATATAGGCTTAACCCTCGTCTCTTTTACCGAAGCAACGCCGAAAGTGTTTTCGGCATCATCGGGAATAAGCCACACTCTGCCGCGGCGGACGACGCCGTTTATATCGCCGTTATGACACATTTCCTGGACGCGGCGGGACGTCAATCCCCACTTTTCTGCGGCTTGTTTCGTAGTGAGATATCCCATGTTGTTTCCCCCCTCCCCTATATATTCTCGGGCGGTATATTTTCTCCCCCGAGAGCTGTCGCGGTTTTAGCAGGCAGGGGTCGGAGTCGGATTTATCTTCTATAAATATATATTATACCTATTTTTTGACTTTGTCAAGTCGGCCAAGGTTTGTACACTCTGACGAAAAACTCTTTTTTTAAGCCGTAATCCGACACCGCTTTCGAACCAAATTAGTCGATTTGACAAAAAAATCGAACTACGTTTGTTTTCGATTGACTTTGACTCGCAAAAATGCTAAAATTGTATCGATTAATGTTTATTTTTTAGGAGGATTATCATGAAATTATTAAAGCGCGCGGCGACGATATGTATGGTTCTCGCCATCCTCGCTACATCCGTGCTTTCGCTCAATCTGAACGCAAGCGCTCTCGTCGGCGCGGGCGCACCTTCCGCCACCAACCCCGAAATGATTTTGGGTATCGACCTTTCCTACTGGAACGTAAGCCAGAACAGCCTTATTTATTCTCAGGTAAACTTCGAAGAACTCAAGGCTGACGGCGTTAAATTCGTTATTTTACGTCTCGGCTACGAAACCAGCACTACCAGCGGTATCAAAATCGACCCCGCTTTCGACGAGTTTTATAAGAGAGCCCGTGCGGCAGGACTCGACCTCGGTCTTTATTTGTATTCTTATGCAATGACATATAATGCGGCAAAAGCAGACGCGCAGGAAGTAATGGAATACATAGAGGCACGCGATATGTATTTCGAATATCCTATCTATCTCGATATGGAAACCACCGCACAGACCTCCGCCAGCGCAACTACTATGACAAACATCTGTCTCGGTTGGTGCGAGGTTCTCGAGGAAAACGGCTATTATCCCGCGATCTATTCCGCATACTGGGTATATAACAGCCTTCCTTCCTCTTTCAAATCCCGTTACGACTTCTGGGTTCCCGCGTATAAGAGCACTACTTATTCCGACGCTCAGTATACTTACACCAGCCAGCCCTCCGTTCTCGGCGGCAAGCCCTACGCAAACGGCTACAGCATGTGGCAGTATTCCTGCTGTAACTACTATAACGGCAGCTACGTTTACAAGGGTGTTTACACCGCAAGCGGCGGACGTAACACCAGCCTCGACCTCAACGTTTGCTACAAGGACTACCCCTCGATAATGAAGGCGAACGGCTATAACAACTGCGCTCCCGACGAAAGCGCCTCCAAGACCAACCTCAGAAAGCTCATAAACGATTCCTTCAATATAGATCATAACGACTATTCCGTAGAAGGATTGGAAGCTATCCGAATGGCAGAATGGGAGGGCACCACGCTTTTGAACACCGAAGGCGCTACCGATGCCCAATTCGACGCGGCTTATAACAAGATCTCCGCGGCTCTCAACAACAAGGCTGTCGCTATTTCTAAGGGCAAATCCTATACAGTTACTACCGCCAACCTCAGAACAGACACCTACGGTGATGACGGAGTACGTCTTACCGACGGCTTGAAGGGCTTTTACGACGGCGGCGACCTCAGCGACGGCGCTACTCTCGGCCGTTACGCGGGCTTTAACAAGCAGGTCGAGGTTGTAGTCGACCTCGGCTCGGCTCAATCCTCCGACACCTATACCGTATATCTCGCGGCAGGTATGTGGGGTATTCACCTTCCTAAGAAAAACCTCTTTAACGTTGAGGTTCTCACCTCCAACAGTGCAACAAGCGGCTTCACCTCGGTAGGCTCGACAAACAACCTCGTTCACGTCGGCGGTCCCAACGTTGCCGACCAGGATTGGACCACCTTTACCGCTACCGTTAACGCTTCCGCAACAAAGAACGCAAGATACGTCAAATTTGTTGTTACAAACAACGAATGCAACGGCGGCATCTGGATGGACGAAGTTGAAGTTACGCTCGGCGGCGCATCTATCGTAGGCGGCGCTTACATAAGCGGTATGAACGAAAAGATTCTTTCGGGTGATTGCCATATTTTCACTCCCGCATTCGGCACTATCACCACAAGCACCGCTAACCACGCATACACCTTGAACGTTCTTGCAAAATACAATGCAACCTACGACAGATACGTTGTAACCCAGATATCCGAAGGTACCGGCACCGACACAGCCGACGTCTCCCTTGCCTCCGACGAAATACTTATTGCCTGCCACTATTGGGAGGGTGAGAACATAACCGATCCCGTAGTAGGAAGCAAAGCGAATTATGAAATAATCGCTCGCGCAAAGGTCGGCGATATCATCGAATTTTCGGGTATCAACGTCGAATACGCTTTCACGACCGCAGGTGCGCATATATCCTTCCACGGCGCTACCGCAATCCCCGAAAATGCCGATCCTTACCACACCGAAGGCGAATGGGAAACTCTCGACGACGGCTCTCAGGTTCTTAAGTGCGCTAAATGCGGCGAAGTTATGGAAACCAAAGAAGCCGAGAACCCCGTTCTCACCGGCGACGTAAACCTCGACGGTAAGGTTAATATGTTTGACTATATGATAGTCAAAACCATTTATATGGACAAATATGTTCCTACCGACGACGAATTCGAACGCGCTGACGTGAACAATGACGGCAAGGTTAATATGTTTGACTATATGATAGTTAAAACAGCTTGCTTCTAAACCAATATTCTCAGCTGTCGCAAGAAAAAACTTGCGGCAGCTTTTTTATGGCAAATACACCAAAAGCAAGTTTGCCATATTGGACAATCCAACGAAAAT
>JAZSLN010000080.1:0-19187 GCA_045535385.1 Eubacteriales bacterium
CCAATGCGAAGATCGTTACCTGCCATCTCGGCAACGGCTCGTCCATAAGCGCGGTCAACGCAGGTAAATGCGTTGATACCTCCATGGGATTCACTCCTCTCGAAGGAGTTATTATGGGTTCGCGTTGCGGCGCTATCGACCCTGCAGTTGTGCCCTTCGTTATGGAAAAAGAGAACATTCCCGTTAACGAAATGGGTAATTGGATGAACAAAAAGTGCGGTTTCTTGGGCGTTTCGGGTATTTCGAGCGACCTTCGCGAGATCGAGGCTGCCGTTAACGAGGGCCACGAACGCGCTACTCTCGCTTGCGATATTCTCGCTTATCAGATAAAGAAATACATCGGCGGATACGCTGCCGCTATGAACGGTCTCGACTGTGTTGTATTTACCGCAGGTATCGGCGAAAACAACCACGATATCCGCGAACGTGCTTTGAAGGATATGTCCTTCTACGGAATTGAGCTTGATGTTGAAAAGAATAAGATTCGCGGCGAAATGGTAATAAGCACCCCCGAATCTAAGGTAAAGGTACTCGTTATTCCCACTAACGAAGAGCTCGTTATCGCTTCCGATACCATGAAGCTTGTTTCCGAATCCAAATAATGGTTCCGGAAAAAGAATTCGAAAACAAAACCGAGAATAAGATCGACCATTCGGGACACCGAAAGCGTATGAAAGATGCGCTTTTGAAAAAGGGTGCGTCGGCTATGACCGACACACAAATGCTCGAGATGATTCTCTATTATGCCGTTCCGCGTGCGGATACTCGCGTAACCGCCGAAAAGCTGATAGAACGCTTCGGCTCGTTGGAAGGCGTTATTTGCGCGGAAGCCGACGATATAAAGGAGTTTTCGGGTCTTAAAGAAAACGCCGAGGTACTTTTTGCGCTTCTCCGCGAGCTTTTGTCGCGCGTCAATCCCGACGATTCCGCGCCCGAGCTGGCGGACCGCGAAGGCATAAAGAAATATCTTATAAGGTTGTACCGTTCCTTTGATGTCGAGGTTGTTTACGCTCTTTATTTCAATGCCGCGGGTGCGTTTGTCGGAAAACAGATGGTGTTCAGCGGCAACATAAGCTCTGCGAGGTTTTCGCTTCGGACTGTAACCGAGGGTGTCATCCGCGCAGGCGGTAAAACCGTGATACTCGCTCATAACCATCCGAGCAAAAGCGTCGTTCCGTCCGAGGACGATATCCTTTCGACGAAGCGTATCGCCGCCCACCTGAGCGCTAACGAAATCGATCTTGCCGAGCATTATATAATCGGCGGAGATATGTGTGAAGGCATCAATTTGGGGGCTTTATGAGACCCCCTGCTTCGGTTGCGTTGATTTTGAATCAAAAAAGTCTATAGATTCTGCATACGAATCTATAGACTTTTTGTTTTAGTTCTCGATGATGCATCTTGTTTTTACTTATGCAAATCCACGTAAATTTCCGCCGATTTTACACCGTCGATCGCGGCGGAGATGATACCGCCTGCGTATCCCGCGCCCTCGCCGAGAGGGTAAAGACCCTTGATATTGCTTTGGCGGTCGTCGCCGCGCTTTATTCTGACCGGCGAGCTTGTACGGCTCTCGACTGCGGTAATGACCGCACCCGGCATATCAAAGCCCTTTATTTTCTTGCCGAAGCAGATAAGTGCCTCGCGGAAGGATGCGTTTATCTCGTCGGAAAACAGCTTCGAAACGTCGCACATCTTAACTCCGCGAGGATAGGTCGGAATAACCTCGGGGAGATTCTTTCCGTTCGAACCGAGATAATCGCCAACCGTCATCGCAGGTGCGGTAAAATCCCCTCCGCCGAGCTCAAACGCTTCGCGTTCAAGCCTTTCACGATAGTCAAAACCCGAGAAAATGCCGTCTCCGAGGTCTTCGGGAAGGATCTCGCAAAGTATCGCGCTGTTTGCGTTCGCGGCATTGCGCGCGTGGTAGCTCATTCCGTTTGTAACCAATTTCTCGTTGTCGCTCGCCGCCGCAACTACGTGTCCGCCGGGACACATACAAAAGCTGTAAACAGTACGGCCTGTGGAGCAATGGTTGAAAAGCTTATATTCCGCGGGCGGAAGAAAGCGCATATCGCCGTTTTCGCCGTATTGCGAGGAGTCGATAAGCTTTTGGGGATGCTCGATTCGGAAGCCGACGGAAAAGGGCTTCTTCTCCATTTCCGCACCTGCTTCATAGAGCATATTGTAAATATCGCGTGCCGACTGACCCGTCGCAAGGAAAAGCGTGTCGGCAGCTATTTCTTCGCCGTTTACGGTTACGGAAACCAATTTTTCGCATTCGACCGATATTTTTTCAAGCCTCGATTCGAAGCGTACTTCGCCGCCGAGCGAGATGATTTCCTCACGCATTTTCGCAACAACACCACGTAAAAGGTCGGTGCCTATGTGCGGTTTTGCGATATAAAGCGTTTCCTTCGGTGCGCCTGCTTTTACAAGCTCTTCCAAAACGAGCCGTCCGCGGAAGCTTTTGTCCTTGACCAAGGTGTTTAATTTTCCGTCGGAAAACGCGCCCGCGCCGCCTTCGCCGTATTGAATATTCGATTCGGTATTAAGAATGCCGCCTCCGAAAAAGATATCTACGTCCTTTTTTCGCTCTTCGCCCTCTTTTCCGCGCTCGATAACTATCGGGCGGAAACCCGAACGTGCGAGCATAAGGGCGGCAAATATTCCTGCAGGCCCGAATCCGGCAATGATCGGTCGGAGCTTGGGCGTTCTCGAAGGAACGGGGAAGGAATATGCCGTTTCCGGCTCGGTTATTGTGCCGCCGCATTTTTTGGCGATCTTTACTTCGTTGCCGACCTTGATTTGTATGTCTGCCGTGTAGACAAACCTGATTCTTCCGCGCCGTGCGTCCAGAGACTTTTTCCGTATCTCGTATATGAATTTGTCTGAGTCGATACCCAAACGCTCGGAAATATGCTTTTCGATCGCAATCGAGTCCTGCTCGGGCGTTAATTCAAAGGTAAGTTTTATCATTAGCCATTATTAGCAAAACCGAGGACGAAGCCTCGGTTTTTGCGGTTTGATAGTTATTTCTTGAAGTTCTTGTCCAACCAAGCGGAATAGTCGTTATAAAGCTTTACGGAATCGGGATGTCCGCAGTATGCGATAGTGCCGGGCTTGTTGAACATACCGAGATATTGATAGATAAGAATTTCATCAACGTAGGGAGAGATGCTTCTGATCTGTCTGTCGATACGATCCATAGAAGCGGCATAAAGAGCGCTTCTGTAAACGTCGCCTTCAAATTCGAAAACTTCCATATCTGCCCAAAGAGCGGCTCTGCCTGCTTTGTCGTGAGCCTTGCGGAGGCTTTCGTAATAAGCAGGAGTCTGTTCGGGGAGCGACTTGCGTACGCCGATCTCGTCCTGATAAGCGATGATGTCGCAATCGAGTCTTTCAAGCTGTCCTACGAAGGAATCGTCCGCCTTGAGGCTGTTTGTGCCGTAGGGAGCGATGAGAACCTTGAGATCCTTGTTAAGGCTCTTGCCGAACGCGGAGTATTTATTGGTGTAGTCGATGAAGGTGTCGGGATAGTAGGGATAGATACCGAGCTCGTCGGGAAGATACCATCCGTAGAAGGAAGAATGGTGGCCGTATTGAGCGAATAGCTGTTCCATAGCCTTGAAAGCTCTTGCGGTAACCTCGGGAGAGGTCATATTGCCGACCGTGTCGGTCCACAAACCGTAGAAGCCGGTGCCGACAAAAATTTTCATGCCGTTTCTGTCAGCGGCGCGGAACACAGCCTCCATAGGATCGGCAGCGCCCATTTCAGCCATAGGATATATGTCGGTCTTGAAGTATGCCTCGCAGGAGTCCTCGTAAACCAACGCGGTTGCCATAAGTACGATGTATTTCATACCGAGGGACGCCATTTCGTCCATTTTTGCTTCCCATTGAGCGTCGGTAAAATGACGGCAAACGGGGTTCCAATATTTACCCTCGGGGATATTGTGATGATGAAATTCAAACCAGGTACCGGTAATAGGCTTAAGCATAACTCGTTCCTTTCAGATAACAAAAATTCTGTATTTTTAGAATAACACTAAATGATTTGTTTTTCAATAGTTTTCGCAAATTATTTATGAAGTATGGGGGATACCCGTTTATAGATGAGCGCGGTTACTAACGAACAAACGACTCCTTTAAGAAGGTTAAAGGGTACGGTTGCGAAGAGAATAAGAGTCAAAAGGCTGTTGATGTTGGGGTTTATCTTCGTGCCCATTCCGATTATTACGTCTAAAGGCAGCTTGAAGAAATGAGAATAGGCAGGAATCATAATGAAATAATTTATAAGCGCGCCGATAATTGCAAGGGTGACGGTTCCGACGATCATACCTATTATCGCGCCCGAAAGAGTCTTTTTGTGTTTGTATACGATAGACGCGGGAAGCACGAAGGAGATGCCGATAAAGAAATTTGCTATTTCACCGACAAACGCGGTATCGGTTCCGTTAATAATGAGATTGAGAATGATTTTGAGGGCTTCCGTAAGCACTCCCGCCATCGGGCCGAGCGCAAAACCTGCGATAAGTACGGCGATCTCGCTTAAATCAAGCTCGTAAAACGAGGGCGCGAAGGGAAGCGGAAATTCGAAAAGCATCAATATTGCCGCAATTGCGGATAAAACCGAGATTTTGGTGATGTATTTTATCTTTTGGTTTTTCATAATTATCCTCCGAAAATAAAAATCCGACGGCAAAAACCGTCGGAGCATAACGATAAAAGAACGCAATTGTGCGCCTGACTGTTTCTCCCATCCGGACTTTGACCGTCGGTTTCGGAATTTCACCGAATCGTGCCCGAACGAACGCTTTCAGCGCTTGCCAAAAGCATCGTTCAGGGCTTGCGGACTATACCGCCGGTAGGGAATTTCACCCTGCCCCGAAACATATATTTATTTTCTGTAATTATATTATACGAAATGCGTTTCGTATGTCAATAGTTCTTTGCCGAAAATATATTGAAAAAAACGATTGAATGTGTTATACTTCATCATAAACATTTTGTAAACAGAGGTATTGTTTATGAAAATCTTGATAGTCGGATGCGGAAAAGTAGGAACTTCTATTATAGAAAATCTTGTTGTCGAGGGTAACGATGTTGTTGCTATCGACGATTCTCCCGCAGTTATCGAAGAAATCGGTAATATCTACGACGTTATGACGGTATGCGGCAACGGCGCTGATACCGAAACGCTTGAAGAGGCCGGTGTAGCCAAGGCGGATATTTTTGTCGCGGTTACGGGCTCTGATGAGTTTAATATGCTCGCCTGCTTCGTTGCCGAGAGAATGGGCGCGAAGAATACGATAGCGCGTATACGTAAACCCGAATATAACGATAAAAGCCTTGACTTCCTTCGTAAAAATCTCAAATTGACGGTTTCGGTCAACCCCGAATGGATGACGGCGAAGGAGCTTTATAACGTGTTAAAGCTTCCTGCGGCGGTTAAGATCGAGAGCTTTTCACGCGGTAATCTCGATATGGTCGAGATCCGTCTTAAGCCCGATTCGATTCTCGACGGAATGAGCCTTATTGAGCTTCGCCGTAAATATAAAGCACAGTTTCTTGTATGTGCCGTACAGCGCGGTGAGGAAGTATATATCCCCGACGGTAATTTCGTCCTTCACGGCGGCGACCGTATCGGCATAACCGCTTCTACCGCTGAGCTTCAAAAACTTCTCAAAATGCTCGGTTTGGTACAAAAATCGGCTAAAAACGTTATGATCCTCGGCGCAAGCCGCATTTCCTACTACCTCGCAAAACGACTTATTTTAAGCGGCAATAAGGTAGTTGTTATCGATAAAAACGAGCAGATCTGTAAGAACTTTGCCGAAAGTCTTCCCGAAGCCGTTGTCATTTGCGGCGACGGCGCCGAGCAGGAACTGCTTTTAGAGGAAGGTCTCGAATCGGTAGATGCGTTCGTTGCGCTTACGGGCATTGACGAGCTTAATATCCTTATTTCTATTTTCGCTTCGTCGAAAAACGTTCCTAAGGTTATAACTAAAGTAAACCGTAACGAGCTTGCTTCTATGGCTAAAAATCTGGGACTTGATACGATAGTTTCCCCGAAAAATACCGTTTCCGACGTTCTTGCGAGATTTGCACGTGCGCTCAAAAACAGCGTCGGAAGTAACGTTGAAACGCTTTACCGACTTATGGACGGCGGAATCGAAGCGCTTGAATTTAACGTCAGTCAGGAATTCAAGGGCGCGAACGTTCCTCTTAAGGATCTGTCTCTTAAACCGCATATTCTTATTGCGGGCATAATTCGCAACCGTAAGGCGATAATTCCCACAGGTAACGACGTTATCCTTCCAGGAGACCGAGTCGTTGTTATCACTTCCGGAAACCAGCTCCTCGATTTGGCTGATATACTTCAATAAAGGCGGCGAGGATTATGAACCGAAAGTTTGTTTTTTACGTTTTTGGACGGATACTTCAGGTAGTGGCGTTGCTTATGCTTCTCCCTGCGGTTGTTTCGGCAATATACAGCGAAATGTCCTCTATTTGGGCGTTTCTGATCACAGCCGCGTGCTCGGCTGCGTTGGGTACGGTTGTCGCGCTGATATGCCGTACCAAGAATCGCATCATTTACGCAAAGGAAGGCTTCGCAATAGTTGCACTCGCTTGGCTGGGTATGTCGGCGGTGGGGGCGGTTCCGTTCGTTATAAGCGGCGAGATACCCTTCTATATCGATGCGCTCTTTGAAACGGTAAGCGGATTTACAACGACCGGCGCGTCGATATTAGAAGACATCGAGGCTATGAGCCACGGTATGCTTTTCTGGCGCAGCTTTACCCATTGGGTGGGCGGTATGGGCGTTTTGGTGTTCGTTATGGCGATCGTTTCGAGCATGACCGACCGTTCGATCCACATTATGCGTGCCGAAATGCCGGGCCCTGTTGTAGGTAAGCTCGTTCCCCGCGCTAAAGATACCGCAAAGATATTGTATTTGATCTATATCGCGCTGACTTTTGTTATGATAATAGTTCTTGCGGCGGGAGATATGGATATGTTCGAAAGTATCATCCATACCTTTGGTACTGCGGGAACCGGCGGCTTCGGGGTCAAATCCGACAGCATCGCGGGATACAGCGTGTACAGCCAGAACGTTATCGCAACGTTTATGCTTATATTCGGTATCAACTTTAACATTTTCTATCTTTTGCTTATAAGACGCTTCAAGACCGTATTCAAGAGCACCGAGCTTTGGGTATATCTCGGAGTGGTTGCTGTATCGGTTGCGCTCATTACAGCCAATCTTTATTCGGAATCCCGTAATATTGCCGATTCGGCAAGGCTTGCCTATTTCCAGGTATCTTCGATCATTACGACCTCGGGATTCTCTACTACCGACTTTAATTTATGGCCTTCGCTTTCAAAAGCCATATTGCTTTTGCTTATGTGCTTCGGCGGATGTGCGGGTTCGACGGCGGGCGGTCTCAAAATATCGCGCGTTGTTATGCTGTTCAAGCAGATATTGCGCGAAATAAAGCGTATGCTCCATCCGCGTGCGGTTATCTCGGTCGAATTCGAGGGCAAGGCAGTGGATAACCAGACCCTCAGCAGTGTTGCAACCTATTTTGCCGTCTATATGCTTAGCTTTGTCGCAATGTTTATGCTTGTTTGCGTTGACCCCGGCGAATTTGATTTTGAAACGAATTTCAGCGCGATTGCCGCAACGTTTAATAACGTCGGCCCCGGTTTCGGAGCCGTCGGACCGGCAGAGAATTTTGCCGACTATTCCTGGTTTTCCAAGCTCGTATTCTCGTTCGCTATGCTGCTCGGCAGACTTGAAATATTCCCGCTTGTTATAGCACTTTCACCTTCTACGTGGAAAAAGAGCCGTTAAGAAAGGTATCTTTTATGAAATATACGGTAAAGAATTATCCGCATATACAGAAAAAAGTCGAAAGGATGAGCGTTGAGGAGCTGTTGGGCGCGGTTATATGCCCGGACGTTCCGACCGATGCGCTCCCCGAAGAGATTCCCGCTTCGCTGTTTTTCTATACTACGACCGAAGAAAACGCCCGCAAGGCTTCCGAAAAGCTCAATAAAAACAACCCCTCGCCCTCGCTTATCGTGTCGGATATGGAATACGGTGCCGCTAACGTAATTATCGGCGCAACCGCATTTCCTTCGATGCGCGCCGCCGCCGAATCGGGCGACGTCAGGCTGGCTTACGATATGGGTGTTGTGGCGGCGAAGGAGGCGGTAAACGCGGGATATCATTGGACCTTCGGGCCTTGTGTCGATATTCTCAGCAATAAATACTGTCCGCCGGTCGCTTACCGTTCCGCGGGAGAGGATGCCGAGACCGTGATCTCTTATTGCGGTGCGTATATGGAGGGTATGCAGGATAACGGACTTATCGCAACCCTTAAGCATTTCCCCGGCGATGGGTATTGCACCGAAGATCAACACGTTACCGTTGCCGAGAACCCTTTAACAAAGGACGAATGGGACGAAAGCTTCGGGCGCGTTTATTCCGAGCTTATCGAGCGCGGGGCGATGGCGGTTATGCCGGGTCATATCTCGCTTCCGTCCTACGATGATTGCGATGAAAACGGTCTTTATCCCCCTGCGACCGTTTCGAAAAAGCTCCTTAACGGACTTCTTCGGGAAAAGCTCGGCTTCGAGGGTATAATCGTCTCGGATGCCGTTAATATGGGCGGGTTTTGCGGTTATATGAACCATTATGATGCCTGTGCCGCTTTTCTCGAGGCGGGCGGTGATTGCCTTCTTTTCCAGCACAAGACCGAGGATTTTGTGTCGGAAATGAAAAAACGTATTTCCGAGGGAAAATTAAACCTTGAAGTATTGAAAAACCGCGCTTACCGTATGCTTTGCTTCGCCAACGAGTATTTTGAAAAGCACCCTGTCGGAGCAAGGGTCGAGATCGATAAAGCTTTTGCCGAGAATACGGCGAGAGAAATAAGCGTGCGTGCCGTCAAGAAAGTGCGCGACCGCGCAAATCTTCTTCCCTTCGATGTATCGCCCGAAACGAAGATCACTCACGTTATAATAAATAACGTCTGGGGCGATATTTCGGTTACCGACGAAATGACCGAAAAGCTTTCGAAGTCGGCTGATGTCGACGTTATGCGCGACCCGGGGCCGGGTGCGCTGTTGAATATGGCGAAAAACGGAGGCTACGACCTTATCGTTTGCTCGGTTATCGAGTCGCCGTCTTGGGGTATAAATACCTCGAAGTTAAGCGGTCCCGCGGCGAGAAATATGATGAACGGCTGGATGCGTTACGGTGTGCCGACGGTTTTTGTTGCATATAACAGTCCGTCGTTCGGCGAGACCTATAAATCGTCTGTCGATACGCTTATAGAAACCTATGGCGTTACGGAATATACCGTTGATGCCGTGATAAAACTGATTTTCGGATAAAAAATAAACCGTAGGTGTTGAACGCACCTGCGGTTTTGTATTCAGAAAACGTCCGAAAACAGAGCAGAGGAAGAAAAACGAAGGGATTTTGGAAGAAAAGCGAGCGTCAGCTTACAAAAGTAAGGTAGTCGAGCTTTTCTTTCAAGCACTTGAAAATATAATAAATAAATACAATCCCTTATAAAAGTAATATGCTTCCCGATTTATGTTCGAGAAGCATATTTGTTTTATATTTTCTTTTCAAGGGTGTAAAGGCCGAGTTTGTCGAGCTCTGCTTGGATTAATATGCTTTTGCCCAAACAACGCCGAATGTGGCTTCCTTGCCGCAGCAAACGCACTTTTTGCCCTCGTAGCTTATGCCGTCGAAGATACAGCGCGAGCCGACACCGGTTTGAGCCTTGATCTCGTCCTCGCATTCCTCTTCGCCGCACCAAGGAGCGAAAACGAATCCGTCGCCTTTTTCAGCGAGAACCGACTTGATCTCGTCGATGGTATCTGCGCCGTAGGTATGCTCTTCGCGGTTTTTGAGCGCCTTTTCGAACATTTCCTTTTGAACGTTTTGGAGCGCGGCTTTTACGGTTTCGCCGATGTTTTCAAGCGAAACAACGCTCTTTTCGCCGGTAACACGGGAAACGAGAACGCAGTTGCCTGCTTCGATATCACGCGGGCCGAGCTCGATACGGAGGGGAACACCCTTCATTTCGTATTCCGAGAACTTCCAGCCGGCGCTTGCGTCGGTGTCGTCGCATTTTACGCGGATACCTGCCGCGATGAGCTCATCCTTGAGCGCCGCGCAACGGTCGAGAACGCCTTCCTTATGCTGAGCGATGGGAATGATAACTGCTTGGATGGGAGCGACCTCGGGAGGAAGAACGAGACCTCTGTTGTCGCCGTGGGTCATAATGATCGCGCCGATAAGGCGGGTGGTAACGCCCCAAGAGGTCTGGAAGGGGTTGACCTTTTTATTTTCCTTGTTGGTGTAGGTGATGTCGAATGCTTTTGCAAATCCGTCGCCGAAATAGTGGGACGTGCCTGCCTGAAGCGCCTTACCGTCGTGCATAAGAGCTTCGATCGCGTAAGTAGCCTCTGCGCCTGCGAATTTGTCGCTTTCGGTCTTCTTGCCCTTGATTACGGGGATAGCAAGACTTTTTTCGCAGAAGTCGGCATATACGTTAAGCATCTGCTCGGTTTCGAAAACAGCTTCTTCGGCGGTTGCGTGGATGGTATGACCCTCCTGCCACAAAAATTCGCGGGTACGAAGGAAGGGGCGGGTGGTCTTTTCCCAACGAACGACCGAAACCCATTGATTATAAAGCTTGGGAAGATCGCGATAGGAATGGACGATGTTGGCATAATGCTCGCAGAAAAGCGTTTCGCTCGTGGGACGGACGCAAAGTCTGTCTTCCAAGGGTTCGCTGCCGCCCATCGTTACCCATGCGACCTCGGGCGCAAAGCCCTCGACGTGGTCCTTTTCCTTTTGGAGAAGACTTTCGGGGATAAACATAGGCATACATACGTTTTCGTGACCTAAGCGCTTGAACTCGGTATCGAGGATCCTCTGGATGTTTTCCCAAATAGCGTAAGCGTAGGGACGGATAACGAGACAGCCCTTGACCGAGGTATATTCGATAAGCTCGGCTTTTTTAACGATATCGGTATACCATTGAGCAAAATCCTCCTCCATGGGAGTAATTTCCTCAACGAATCTCTTTTCTGCCATAATATATGTTTCCTTTCGGTGAAAAAATTTTGAGAAGTATTGCATTCTTCGGAATTTTCATTATAATGTATTCTTGAAGAAGTATAACAGATTGATTTAATCTTGTCAATCGTCAATAATTATTTTCCCGGGAGGAATTATGAAAAGAATTCGTTTTATATCGTTGCTTCTGGCAATGGTTATGATTTTACCAATAATTTCGGTTTGTGCGTTTGCCGAGGAAAGCTCGAATACGCCCGACGAGGACTCTTATACCGTTAATATCGTCGGTGAGGGCGAGGGCAGAAAGAGCTTTGATATCGAGTTCAATGAGATTCTTAAAAGCGGCGATACTTTCACCGATTGGCATTCACCGCTCGATATCAGAATTTCGCCCAAGGACGGATATAAAATAGTTGACGCATTCTTCGAGCCCGAGGGATTCGGCTCGTTTAGTCAGGTTGAAGATAGTTTTCTCGGAACCTGTAATCCCGAGCTCGGTAAGGTATACGTTCTTCATGTCGTTACCGAGGCTACCGCTTCCGTTACAAAGAACACCTTGAGCGTGAGCTGTAACGAGGGCGTTAAGTATACCGTTCTTGATAAAAATAACCTCGATATAACCGGAAGTCTTTCTGTTGCAGAATTTGCAGAGGGCGATAAGGTTACCGTAAAATTCGACGTAGGCGGAAGCTTTGATGCTTCCAAGGCGACTCTTTCGGTAAACGGCTCGTCGGTTACACCCTCTGCTGAATATTCCTTCAATATCGCCAAGGGCGAAAATAAGGTCGTTTTCAATTATGACTTTACTGCCGCTCCCTCTCAAGCCAAGCTTACCGTCGATTCGGGCAGCATTACCTATGCCGTTTTCGTTAACGATGTCGAGGCAGACGCGAAAAATCCCGTTTTCTATGCGGGCGATACCGTTAAAATAACCTTTAATGTCGAGGGCGATTTCGACCCCGCAAAGGCGCTTCTCCTCCACGGCGGCAAGAAGATGGATATGTCGGGCACCTCGTATACCTTTACGGCTGCCGATAACAATAAGATCGTTTTCAAATACGGCGAAATGCCTGCCGCGACTCTTACCGTTAGCGGTAACGGCAAAAACCTTTCTTCGATAAGCTCTACCGTTTCGGTAAACGGTTCTGCGGTCGATGCTTCTGCCTACGAATTCAAGGTAGGCGACTCGGTTACGGTAGTTTTTGATGTAACTGTCGAAAATTCCGCCGACGCTTTCTGTAAGGTCAACGGAAATAACGTATCCCTCTCGGGTAACAGCGTAAGCTTTATTATAGATTCTGAAAGCAATACAGTCGTTTTCGGATACGGCGTTGTTCCTGTTGTTTTCGTTCTTAACGGCCCCGGCTATTATACCGTTAATAAAGAAGGCACGCTTGTCGGCGAGGTCAGAAATAACAGCGCATCCGGCAAGGCTTCGAAAACACTTTATCTCAATAAAAACGAGCAATATACCTTTACCGTAAATCCCGCGCTTAATTATGAGCTTTCGGGCGGTGTTGAAATTTCCGAGCCCCGAAAGGATCTTGCGAACGGAATCTATTATTTCACTCCCGGCGGCGAAACAACGGTAAATGCATCCTTTAAGGTTGCGGCTGTAACCGTTCCCACGTTCCCCGTTAAGTTCAACGTTCATATGGGCGGTACTCTTACGATCGGAACCATGGTCATTATCGGCGGCACCGGCGGTCAGATGGACGTTGCCGAGGGTCAGGGTGTTATAATCAGCGTTACCCCCGATGAAGGCTATGAAATAGACAGACTTATCGTTGACGGTGTCGAGGTTCAGCTCGATAACAACTCCTATACCATCAGCGGTATAAACAAGGCTATTACGGTCGACGCGTTCTTTAAGAGCGATGCCTCGATAGACATGTCGACGGCTATCGGTGTTGACGGTGTTGATTGGAACGCCGAAACGATCATAATAGACGTTCGCGGAAACCGACCCGTTAAACGCGATGTTCTTGCGAAAATCGCCACACTCGATAAAAATTCGGGCAAATTCGTTGAATTTGTAGGCGACGCAGGTACTATTTACGTTCCCTACGGCGGTGTGTTCAGCGGTACGAGCGAGGTATTGATGATAAACGTTACCGAAATGCGTAACGGCAATCTCTACACCGCTATTAATAACGCAATATCCGAGCAGGACGGTATCGGTACCGTGTTCAGAGCTTACTCGATAAATATTACCGAAAATATGCCCGCAGGCTCGAAGATAGCCTTTAACCTCGGAACCGGATTTTTCGGTTGCTATGCTTCTTTGCGTACCTTCGACGGTTCCTCGTTCGTTAACGTTGCCGATGCGGCGCTTGCGAGCGGTTCGGGTGTTTCCGCAAAATACGATTACAGTAACCAGCCCGCGCTTGTTTGCGTAAAGGAAGAGGGTGTCGAGGACACATCCGACGTAAGCGGTGAGGATGCATCGGGCAATGTGTCCGACGTTTCCGAAAGCGGAAAAGGCGGCGGTGCAAATACAGTTATCGCAATAGTCATTATCGTGCTTGTGGCTGTTGCGGGTGCGGCGGCTCTGTTTATAGTAAAATGGCGTCAGGAAAAATTCTAAATGAAAAATAAAATTACTGAATTTATTAAAACAAAACCTATATTGGCTTGGGCGATCGGTACGGTTGCCGTCGCTCTCGTTGTTGCTTGCGCGGTAAGCGGAATCTTCCTTGCCGTTCATTCGTCGGACGATGACGAAAACGATGAAATGAACGGCGACGTTAACTGGGGTGAGGGTGTAACCGAGAGCATTCCCGAGTTCGAGCCCAAGTCGGATTCCGAAAAATCGATAAAACGCACCGAAAACGGCGTTGTCGCATATTATTCGGAGGTTACGGGCGAGCAGGTCGATGAATATACTGCTCTTGTCGCGAAGGAATGCGGAATAAAGTTCACGGGCGATAAATATCCTCGCTCGGCGGTATACGGCGACAGAATAATCGCGATACATTATAACGTAACCGAAATGAAAATGTCGGTAACCGTTGTGAAAAACAGCGAAAACGATAAATTAAGCAAAAACCAGCAAATCGGAGAACTCAATCATGATCATCAACAACTCAATCAAAGCAATTATTATCGACAAAACCCGTCTTCTTACCGTCAAAATGGTTGATGAAAACGGCAACGAGTATTATACACTCCCCGGCGGAAAGCAAAGACCCGACGAGCTTATGCTCGATGCGTTGAAGCGCGAAGTCAAGGAAGAAACCGGCTATGACGTCGAGGTAAAAAGCCTTCTCTTTATCCGCGAGGCATTCAAGGAAGAACACCATAGAATCGAATTTATGTTTATTTGCGACACTGTCGGCGAAGCCGAGCTCGATAAGCTTGAGTACGACGCCAATCAGGTCGGCGTAAAATGGCTCTCGATAGACAATATTACCCACGAAGAGCTTCGTCCGTTCGAATTGCGCGGTATCATTAAGCGCCATTTCCTCGGTAAGAAAAACGATATATATCTCGGAGAGATCGAATAATATTAATAACAGAAGGTATTTATGACGGTTTATCTTCAAAAAGGTGTGTCGGCAAGGGCCGTAGAAAATTATGTTCGTAAGGCTTGCGCTAACGGCAATAACGTGCGCGCACTTCAGATTATCAAAGGCGACGAGCCTATCGTTCGTTTGTCGCTTGCGCCCTACGAGCCCGATATGAAATCGCTTTTATATTCGCTTTCCAAGTCCTATACGTCTGTCGCGTGCGGTATTTGTATAGACGACGGATTGCTTTCGCCCGATACGAAAATAGCGGAATTGTTTGCTGATAAATTGCCGTCCGAGGTTTCGGAACGGTTGCGTAAAATGACACTTTCCGACCTTCTTTCTATGCAGAGCGGACACGAAGTGTGTGTTCTCAGCGAGCTTCGCTGGGCGGAAGATTCGATAAAGGCATTTTTCGAGCAGGAGCTTGTTACCGACCCCGGAACAACGTTTGTTTACAGTACCGCGGCTACCTGTATTTGCGCGGCGGCGGTCGAAAAGGTTACGGGCAAAAAGCTTACGGACTTTTTATACGAAAGAATGTTCTCGGTTATGGATATCGAAAAGCCGAGATGGGCGGAATGCCGCGACGGTCAGACCTTGGGCGGAACCGGACTTTATCTTTCGAGCGACGATTTGGTCAAATTCGCGATAATGCTCAAAAACAAGGGCGTTTATAACGGAACGCGTATCGTAAGCGAGGAATATATCGCGTTGGCGACCTCGGTTCATTCCGATAACAGCAACACGGGCGCAGGCGATTGGGGTGCAGGCTACGGATATCAATTCTGGATGAATGCGCGCGGCGGTTATCGCGGAGACGGTGCGTTCGGCCAGGTCTGTATGATATTCCCCGAAACCGATACGGCAGTCGTTCTTCAGTCGGAATCCGCAGATATGAACCTCGGTTTTACGTATATTTACGAGCTTCTTGACGGGCTTTACGGCGAGGAAGGCGATATAGAAAGCCTTTCCAAGGTATGCGCCGAAATGTATAAGACCGATAAAAATGAAAACGGATTTAACGACGACGTTTCTTTCGCGGTCGGTGAGAACGAGGTCGAAATCAATAAAATACGCCTTTTCGGCGAAAAACTTCTCCATTTAGAGCTTGACACCGAATACGGTAAGAAGGAGATTGTTTGCGGTAACGGCGAATTTATACTTAATCATGTTATGCTTAAGTTTTTGTCGCCTATGATAATCCACTTTGACCCCGCGCTCGGAACGCTCGAGCGGTTAAGTCTTCTTGCCGCCTATGAGCTTGTCGACGGTAAAATAAAAATAACCCTTCGCCACGCGGACACTCCTCACGTACAGCGTTGGATCATCGATCCCGAAAACAATACTCTTCATATCGACCTTATGGTGGGTTTGATGACACGTACGGATTTTTCGCTCGAGCGAATCGAAGTTACGGAACAGTAAAATATTATATAAACAGTAAATTATTATCAAAAAGGTAGAATATATGGTAAATCTCAGGTACAAACAAATCGAAAGCGTAAGCGAAGCAGACTTTGATGCTTTCGACAAAAAACTTGCCGTTGCGGACGGATTTCTCCGCAATAAAAACGGCGCGGGCAACGATTTTCTC
The DNA here is from genome assembly GCA_045535385.1 of Eubacteriales bacterium. Classification (GTDB taxonomy): domain Bacteria; phylum Bacillota; class Clostridia; order Oscillospirales; family CAG-382; genus Coliplasma. Next base: position 16,214 of record JAZSLN010000080.1, read on the forward strand.
GGATGGCGCGATCTCGGTATTCGAAAGGACAGCGAGGAGCATATTCGTATAAAGGCTTGTGCCGAACGCATCCGTGAGATGAGCGACGTCCTTATCGTTGTCGGAATCGGCGGCTCCTATCTCGGAGCGAGAGCGGTTATCGAATATTTGAATACACCCTATCATAACCAGATCAAAGACGGGAATCCCGAGGTTTATTTTCTCGGAAATTCCTTCTCGGGCGGTGAACTCAACACGGTTTTGAAGCTTTGTGAGGGCAAGCGCGTAAGCCTTAACGTTATCAGTAAATCGGGTACGACTACCGAAAGTGCCGTTGCGTTCCGTATTCTCCGCGAATATATGGAAAAACGCTACGGCAGGGAAGAGGCGGCAAAACGTATCGTGGCTACGACCGATGCCGAACGCGGTGCGCTTCTTTCGCTCGCAAAACAGGAAGGCTATGAATGCTTTGTCGTTCCGGACGACGTCGGCGGCCGTTTCTCGGTGCTTACCGCTGTCGGTCTTCTCCCTGCGGCGGTTGCGGGAATCGATACCGATAAGCTTTTGGACGGTGCGGTTGCTCAGCGCGAAGAGATTTTCGAAAAAGGTCTCGAGAGCGCGGCTTACAAATATGCCGTTTTGAGAAACATTATGCTCAACAGAGGCAAAACGAACGAGCTTTTGGTCAGCTATGACCCCGATTTCAGATATATGGGCGAATGGTTCAAGCAGTTGTTCGGCGAAAGCGAGGGTAAGGATAAAAAGGGCTTGTTCCCCGCGTCGGTTACCTACAGCAGCGACCTTCATTCGTTGGGTCAGTTTGTTCAGGACGGCACCCCTGTGCTTTTCGAAACCATCGTGCGTCCGACTGCCGAGGATAAGAATTCTCCGATCATCCCCTTCGATGAGGAAAACGGCGACGGCTTGAACTTCCTTTCGGGAACCACGATGGACGATATTAACGAAAAAGCGATGATGGGTACGCTTCTTGCACACAGAGACGGCGGAACCGAAAGCATTATTATCGATTTCGGCGGTAAGGATGCCTACTCTCTCGGCGAGCTTATCTATTTCTTCTTCGCCTCCTGCGCTATATCGGGATACATCCTCGGAGTCAATCCTTTCAACCAACCCGGCGTTGAAGCATATAAGAAAAATATGTTCGCGCTTCTCGGTAAACCCGGCTATGAAGAGGGTAAAGAAGAGCTTTTGAAGAAAATTAGCGTTATTTAGTGAGAAAATCTCGCTATATTAATGCGATAAACTATTGATTTTTTGATTGAAATATATTAGAATATATTAAACTATAACGTATCTGCCGAGCCGGCGCAGGCAGTACGGCATTAAAAATCCACCACGCCGGAAGAACGGAGTAAATTATGCAGCTTATTGTCGGAGTAAAAGGTACCGGTAAGACCAAGGCTATTATCGAAGAAGTAAACAAGGCTTCTAACGAAACCAAGGGTGTAGTTATCTGTATCGAATACGGCAGAAAACTCAATTACGATATTTCTACCCGCGCTCGTCTCGTTGATGCTCAGGAATACTGCATCGACAGCGCTGACAAGCTTTATGGCTTTATTTGCGGTATGGTTGCTTGCAACTATGATATTACCGAATTGTTCGTAGACAGCGCTCTTAAGATCTGTGCTGACGATGTCGCCTCTTTCGAGGAATTCGTTGTTAACGTTTCCAAGATCTGCGATACCTACAAGATCGAATGCGTTATGACCGCGTCGGTTGATCCTTCGGAACTCACCGAAAAAACCGCTTCTTTTGTACGTAAATAATTAAAATGCAAGAGAAGAAAGTTTCTGTGCTTAACTGTCTCACTCTCGCGCTCGGTATGTACGCTCTTTTGAGCTTTTCCTGGACGGCGGTTTTGTCGTTCGGCACCAAATTGGCGGCAGAGAGCGCCAACGCGATAGCCGACAACGCTATCGACGCGAGCGGTATAAGCGAATTTGCGACCCGTCTTGTTAAAGCGGATGCGGCTTTTGCGCTGTTCGCGTTGGTTTTCGGCTTTTCGTATCTTATTTTCAATACGAAAATGTCCGGCGCGGCTAAGCGTTCTATCCATGTTATCGCAAATTATGTTGTCGCTATGCTTTCCACCTACATCGTTCATACAACCGCCAATGCGCAGGCGAACGCCACCGCTTGGATTAGTATGCTCGTTATATGGACCTTTGTGTTCTTCACGATTTACGGTGTCGGTGCGCTCGTTTCCTTCTTTGTGAAACGTTCAAAGTCTTCGATTTGAATACAATAAAAATTCTCATAAGAATAATAAAACACCGACGGATTCTAATAATCTGTCGGTGTTTTTACTATTCGATAAATTCCAATTTGATTGTTAAAATATGCCGCCGTTATACTTTTTCATTGCATAAAAGCTAATAACCATTCCTGCAATGATGCTCGCAATCAGTTCTACCACACCGATGATAACAAGGGCTTCAAGCTGTGTTTGCTCGAAAATCAAGAATAGAATGCCGAACACTATCATTGCAAGACCAATAATCAGCGTTCCCAAACCAACGAGCTTGCCGAACGGTTTTCTGTTTTCCTCGGTTACTCGTTGTCTATGGTACCAATGGAGAGAGGATATATTACCTGTCATATTAATTATACCGAGAATAGAAATCAGTATTCCTAATCCAGAAACAGATATAAATGTTGCCATTATGTTTCCTCCAACAAATTCTTATTTATCGAACTGATTTAGAAGAAGAACCAGCATCGCATTTGTAAGTACAAATGCTTTAGTGGGCTATGCCCAAACCCATTTTATCATAACAATTTGTATTATTCAAGTTTTATTCCGACTTTGTCGGAGTGATATTCTTTTGGAACACCTCGCCAACGGCGAGATATCTACAGCCCTTTGCAAGGCGGTGGGCGATTTTTCCGTTGGCGGAACCTATGCGGACCACAGAGAAGGCGCCCACGACGATTCCGCTACCGCGGAAGTCTTCCTCGCCTTTGCCACCGC
>JAZSLN010000072.1:0-4367 GCA_045535385.1 Eubacteriales bacterium
GATTTGTATCTGAATGGTGAAAAGGTCACCAAACTTATAATCCCCGAGGGTGTAACCTCGATAGGTAATTATGCCTTCTGCGGTTGTGCAAACTTAGGAAGTATAACTATCCCCGAAGGAGTAACTAAGATAGGTAATTCTGCTTTCCGCGGTTGCAAAAGCTTAGCGAGTATAACTATCCCCGAAGGAGTAACCGAGATATATAGTAAAGTTTTCTATGGTTGCACAAGCTTAACAAGTATAACTATCCCCGAAAGCGTAACCATGATAGGTATATCGGCATTCGAATGTTGTAGAGCTTTAGAGAGCATAATTATACCTAAAAACGTATCCATGATTAATTGGTATGCATTTTACGATTGCATAAGTTTAACATCTGTATCAATTTCTGAAGGAAGTGTACTAACTTCAATAGGCAAACATGCATTTGAAGGATGCAAGAATTTAGAAATTGTAACAATTCCCGAAAGTGTTGATATGATAGATGCATATGCTTTTCCCAACTGCTTCAAACTCGAAACAGTAATATACAGTGGTACAGCAGAAGATTGGAACGCTATAAAAATTGATACCACAAACTATTCACTTACCAACGCCTACAAGATGACTATCTGTAAGCATGAATGGTCTGAAAAGATTATTGTTTCACCTAATTGTACTGAAGACGGTGAATGTGATTATTCCTGCCCGCTTTGCGGAAAAACCAAAACCGAAACCGTCGCCGCACTCGGACACACCCCCGGCACCGAAGCCACCTGTACCGAAGTGCAGATCTGTACAGATTGTGGTGAAACTTTAACTGAAGCACTCGGTCATAAATACGAATGGGTCGTTCTTGAGGATGGCACGAAAGAAAAAACCTGCAAAAACTGCGGTGAGGTAATCGACACCCTCGGTGCTGACGAACGTATCCCTAACGATATTAACGGCGATGATAAGTTCAATGTGTTTGACTATATTTCCGTTAAAAACGGAGTAATGCAAGGCACTGAAGACGAAGAATTACTCGTCTATCTTGACGTTAACGACGACGGCAGAATAAATATGTTTGACTATATTGCGATAAAAGCCGCATATTTTGCGCAATAAACCTTTAAGGAGAGGGAACACCTCTCCTTTTTTCACCCCCTCGTGCAATAATGCATACCCTTTAATAGGGAGTGAAAAGCTGTATGAAAAAAATAATCGTACTTTCTTCTATAACCTACGCACTAAAGGCGCAGGAATTGCTAAAAAATAACGGAATATACGCAAATGTTACACGCTCCCGCTCGGTACGAAGCGTGCGGGGGTGCGGTTACGGTCTGAGCGTAGACCCTTCGCTTGCTGAAAAATCACAGGAGCTGTTGATAAAAGCGGGAATCCCAATCGTCGGGAGTACCGAGGAAAAATGATCTATTTCGATAACGCCGCAACCTCTTTTCCGAAATCACGCTCTGTGATAAATGCTGTCGAAACCGCTATGCGATCCTGCGGTAACCCCGGACGAAGCGGACATATATACGCTATGCAAGCGTCGGAAACCGTCTATAATTGCCGAAAAAAACTTGCAACGATGTTTAATACCCGCCCCGAATGCGTTGCCTTTACCTCGGGCGCGACCGAGGCGCTGAATATCGCGATAAAAGGTACGTATCGACCCGGGGGAGTCGCCGTCGTTTCGTCTATGGAGCATAATTCGGTTATGCGTCCGCTCAATACTCTGCGCCGTATGGGCGAAAACGTGCTCCGCCAATTCTTGGTTGATGTCCGAAGCGACGGTATGACTCTCGAAAATTTCTCGGCGGTGTCTTCCTCCGCGACAACTGTTGTCGTAACTCACGCATCAAACGTCTGCGGACGTATACTGCCGGTATCTCAGCTTCGCGCGCTTTCTCCCGACGATGCAGTGTTTATACTTGATGCCTCCCAAACGGCAGGGCATATACCTATCGATATCGTCGAACTTGGGGTTGACATAATCTGTATACCTGCCCATAAAGGACTCGGCGGACCGATGGGAGTGGGCGCCCTTGTTGTGAACCCGTATAGCGATGTTGTTATAGACCCTCTTATAGACGGCGGAACGGGCACGAATTCGAAATCCTTTGAAATGCCTGAGCTTCTCCCCGAACGGTTAGAGGCGGGTACAATAAACGTTTCGGGTATAGCAGGATTTTCCGCCGCATTAGATGAACTCGAAATGTCGAGTAGGGAAGTCGAGCTCTTTTCCTATCTTCTCGGAAAAATCAGAAATACGGTTGACATAATATTGTACGGTGCGCCGACGGAATATAATATTTCCGATTATGTCCCCGTGCTTCTTTTTAATAAGAAGGGATACGATTGCGAGACGCTGTGCGACATTCTGTCCGAACGAGGCTTCGCCCTCCGTGCGGGATATCATTGCGCCCCTAATGCCCACTGTACTCTCGGTACGGGCGAAATAGGCGGCGTGCGATTGTCGCTTAACGGCTCTAATACACGTCGCGAAATCGATGAGTTCATTAAGGCGCTTTCGGAAATATAAATGAAAAACGGTGGTACACTCCGCCGTTTTTTCTTTTTACTTCCCGCGATAAACGCTCGTATAAATCGAAACTCCCCACCGCGTGGTTTTTTCTCCCGCGATGTTGGTGTGTATTAATTGACAACTCCCCACCGCGTAATTGTTACCAACAATAGCCGAAATTGTAGGGACAGGCGTCCCCGACTGTCCGTTGAAATAAATATGCATAACCAAACAACCAACGTATTGTATGGACCGGCGTCCAAGGGGTCCCCGAAAATCCTCCTATTTTGGGGTAATAGTAACGGTCCTTAATGTAACGATTAATTATTCGTAAAGCGAACTTTATGTATTGACATTTCTTTTGTTATATTATACAATAATCATCGTGGTTAACACCTATCGAGGTGTGGCGCAATGGGGAGTTTTTCCGAGCGCCGTCGGGGACGGATACAGCGAGGAAAAACGAGTGGCAGTGTCTTGGTGAAAACGAGCAAGCAAAGCGAGCGAAGTTTGAACCTTAGACACAACAGGAAGCGCGCTTGCTTTGGGCAAAGAGACCGAGCGCCCGCAGTGCGGGAAAAAGCGAAGGGTTCTTTGGCACAGCGGTCGAAATTCTGCGAGCGAAAAAGCGAGCAAAGAATTTCGGGCACCGCAAGCCGGGCGTACAAAGCAAGAACAAAAGGAAAGCAAAAAAATTCATAAAACGTATAATCTATCGAGGTGTGGCGCAATGGTAGCGCGCTTGCTTTGGGAGCGTGAACAAGCTTCGCCGTTCTAAAAAATCAAAAGTGCGAAAAAGCCTTGTAATACGGGCATTTTAGGCACTTTACAAAATCTCAAAAAAGCGTAAAAATCGGGCTTGACCACAGTTTGTCCCACTTCTACGCAAAATCAATAAAAAATCGAATAAAAATCGGGGTGTGGCTCAGCTGGTAGAGCGGGTGGTTTGGGACCATCAGGCCGCAGGTTCAAGTCCTGTCACTCCGACCAAAAAGGCTCAGGAATTAACGTTCCTAAGCCTTTTCTTTGTTTACTGCGGGGCAATGGTTGAAGCAATCATGTATCATTATTTGCTTTGTTAAATGGTTCTTTTTACCATATATTGTGTATACAACTTGATTTTCCTCTTATTTTGTGATATAATATATTTGTCAGTATGTGCAGTCAGATTTGACTTCGTTTGGTTCGTGGGAAACACGGGCGGCATCGTATCCTCGGATATGGATGCATTATTTCGCGGCACATGTTCGTCTCCGTACGCGCTATAGACGCACACGACCACCTACTCATTAAGAGTCAATCGGTCGGTATATTTGTAGTCGTATAAGTCGTGATGGTAGTGCTGACGATAAGAGCAGAACAAGCTGGATCGATCTGGTTTGGGAAGTCGGATTTGTGCTGGTGCGAAAGTAGTGATACACGGCTGCGTATCTCCAATGTTATTGGCGGAATTGGAAGTCCCTTCGCCATAGGCGAAGGCCAATAATAACAAAGGAGGTGAATTCCGTGAAGAGGGCGGACAAAAACATCGTTATCAATGTAAACACTATTGGTATTGATAACAAGGTGGAAGTTAATGTCAACGTTAACAAATCACCAATTAAAACCCCTGCTGCTGTTGCAATTGCCCTTGGCATATTTGCAGGAGTAGCCATACTGGCTGTATCACTCTGCTGTCCCGAAATGCTTGTTGATGTTGTCCGTTTTATCATCGACATAGCATCTGGTAGCTAACACCAGCACATTTTTTACAAAGTGAGGTGCTATGCCTTTGATTTATACAGATTGCCCGCTTTACGGCTTAAAATCAAGAAAAATATTAAAAAGATTGCTTCGTATCAATAACAATCAAATAATGAAGCAGCCATATATCGCT
>JAZSLN010000035.1:0-2863 GCA_045535385.1 Eubacteriales bacterium
TGGAACTTCGGTGTTGCTATTATCCCCGAAGGTATCGTTGAATTCGTTCCCGAATTCTCCGTGCTTATCGCTGAGATCAACGAGCTTCTCGCAGGCGAAAAGACCGAAGTATTTAACGCGCTTCCTACTTGGGCTGATAAATATGCCTTCATCGAAGCAGGTCTTACTAAGGAATCTATGGCTGTATTCGCGATCCTTCCCGAATCCATCCAGCAGCAGCTCTTCCTCGAACGCGACCCCCACGGTAACGTTCAGGTTTCTCTTATCGAATCCGAAAAGCTCTTCTCCGCACTCGTTGCAGAAAATCTTAAGGCTCGTAAGGCTGCTGGTACCTTTAACGGTAAGTTCTCCGCGCTCCACCACTTCCTCGGTTACGAAGGACGTTGCGCGTTCCCCTCGAACTTCGACGCTGACTACTGCTACTCCCTCGGTTATAACGCGTTTATGCTTATCCAGTATGGCTACACCGGCTACCTCTCCAAGGTTTCCAACCTCAGCAAGCCCGCTGAAGAATGGGTTGCAGGCGGTATGCCTATGACTAAGATGATGAACATCGAAAGACGCCACGGTAAGGACAAGCCCGTTATCCGTAAGGCTCTCGTTGAATTGGAAGGCAAGCCCTTCAAGTTCTTCGAGGCTAACCGCGCTGAATGGGCTGAAAATACCTGCTTCGTTTACCCCGGTGCTATCCAGTACTTTGGCCCCACCGAGGTTTGCGACGCTACTACCGTAACCCTCGCTCTCGAAAAAGGCGAATAATCGCTTGACACATATTTAATAATATGCTTTTCTAACACCGCCGAACCCTTCGGCGGTGTTTTTGTTGTTTAGCAACACTGTAATCGGCTCCCTTGTGCAAAGGGAGCTGCAACTGTCGCCGTAGGCGACTGAGGGATTGTGATTTGTATTAATTAGCAGACGTAATCCTATCCAAATGCGTGTTTTTTTCGCCTGCGCGGTTATTGATATGCATTTTCACCGATGATATAATATAAGCAAGAATAACGATTGCGGAGGCGCATTATGAATAATATGGGAGAAATTATTGCAAAATTACGTAAAGATTCGGGACTAACGCAGGAACAGCTTGCGTCGATGATCGGCGTGTCGGCCCAAACTGTCTCCAAATGGGAAACCGGCACGACAATGCCCGATATTATGCTGTTGCCGATTATTGCGGATGTTTTCGATATAGATATTGATTCTCTTTTTGATAGAACAACCAAAAAGGCTGTGAGAAATATTTCTCAAGAGAATGTTCACGAGGAACTATATAATACATTTTTTGAAATACTTCAATATTTATGGGATAGCTTGAATTCGGGTTCGGATTCCGATATTGAAGAACGTGCTCGCGAAATACGCGAGTATCTTAAAAATCATCCGGGTACACAAACGATGGTGCTTAGCAATCTTGATGGGAACGGTGTTTATGCCGATTCTGATATCGCTTTGGCTTTTAATAAGAACAAAGATGAAATTATCAAACTTTTTGATGATGAAGTTGCTTGGACGGTATTAAAACGTTTTACGGATGGCAAAACCGGAGCTGTGTATAAATTCATCGTAAATAATCGCGGTAAATCCTTTACTTCGTCCTTTATCGCAACAAAATGTGATATTGATTTGCCTTTGGTAGAACGCGCGTTGAACCATCTTTTGTGTATGAACCTGATAAGTAGAAGAGATGTAAATACCGATGACGGCGTGATTTACGTTTACAGCGAATGGGGAACACATAAATTGGTTTTGGTTTATTCTATGCTAACGATTGCTTCGCGATTGGGTAATTACATCGAGAGTTATCGAGGATTTATGTCATGACGGGGAGTGTAACCGGTTGGGTAAAATTGGTCGTAAAACGTTTTGCTTTCGGTATAAAGTTAAAGCACGTTTGTAAGAAAAAAGGCTTTACGCTAAGGAAAAACGGAACTTTGTGGTGGCTCGGGAAAAATAAAAACGGGAATTGTAATTTTACAGTAGATTGCGGTAACGAAAGCTACTGCGTTAAGCTTGTCGGTGTTCGAAGTAAACGTATTTTGTTCGGATTTGTAGATGAAAATTCATACGAAATAAAAGACTATACCTTCGCTTTGCCGGTTACTATGGATGCTTTCGAATATGAGACACGTAAGAAAGAACCGTACCGATTCGAAGAAGGGACAATGCCCTGTATAGTAATGCTTCCCGGTAGCGTAAAAGTAACCGTCAGGAGCAACACCTCACAATTAAATCGAATCGAGATCGGGTCCCGTGATAAAACCCCTGAGGGTGAGTTCTTTTTCGCAGAAAAGTTTTTGAATATGCTGAAAGAAAAATAGCCCTTTAACCAAAGACCCCGCCGAGGAATCCCGGCGGTGTCTTACCTTTCTGCAACCAACGGTTGATAAATTCGGAAAATCAAGTTGCTTGATTTTGGGTTTTATCTTAGCTATAATAAAGATGCTGCAGTAATTAAAAACAGGAGCATTATTATGACATTCCAAAAAACCTTCAAAGAGAATCGCAAAAGGATCGGCTACACTCAGGAGGAAGTCGCCACATATCTTAACGTTACTCCGCAAGCAGTTTCCAAATGGGAAACCGGAGTTTCACATAGTTAAGGTTACGGTGGCTGAATCAATCCGTGTAATGCATTGCTTAAATAACATACACATCTCTAAAGGCTCGGAAGTACGTGAACTTCCGAGCCTTTTACTTTTATATATCATTTTTTAATATCCAACTCACCGAGCAGCTCGGCAAGCTCCTGTCGGCTGTGGACGTTCAGTTTCCTGTACGCCTTTTTGAGATAGTAGTTCACCGTATTGACGGTAACGCCGGTATCCTCGGCGATCTGCTTTACGAAGTCGGATCGTAGCCA
>JAZSLN010000108.1:0-29728 GCA_045535385.1 Eubacteriales bacterium
AACTCCTTGGCTCACAGAACGACATGGCTACGATCCGACTTGGTGTAACCCTTTTCGGTGCAGGTAGGAGCGGTAACCGAGTCTTTATAATCGTGGCCGAGCGCGTCAACGTAATCGCCGACGTAGCTATGGGTACAATTCTTGCAGAAGTAGGTGGTGTAGCCATCGTCCTCGCAAGTAGGCTCTGTTACAGTCTCGTTATAATCGTGGTCGAGCTTGGGCTTGATGGTTGCGCCGCAATCGAGGCAGGTCTGTGCCTTAGTGCAGGTAGCAGCCGAGCCGGGGTTATGGTTATTGCTGTTAACGCCGGTTCTGTCGCCGATATAGCTGTCGCCGCAGTGAACACAAGTGTAGGTAGTATAGCCTCCGTTGGTGCAGGTAGCTGCGGTAACGACTGCGCTGTAATTATGCTCACATTCGGAAACGTAAAGCATAGGACTCAGGCTCGTGAATCCGTTGGTTTCGAAATCAACACCGAAGAGCTTTAGATGTGTGCCGATTGCGATGGATTTAGCAAGAACCTTACGCGAAAGACCGCTTCCGACGCCGTCGCTATGGAACGCGGCATAGATCATACCGTCGGTTATCGCAGTCGAGAATTTCTTAACGGTGCCGACGTTTTCGTGTGCTTCCACAAGCTCGTAAAGATTGGGTTTGCCTTCGACGGGCTTCAAAAGCATAACGTAAGCATAGTTGAGATTATAGCTTCCGCTGAGAACATTTATAACCGAGGAGTCCTCGCCGGTCAACTTTCCGTTTACCTTATCGATAGTAAGCTGAGTCGCGCCCTCTGCATCGGCAGGGATCTTATCGGTCATGATCTCTTCCTCGGTAACAGTGGAAACGCCCTGGTCGCGGAGAGCCGCCGTATAAGCGGTGCAGGCATCACGAAGCAAGCGGTCCTGAAGGTCTCCTGAGGGAATATAGCTTAAAACGTTACTTCTAAGATATCCGACATCGGTCGCCGCCGCGCTCGCGGTTGACGATTGAATCATGGTTTTTACGTTGTTTACCGACCAGGTAAGGTCGTTCCAGCTCTGCCAAGAGATCTTACCGCTGTTGTACGCGAGATTCAAGCGTTCAGCCATTCTGTCGAGAATAGCATCGATCGTGTTGGCATCGTTTCTCGAAGGAGCGAGAGCTTTTTCGGTATAAAGCGTGGACGTAAGAGTTTCGTCGGTGTTCTTATTGAAAAAGGATTCAGACTCGAAGAAGATTACACCGTCACAGCCGGCATCGACCATCTGACGGGTCTGGAGCACCATATCGTCGGGATCGAAGTCATCCATAAAGATACCGAGGCCGGGGACGACCTGGCATCCGTCATCGGCATATTGGAAGAAGAAATCCATATCATGGTAAAGGTCTTCACCGTATGCCATCGGATGAACCATATCGAGCCATTCGTTCTGCATCCAGGTCTTACTGTCCTGATAAAGATTGTTGTACGAATGGTTATAATCGTAGCTTACATCGGCAGTAAGAATAACGTCGGGTGCAATATCGTCTATAAGATTACGCATTTTCTGAACAAATTCGGTAACCTTTGACGCACGGAACGCAACCCAATCGTTCCAATAGGACGCGCGGGTATTATAGGTTATCGAGGTGTTCTGATATTTGGGATACGCCGCCTTGAATGCCGCAATGGTTTGCGAATCGTAGCCGTAGTCATCGGCAGAGGTACGGTCGCGGTAGCGGATATAGTCAAGCTGGAATCCGTCAATATCGTATGTATTAAGAATATAGGTATATGTTTCCAAAAGGAAGTCCTGAACCTCGGGCAAAACGGGATTCAAGAAAAGCATACCGACCGTTTCGTCCGAATAAATAGCCGAGCCGTTATTGGTCTTCAACTGCCATTCGGGTTTTTTATACGCGGGGTTGCGGGAATAGTACGTACCGCTGTTAAAGCCGGTAAAGAATACGGGCATCCAGACATGAAGCTCGATACCGTATCTCTTACAGGAATTGGAAAACGCGCCGAGAACGTCGAAGCCGTTAAAATAGGGGTTGTGCTCGAAGTAGTTATCCGACGGCATCGGGCAGATCATCATAGCATCGTACATAGTTTCGATACAGATCATATTTATGCCGCCTTCATAGCATTGACGGACATACTGCTCGACCTCAGCGGCGGACGTTTGCTTGGGACGCAACCAAAGACCGCGGGTTTCCGAAACCTCGCGCTCACGATAAAGCGAAATAAGCGCGGTGTATTCTGCGGCAAGCGAGGTTATCTCGGATTCGGAGGTGCTTGAAGTAAGCGCGTTGTAACGGGCTTCTGCCGCGGGGAAACGCGCATCGGCAGTTTCGTCGTAGATCAGGCAAGCGCTTTCGGCGTATGCCTTGGCCTCGAGTGCCTCGTTTCTTGCCGCGTTTACAACGTATTTAACCGTTTCGGCATCGGAAACAGCGGTAACAACCCTGGAAGATGTGTTGTAAGATACCTTCATGCCGAGAGTTATATTCTCGCGAAGCCAGGTTTCGCTTGTTCCGTGGCCCGAAAGGACAAAGCCGTTATCGGGAATATAGTTATTGTTACCGCCCAGCTTGGTTACGATTCCGTTATCAACAACGACCTCATAGCCGTAATCGTTGGTTCCGGTATAATAACCGTAGCTCGGAGTATAGATGACGAGGTTATCGGCATATCTCGTTCTGTTTATCGAGCTTGCCGTAATTGTTACGGTAGCCGCCGAAGCGGAAAAAGGAATACAGAGAATCAAAAGCGCAGATACAAGAATAATTGCGGCTAATCTTTTAGTCATAGCAATTAACCCTTCTTTCTAAGCATAAGAACGCAGGCTACAACAGCCGCGATAATAACGACAACCGCTACTACAACGATCCAGGTCCAGCCGGGGATACCGTTGCTTTCGGTTTCGCTTACGTCGGAGGATTCGGGCTTACTTACGTTCGAGGTATCGTCCGTGGAGGTGGTACCGATATCAACTTTATTAAGGTCCTCTACCTTGGAGGTATCGATAACCTTACCGTCGATATTGAAGCACTTGACCGCGCGCTTTACGTCATCGTTAATGCGTGCAGCCGCATCGGACATCATATTGTACTCGATAAGCTTTTCGCCGATTCCTTCGTAGATAGCCTTATCATAACCTTTTTCGGAGAAGGACGCTGCGAGTTTATCGAGCTCGGCAATAACCTTATCGGCATCTTCCGCGCTGACTCCGCCGAGAGGAACGATCACGTTCTTGATTCTCGCCTTACATTCTTCGATCTGAGCCTTAGCAGCCTTCATAGTATCGAAGGTGGGAGTCATAGCCTTGTTTCTGTATACGCCCTTGAGGAGATAATCGCCGGTGCCCTTGTTAAGGTATGCGGATGCTTCGAAATATACCGAGCCGTCTGCGCCGACAGTATTGTTATAAACTGCCTGCTTCTGCATATCGTACTCGCTCATTTCCTGCATAAAGATACCGAGACCGACCGCGGTATAAGCCTTATCACCGCACTTGTCAACCTGTTCGGCAATAGCCTGTTCGTAGCCGTAGCCGTAGGACATAGGACAAAGCATATCCAACCAACCGTTTTGCAACCAGGTGTAGTAATCCTGATAGTTATAGCTTACAGCCTCGGCAGGGTCGGGAGCAACGTCCGCGCTGAGAAGGACGTCGGGATTAACTTCGTCGATAAGCTTTCTGGTACGTTCAACGAAATCGGTAATATACTGACAACGGAACGCAACCCAGTTATTCCAATAGCTTGCTTGTGTATTATAGGTGGGTCGAACATTATATTTTTCTTCGAATGCGTCGAGAATATGCTCGTTATAACCCATATCGAAGCTTGTTCCGTCTGCGGAACGGGTATAATAACGGATATAGTCAAGCTGGAATCCGTCTACATCGTAGGTTTCGAGGATATACTTATAGATATTAAGGAGGTAATCGGTCGCTTCCTTATTGGAGGGGTCGAGCATCATAAGGCCCGCGCCCTCTTGTCCCTTTTCGACAAGCTGGTAAGAATACTTACCGGTGTTGGAAACCGAAAGCCATTCGGGCTTTTTAATACCTACCGAGCGGCGAACGTTCTTGGAATAATAGTCGCCGACGTAGAAGATAGGAAGCCAGAGATGAAGCTCCATTTCGCGCTTATGACATTCTTCGATATAGGTCTGAAGCATATCATAATGGTCGAACTTGGGATTACACTCGAAGAGACAGCCCTCGGGCATAGGCATAATGGTAGTACAATCGTAAACGGTTTCGATACAGATCATATTTATGCCGTTATCGTAGAGCTTCTGAACAGTTTCCGCAACAGACTCTGCGTTTTTATCGGTAGGTCTTATCCATACACCGCGGTATTCAACGGTACGGCTTTCGCAGATCTGAAGAGTAAGCTCCTTCGCTTTATCCTCGAGAGCCTTACAGCTTGCAACGAGGTCGGAGGTGGAGATCTTCTTAGCCTTGAAGTCCTTTTCGAGGGTATCGACCTCGCTCTTATACGACTCGAGCTCTGCTTTTACAGCAGCGTGGTCGAAATTATCGTAGCGCTTAACAGCGGCATCGTAATCCGCCTTGAGCTCTTCGTATTTCATCTTCGCGCCTGCAACAGCGGAGGAATCGTCATAAGAGAAGGTGATGGTGCCCTTTGCTTCGTCATAAGTAACGGTCATACCGAGCTTGATATTGGTCTGATACCAAATAACCTCTTCGCCGTGGATAGAAACGACAAAGCTTCCCTTAGTGGCAGGAATGAGGCTATTATAACCGCCGAGCGAGGTAACCACGCCGCCGGTACATACGATCTCGTATCCCCATTCGTTGGTGCCGGTATGGGTGCCGATCTTGTTATATACGACGGTCATATTCTCGCCGCGGGTAACGTTAACGCCGGAAAGGGGTTTATCGAAGGAATAGAAAGAATTTTCGGCAACTTCCTTATCGGAGACAGTAACCACTCCGGCGGGATTATAGTAAACGTAATCGCCTACCTTGACGTTTTCCTCGAGCCACTTGCCGCGGTTCTTGGATTCGTCGCCGGCGTTTTCATCGTGGCCGGAAAGGACGAAGCCGTTTCGGGGGATCTTATGATCGCCTTTTCTTTCGATGCTGACAGCCTTGTTGTCTTCAACAACAACTTCAACGCCCCAATCGTTCGTGCCGGTAGATTCGCCGAACGCAGGGGTATAAATTACGAGCTTACCCGCTTCGCGTGTCGCATCCATCGCGTCAGCGGTAACCGTAACGGTTTTCGCGGAAGCGTTAACGAGCAACAACGGTAAGGTCATAACCGCAAGAAGAAGTGTCGCCATTAATCTTTTAGATAATTTCATAGAGACGTTGCCTTCCTTTAAGTTAATTTTAAGGTTGTCTTATAGACCACATTCGGAACGAGTTTCCCCGTTCCGAATATGTGAAATGATTTTTAGCTAATGAGTTCGAGAAGCTCTTCGAGCTTGGTTTCAGCGGCAGGAAGTGCAGAATCGAAGCGGTTAGCAACGTTCTTATCGAGCGAGGTATACTGCCAGAGGATTCCGTTAAGGGATTCGTTATAAGCCGCGCCGAGGTCGAAGGTACGGGAAGCGAAGATAATGTCGAGCATTTCAGCCGATTCGTCGTCGCGGGAGTCGCGGTACTTGAGCTGAACGTCATAGAACGCGGGCATAAGCTTATATTCGGAAAGCTCGCCGATAGCGGAGATTATAAGTCCAACGTCTTCGAGATCCTGACCGGTGATGTTGGAAGGAATGGACATAACGGTGGAGTTATCGATAGAAACGGAGTGGTAGTATCTGTCCTGCTTAGCGTCCCACTTGGGAATAGGAAGAATACCGAATTCGTCTTCCATCTTACGGAAGGAAGAAACGTGGATAAGTCCGCACATATAGAAAAGCTCTCTGCCGTCTACGAAAGCCTTATGTACGGTTTCGCCCCAAGGATTGTCGGGGAATTTGGTAGCGTAGTTGTTAGCAACCAAAACGGTGTTTGCGTCGTTATAGAAATCAAGAACCTTGGTGAGAACGCTGTAGGTCTTGGTGGTTTCTTCGGAAAGGGTGAGATAAGGAAGGTCGGTATCCTCGCTCTTCTTAGCGATCTTTTCGCCGGCGGAAATAACGTGGATAAATACGTTATAGGTTTCGGTACCGAAAGCCCAGGTATCCTTTTCGTCAAGGTTACCGTCGCCGTTGCTGTCGTGGGTGATCTTCTGAGCGGTGCAGAGCTCGTAGAACTTATCATAGGTCCACTTGCCGTCGCGTGCGAGAGCGTAAAGGTCGTCATCCTTGAGGTACTGATCCTTCAGGTTCTTATTGAAAAGCACACACCATGTACCGAGGTCATCGTAGGTGTTGATGTCGCCGCAGGTGAAATAAACCTTGCCGCCGATGGAAAGGTCGTTTACTGCGTTCTGGTCCCACCAGGACTTGGAGAGGTCGATGGTGCTAATAGAGTTGAGGTCCTGAATATAACCCTCTGCAACGAGAGTTGCGGTTGCGGCGAGCTTATTGAACGCGATATGGTAGTCGGTATCGGGGTTGCCTGCCATAACCTGGTTTTTAATGGTTTCCTGAATGGTAGTGCCGTCTGCGTTGCCGATGCTGTCGCCGACGATCTTAACGTTATAACGTTCTTCTACCTGGTCAATAACCCATTTTTTAGCTTCGTCAACAGAGGAGGGCTTTTCTTCGTTGTAAAGAATTTCGCCGCTGTGTTCAACGATAGAGCTGTTGAAGTCCCAGTTGATAACTCGGATCTCTTTTCCGCCGAGGTCTCTTACAGGGGTAGTCATCTGGAAATCGCCGTCGCCGAAGCCGGAGACGTTCGAGCCTTCGTTTTTACCGCCGTCGCAAGCCGTCATAAGAGGAACGAGCATCGCAAGAGCGAGAAGGCACAATAAAAGTTTTTTCATGATTGGTACCTTTCTGTGTTTATATTTATTACTTTTTGTAATACAAAATTAATCAGACGTTGAAACGGAAAAGCACAACGTCGCCGTCGTTCATAACGTACTCCTTGCCCTCGCTTCGAACAAGTCCCGCCTCTTTACAAGCGACAAGCGAGCCCTTTTCGATGAGCTTTTCGTAAGGAACGACCTCGGCACGGATGAATCCGCGCTCGAAATCCGAATGGATCTTACCTGCGGCGCCGGGCGCCTTGGTTCCCTTCTTGATCGTCCAGGCACGAACCTCGGGTTCGCCGGCGGTAAGGAAGGAAATAAGACCGAGCAACGCATAAGAAGCTCTTATAAGCTTATCAAGACCGGTCTCGGTAACACCCAGATCGTCGAGATACGCCTGCTGTTCCTCGGGGTCAAGCTCGCCGAGCTCGGCTTCGGTTTCGGCGCAAACGGCAATTATCTCGGCATTTTCGCCCTCGATAGCCTTTTTCAAAGCGCGGTAATATTCGTTTTCTTCGGGGTCTTTAGCGAGGTCATCCTCGGAAACGTTGGCGCAATAGATGACCGGCTTTCCCGAAAGGAGAGGAACCGTTTTAAGAACCTCGGCTTCGGCTTCGGTAAGCTCGACGTTTCTTGCGGCAACGCCGTTCATAAGCTCGGCGCAGACCTTTTTAAGTATCTCCGCATCGGCAAGCGCGCTTTTATCGCCCTTGCCCTGCTTGGTAAGCTTATCTATCTGACGTTCGAGCATTTCGACGTCGGACAAAATAAGCTCGGTGTTTATCGTATCGACGTCGCGGGCGGGGTCGACCGAATCCTCGACGTGGATAATTTTACTTCCGCCGAAGCAACGCACAACGTGAACGATGGCGTCGACCTCTCTTATATGGGACAAGAACTTATTACCGAGTCCTTCGCCCTGTGCGGCACCCTTTACAAGTCCCGCGATATCGACAAATTCGACCGTAGCGCGGGTCAGCTTCTTCGGGTTATATATTTCGGCAAGACGGTCAAGTCTTTCATCGGGGACCGGTACAATACCGACGTTGGGGTCAATGGTACAAAAGGCATAGTTTGCGCTTTCCGCGCCTGCTTTCGTTAACGCATTGAAAAGAGTGCTCTTGCCGACGTTCGGCAATCCCACTATTCCAAGCTTCATAATTTTCTCCTCTCAAGGAAAAAGGGAATAAAAAATCCCTTCCTATACACATATTTATACAGACTTAGTATAATATATTTTCCGCGAATATGCAATATATAATTTCATTTAATATTTTAACGAATTGAAAATTAAACGAAAATAAATAACATAACCCAAAAAACCTATTGACAAGCCTTGATTTTTCTGGTATTATAAGGGCACAAAATGAAATTCGCGTTAAAAATATAAATATTAACAAAAAGGAGAATATATAATGGCAACCAAGATTCTCGTCATCGACGACGATACCAACATCTGCGACCTGCTTCAAATGTACCTCGAAAAAGAGGGCTACGAGGTCCGCACCGCGAACGACGGTCAGGAAGGTGTTACCGCTTTCAGAATGTACGAACCCGATATGGTTCTTCTCGATATTATGCTTCCCAAGAAGGACGGATGGCAGATCTGCCGCGAGATCCGCGAGCATTCCTCCAAGCCCATCATTATGATCACCGCCAAGGGCGAAACGATCGACAAGGTTCTCGGTCTCGAGCTCGGCGCTGACGATTACATCGTAAAGCCCCTCGATATGAAGGAGGTTTTCGCGCGTATCAAGGCGGTTCTTCGCCGTTATGCGAAGCACGATGCGTCCGACGGAGAGCTCATCAAGTTCGACAACCTCGAGATCTCGCTTCAGAAATACGAGCTCAAGGTCCGCGGAAAAGCCGTCGACCTCCCTCCCAAGGAATTGGAGCTTATCTACTTCCTCGCTTCCAACTACAACCGCGTTTTCACGAGAGACCAGCTCCTCGACAAGGTCTGGGGCTTTGATTACCTCGGCGACAGCCGTACGGTTGACGTTCACATCAAGCGTCTCCGCGAAAAGCTCGAAGGCGCATCCGAAGGATGGAACCTCAAAACCATCTGGGGCGTCGGCTACAAATTCGAGGTTATTACCGAAAACTAAGCAGCGATTGCTTTTCTTCATAAGCGTTTTCCTTTCTCAAAAAAAGAACCGTGTCGATACACGGTTCTTTTTCATATCAATTGTACGGTTCACTGCACAAAAAAGGTCAACGTTGCCAATCGATGCTTTCGATAAATTCTTCAAGCTCAGTCTCCGCCGAAGAAATCCTGCTTTCGAAACGGCTGACGATGTTTCTGTCAAGGCTTATGTATTCATAATTTATAAAGCCCCAGCCGTAAACCATTCCGAGGTCGAAAACGCGGGAATCGAAGATGATATCGAGCATTTCGGCGGATTCATCGTCGCGGGAGTCGCGGTATTCGAGAAACGTATCATACATCTCAGGGGTCAGCTTTTCTTCAGAAAGCTCGGCGATCGCAGAAGCAACGAGACCTACATCT
Source organism: Eubacteriales bacterium (assembly GCA_045535385.1). GTDB lineage: Bacteria > Bacillota > Clostridia > Oscillospirales > CAG-382 > Coliplasma. Next base: position 9,374 of record JAZSLN010000108.1, read on the forward strand.
TCAAGATTCTGACCGGAAATTCCGACAGGAATAAACATAACGGTCGAATTATAGTGAGAAACCGAGCTGTAATAGCTGTCCTGATTTGCATTCCACTTGGGTACGGGAAGAATACCGAATTCATCTTCCATCATACGGAAGGAGGGAACGTGGATAAGTCCGCACATATAGAAAAGCTCTCTGCCTTCGATAAATGCCTTTTGTACGGTTGCTTCCCAAGGATTGTCGGGGAATTGGGCAATGTAGTTGTTTGCAACCATTACTGTTTTTTTATCGTTATAAAAATCGAGAATCTTGTTAAGAATGCTGTAGGTCTTGGTAGGTTCGTCTGAATAGGTGAGATAAGGAAGGTCATCCCGACCCTTCTTTGCGATCCTTTCGCCCGAGGAAACAAGATGAACGAACACGTTATAGTTCTCGGTACCGAAAGCCCAGATATCCTTTTCGTCTAAAGCACCATCGCCGTTGCTGTCGCGGGTGATCCCGTTATCCGTGCAGATCTCACAGAACGTATCGTAAGTCCATCTGCCGTCGCGGGCGAGAGCGTAAAGATCAACGTCGGGGATGTACCGATTCTTCATATTCTTGTTAAAAAGCACGCACGAGGTGCCGAAATCATCAAAAGTATTGATATCGCCGCAAGCGAAATAAGCCTCACCGCCGATAGAAAGGTCGTTTATTGCATTTTGGTCCCACCAAGAAGCAGAGAGGTCGATAGTGCTTATGGTTTTGAGATCCTGAAGGAACGCTTCCCCAGCAAGAGGAGCTACAGAGGCGGGTGCGTCAAAGAAAATATGGCAATCCTCCATGCCTGACAATACCTGCCTTTCGACAACAGCGACAGTGCTGTCGCCATAATCGGACTTTTCACCGACTATCACGACATTATAAAGCTCTTCCACTTGGTCTATGATCCATTTTTTGGCTTCGTCAACAGAAGAAGGGTTTTCTTCATCATAAAGAATTTCGCCGCTGTGTTCAACGATGGAGATGCCGAAATCCCGATTAAAAACACAGATCTCTTTACCGCCGAGGTCTTTAACGGGAGTAGACATAATAAAATCTTCGGGTTCGATTTTGTCAACGGATACCTCGTCCGAAGACTCTCCCAACAGTCCGTCATTCCATCCATCGGGTTTATTCTCAAATCTGTCAAATATTTCATCAGAGTCCGCGGAATGCGAACCATCGTTGTCGTTGTCGTTTTCGTATTCATCATCATCGTCGTAATCGACACGGTTCTCGGTCGAACCCGAGCAAGCAAACAGAGAAACGCACAAAAGCGCCGCCAAGAGCATTACAAGTATTTTTTTCATAATACACCTTCTTTACTCCTTTTTCTTGATTATACACCTAAAAAGCCGCCGCTGTCAAGGCTCGAGGCTTACCGTCAGCAGGCACGTGTTTTCGCTCGTGAACGGTGAAACAAAAAGGGTTACCGCAAAATCTGCGGCAACCCTTTTATTAATTAAACCATCGATTAAATTATCGAAACACGCTATCGGTTTCAGGCTTCCATAACGACAGCCTTAAGCACGATATAGTCGAACATATTGACCTTACCGTCGCCGTTTACGTCGGCACGTTCGAGTCTGTCACCGTCGAGGATAACCTTTTCGAGGCAGTGAGACTTGATAAGTACGTAGTCGAACATATTGACCTTACCGTCGCCGTTAACGTCGCCGCTGTCGTAAGCAGGGGGAGCAGCTACGCTGTCGAGAAGCTCGCCGCAAACGCTGCAACGGAGTTCCTGACTTCCGTCCTCGAGGGTTTCCCATTCGCCTTCGGTATGGTTACCGTGAGCGGGATCGAGAACCTCGCCGCAGAGAGTACATACCTGATCGTCAACGCAGGTAGCGGCAGCGCCGGGAACGTGTTCGTGAGCGAAGTTAAGGCTGGGAGCGATTCCGAGGGTCTTCGAAGCGACGTCCATACCGTAGAAGGTGATCGCATCGCCGACCTTAGCGGTTCCGAGGAGGTTTGCGTTGTGCTTACTGCCGTAAACAGGGTTTTCAACGCCCGCATCCTCCCAGTTGTGTGCCGCGATAAGAATCTCATCGCTTGCGAGGGTTATCTTGGGAGTGGTGTCAGCGCCCGAGCCGTGGAATACTTCGGTAACAACATAGGTTCCGAGCTCGGCATTCCATTTAGCGCGTACGTTCTGAGTCCATACGTGGTTTGCGTTATCGAGAGTGAGCTGACCCATAGCGGAGGTGAAGATATGGCAATTGCCCGCGAGGATCTTGGTATCGAACGCATCAACGTAAACTACGCTTTCAGCGGCGGGAGTGCCGTGGTTATAGATAACCTCTACCTCGTCCATCCAAAGGTGGTTTCCGTTGTATTCAAACGAGAACTTGATGTAACGTGCGGTAATTACGTCATCGGAGATAACGCTGAGCTTATGAGCGCTCCAGCTACCGTCAAATTCGCCGGTGCCGCTGAGAAGAGTTGTAACAGCGTCGGCAGGAATTTCGGTATAAGAGGAACCGTCGACCGAGTAGGAAACGACGAGCTTGAGAGAGTTGCTTGCGGGTACGGGAATGCCCCACGCACCGCCGACGATATATGCGTTATATTCGTTAGACGAAATTGCATCGCCAAGGTCGAGAGTAACGTCAACCTTGCCTATTGCGCCCCAGCCGGAGCTTGCGGCAGTACCGCCGTCTGCGGAACCCTTGACACCGTCAACGAGCTTCTTGCCGTTGTCGGCATAGCTGTCGGTACGGGTGTTATCGGTAGTGGTGTAGCTTACGCCGTTGGAAACTACCTTGGAGTAGCAGGTATCGTTAAGGAGTGCGGAAAGCTCTGCACAAACTTCGGTAATTTCGGATTTTGCAGGAGATGCGGAGTTATAAAGGGTCAAAGCCTTTTCGTAAAGCGAACGAATAGCTACGAGGTTAGGCTGAGTATAAGTGAATACATCAACGTTCTTTGCAGCTTCCATAAGAGGAACAAGGGCATCCTTGCTGCCGTCTACGGTAACGGTGATGGGCTGTGCATAGATGATATATTCCTTACCGGTGTAGGTTTTTGCCTTAAGGCCGACGGTAACGGTAGCGGAGCCTTCGGAAACCGCGACGAGCTTGCCGTTTTCAACCTTTACGCAATCGCCTGCAACAACGCTGTAAACAACGTCGTTAGCGGAAGCGGTATGAGTAGTTCTGCCGTAAGTGTTTACGTTAAGAACACTGCCTGCGGAAATCTGACCTACAGCCATCTTGAAGTCGGACGCATAAACATCCTTAGCCATATTGGTGAACCATTCTGCATGGTCAACGGTGATACCGTCGCATCCGGTAAAGAACGCGGTATCAAGCGCGCTGAGTCCGTAGCCCCAAGGCCATACGGTCATACCGCGGTCGGTAGCCGCCTGACCGAAGAAGCCGCCGGTGGTACGGTTGCAAAGCTGGTTAAGGGTACTGTTTACGGGCTGAGCCATAACGAAGCCGTTATAGAGAGCCTGAAGCGCGGTAGTCATATCGGTTACGTCAGCGGGTTCGGGATAGCAGAGGTAACCGGTAGACATACCGTACATATTGGAGGATTTATAGGTTTCGGTAAGGAATCCGGTAGCCGAGCAGATAACGTCGACACGGTCTTCCATATCGTACTGCTTGATAAGTGCGGAGGTGAGCTTTACACAGTTTGCCTGGTTACCGCCCTTGAATTCAACGTAAATACGGATATCCGCATTCTTGAATTCGGCGAGAACGTCGTCAAGAGTAGGAATCTTTTCACCGGTAGAATAGGTATACTGCTGGATCTGAGCAAGCGTCATATTATTAAGACCGGTGGTAAGAGTAGAGGGTGCGGTGGTAAGACCGGGGGTGGAAACGAGGTTGTAGTCGTGGTAGATAACGATTCTGTTATCCGAGGTTACGTAGCAGTCAAGCTCGAAGATGTCTGCGCCGTTCTTGTACGCGGCTCTGAAGCTTTCCATAGAGTTTTCAGCCGCCTGAGAGGGGTTACCTCTGTGGCCGACAACAACGGGGGTTCTTACCATAGTGCCGTCGAGGAAGGTCTTGTTGATAACGCCGACCAACGCGTCGGAGTTTTGGGAAATAAATCCGTTCGCACCGGAGGTGATAGCCTTGACAGCCTCGATATCGTAAGCGGAGGTTCCGGGGGTGGATGCGATATTTACCCAAACCGCAACGGCAAGCTCCTGCAATTCAGCGACGACCTGCTTGGTTGCATAGGTGCTGTTGATAACACAGAAGGTAGCGGGAGCACTTCTTACGTTTACACGGATAGCGTGAGCTTCCTTGGAGGTAAGAGTGCCTTTGGTAAGGTTAACCGCAAGACCGGTACGGATGATGGATTTCTTGTTACGGATATAAGCGAGGACGGACGCGCTGTTCGAAACAACGGTAACGTCTTCGAAGGTGTTGGCGTTCATAGCGGCAACAACTTTGTCCGCTTCGGCATTGCTTGCAACGTAAAGAGTAGGAATGGTCTTGGATGCGATACAAGCCTTGAAGAGTGCGGACATATCGGCAACCTCGCTCGCTTTGATGTAAGCGATGCCGGGAGCATTGCTTCCCGAAAGAACGGAAGCGTAGGAGGAGCCGGAAACGGTCTGCACGTTTGCATAAGAGTCGATAAGCGAGCCCTTATTGTGATCGATATTGATAAGGTCGAACGCGCTTTCAAGCTCGGGGGTCGAAGCCTGAACGGTAACCTTAATGCTCTTCATGGAGAGGGTAAGACCCTTGCTCTGGATACCGATATAGCCCTTGGTATTCTTAACGGTAACCTTGCTGTTATAGGTATCTGCAACCATATAGTGGCACTGTCTGCCGTCGAGGGTATACTTAACGTTGCTTCCGAACGCCTGAACACCGAAGGTGTGGTAAGCGCCCTGAAGAGTGGTAGCTCTCGCGCTGCTCTTTGCAACAACGTTCCAGTATGCGTCGGTAGCGACACGCTCGGTAAATTCTACGCCGTTACTGCTTGCCGCGTCGCGGATACAGTAATGGTAATATGTAGGCGAATCGGCGGGAACCGAAGCGCGGTACATAACCGAAAGCCAGCGGGAGGTGTCGTTGTTATAGCAGGAATTGACCGTAGCTTCGGCGGTAATCGCATAATCACCGAAATCGGCAAGCCAAGCAGGAAGGAACGCCAAACCGCCGTCATACTGACCGGTACATCCGATGGTAAGCGCGCCGCCGGAAAGCGAATAGTAGGTATCCTTGCTGGGAAGAGTCCAGCCGGCGTTTCTGAGCGCGGTGATGTTGGCGAAATCAGCCATATTTGCTTCGTAGAGGACGTATTCCGTGTCGGAAGCGTTCTTCGCAACGACATAAATAGTCTTGCTCTTCGAACCGCTTGCAGCGGTAAGCTTAGTTACACCCTTAGCGGTAGGTGTATAAGAGGTGATAGCTGTTCCGGAGGAATTCTTCCAGGTAATACCCGAGGTAGCGGAAGAATCGCCGTCAAAAACAACCGAATAACCCGAAAGGTCAATCGCCGTGTTCACATTGACCGTGATAACGGGCGCGGAATTGCTGATGACCGTAGCCGCAGAAGCGTTTATCGCAAAAGCGGAAAGCATGGAAACCAGCATAGCAACAGTAAGAAAAATACTGAGAAACCGTTTCATAAAAAATCTCCTTCTTGAAATATTTTCTTAGAATGAGTTATTATATCAAATTATTTGTGCATTTTCAATACACATTTTCCACAAAGCCGAAATTTTTTATCAAAAAAAGAGAGACCGAAATCTCTCTTTTTAGATTATGGATATTTTATTCTTCAAGACCGGTGAGAACGAAGGTTATCATTTCCTTGAAAACCTCGCCGTCCTTAGAGGTCGCGTTTACGGAAACGGTTACGATCAAGCCCCAGGAGTTCTCCGAGATCTGGAAAACCTGGTCGCCTGTATGCTTATACCAAACGCGGGAGCAATCCTTATAAAGCTTTTCCTTAATAACCTTGTCGAGTGCGGCGGTCTGCATTTTCTGGTCGAGAAGGTTGTATTCTACGCGGTAGTTAAAATATGCCTCTTGATCATAATCGGTGTCGAGAGTTTCGGGAAGCTGGAAATCGAGGTTATGCGCAGAAACGGGAGAATTTTCGGGGACGCTCGCCTGAAGCGCCTTAAGGGTAACCTTTTCAATGGGCTTGGGAGTGGGAACGTGGAGAGTCTTAGAGGTATCTCCGTCCTTATCCTTATCGTCGGAGCAGCCTACAAGAGCAACCGAAAAAATCATAATAAACGCAAGCAATGCGGAAAGTATTCTTAATTTGGAATTCATTTAATTTATACCCCCATAAATGGATTTTAAGGCATTATACCACAAACCCATACCAAAAAGCAAGGGTATAATCAATTTTTACGTTTTTTGGATATATATTCACTTCACCGAATAGTTCTTGATTTTTTCTATCGCGCTTTTTTCAAGGCGTGAAACGTAGGAACGCGATATGCCGAGCATTTTAGCGACGTCGCGCTGAGCGTAATGCTTTCCGCTTTTGTTAAGTCCGTAGCGAAGCATCATTATCTTCTTTTCGCGTTCGGTAAGAACGTTTTGGATCGCCTTCAGGATCCTTTCGAGCTTTATCTTGCGGTCGATCGAATCGACGATGTCGTCGGGCGCGGCAATAAGATCAAGATAGGTAAGCGGATTCCCGTCCTTGTCGACGTCGACGGGGTCGTTTATCGAGGTTACGGATGAATGCTTTTTCTGGGAGCGGAAATACATCAATATCTCGTTCTGAAGACACTTCCCCGCATAAGTCGCAAACCTCGCGCCGTTATCTATATCAAAGCTGTCGATAGCCTTTATCAGCCCCACCGTGCCGACCGAAACGAGGTCCTCCTGGTCGCGCGCGGCTGTATAATATTTCTTGACGATATGCGCGACAAGGCGCAGGTTATGCTCGATAAGCTTATTCCGCGCGGCAACGTCGCCCTTTCGGGTACGGACGAAAAGCGAATGCTCCTCCTCCTTCGACAACGGAGGCGGAAACGAATGGGTATCCGAAGTACGCAGAAAAAGACAAAAGCACTTGCTCGCTATATTAAGAAGAAATGACAACATAAAAAAACACCTCGTGAAATAATATTCAAGCTCCGCCGATTCTATTCCTCAAAACCTCATCCCCTCCCGAAAGGTTTTATGCTTTTTATCCCTCACGGCGAGAAGCCGACAACTAAATAAAACCCCGCCTCGCGTTGATAAAAAGCTTCCCGAGGTTATTCGGGAAGCTCTTCTGGTTATGCAGTATTTTAATTATTTATCGCGTTGCCGTCTTTGTCGGCGACAGGAAGATAAAAATCATGATGCAAGCTGTTATTTACCTTTGTTCCGTCAGAGGTTGTAACGTCATAATCCGCGGTAAAAAATACACAGTATTTGTCAATATTCTTAATGTATTTGATGCTCGGCTGCGAGCTTATTCGAGCGTCGGTTACGGTTGCTCCGATTTGTTTGTAGTGCTCGATCAACAGAGCTTTCGCCGCGTCGGAATATTCTCTGTATGTGAAACAGGGAATAAGTTCTTTGTCAATTTCGTTGCGATAAATTTCGATGTCGTAAACCTTGTTTTCGTGATTACCTGTAACCGATATAATATCGGTTTCTACTCCGTTGACGTATTTTCTCCATTCCAAATGATAGCCCGCAAAGACACCAAAAGAGTCGGTTTCTCTATCATCGACACTTACCAATGCATATTCTCTGGTATAAATGGGGTCCGGCAAAGTATATTCCAGAAAATACTCTACGCTGTAAATAAGCTTATATGGCCCATCAATTATAGGACTATCCGAAAGGCCGTCGTTGGAATAAATAACTCGCATTACGTCTTGAGTATCACGATTGATATATATTGTATATTTGATATCTTGGAATCTATTACTTCCGCCGTATATATCGACAAGCGAAGAGGTATGAGTGCTGTTTTCGGTTCTTCTATAATATATTTTATCAAAACCTTTATTGACACTAATTGGATCGTCGATAGAATGATCTTCTCGGTTTTCTTCAAAAATGCCCGAGTTCACGATGAATTCAGACTTTGGCGTCTGACCATTCAATACCGTACCGAATCCCAGCGAGCCGTCGCCGAACATCAAACCCGTCATTTCTGATTTTTCCTGTTTTTCTTTATTCGAAGAGGACTTTTCTAACTTCTTGCCATCTGCGTCCGCAACAGGGATATAAAACGACTGCTCATATTTGATTTCCGTATTATCCTTTTGCTTCACCGTAACATCAACTTCATAGTAGTTAATATCAATACAATACTTATCAATGCTGTAAACGTAACAAATGCTAAGAGAAGGTTCGTAATTAATCTCGATTACCGTTACTCCCGTACCGTCATAATGCTCATCTAATCGCTTTTTTATTGCCGCAAAGTATTCTTCCTCTGTGAAATCAGGGACAATGTCTTCGCTTATTTCGTTTGCTTCAACAACAACATTCTCTATGACCCCATCTAGTCTTATCGAAATCAACGCACCGCCGACACTGATATCGTTTAAGCGCCTGTGCCAAACAAATCGGTATCCGACTATTTCGTTCTCATCAACGCGTTCCGCATCATACCTCTCATCGTAGTGCCTGAATTCATATTCGTCGAGATTTATTTTATCCGAATAATGCTCTTCTATAAATTCCCACGCTGTTTCCTTTAATGCATCAATACCGTCGCACGCTTTTGCACGCGAAAATCCGTTCACTTTACTGTATGCCTCGTGAACCAATCCCGTCTTGCGGTTTACGTATACAGTATAGTCGTCGTCGCAATATACATCCAAGGGTGCGGATGTATAATCAACGTGCTCTGTACGGATGTATTTTAATTCCCGATCACCTCCGAACGGGTCTTTTATGACATGAGCAGAGTGATCCTCATAGTCGTTGGTAAAATCCACAAACTTCCACGCCTCGGGCTTAGGGTGTATATTCTTGTCGAATTCACCGTAATACTCTTGCTCTCCGAACAGAAGTCCGGACAATTCCTCTTTTTGAGGTGTGTCCGTAACGCTTTCGTTCGACTCGTCTGTCGCTTCAAAAGAGCATCCGCCCAAAAGCGTAAATACAACAAGCAAAAACGCAATGTGTTTTTTCATACGAAAGCCTCCTTTATCAAAATTCAGAAAGGGTTTTGCTTTTGTAATTGTCTTTATCCTCTATTACTATGTACTCAAAAGGAATGCCGGAATGTTCTGCCGCCACCCTCGCGGCCTCCTCGATAGTTAAATTACACTCAGTCGAGATCGGCAAATTGGGATTCCACAGGTAGGATTCATCGCTTCTTAAACAACTTAGGAATGTATATTCGAATGCTTGAGCGCTTTCTATCGTTATCATAGTCTTAAAACCAATGGCTATTTTCGCGCCTTTATCTACCGTTGCTTTTGTAAGAGACGCAGCATTCGTCCCGCCTGTACTTCCGCTCGTACATGCTGTATATAATACAATATACGAATAATCAAAATATCCTTTATGTAAATTATTAATATCCGATGCCGACAAAGTTACATTTTGTTTATTTGCACTAGGATTAAGAGATAGACTTCCTGTATTACCGTGAGTCGTAATACAAGTTATTCTAGAATTTCCAATTAGTTCGAAAAGCTTTTTGGGCAGTGTGCCTAAGTTATCGTCGTAAACCAACCATCCCTCGTCATCATAATCGAAACTTATACCAACGTGAGACTCTGTTGTTCCCAAATTATGCGAACTACTATCTGTAAGATTACTAAGTTCGTTTGAATTATTTAAGTATATTTCATCGTAACCGATAGTTATATACCGTCCGCCACGTCGGTATATTCCTGCATTAGAATTAGTTGAAACAGCATTAGACGAACATACAACTTTAATGGTTATAGTTTTGCTTAGTCCTCTGTAATCGCTATGCGTAGAGGTGGCTTTTATTTTGATTGTTCCATTAGGATGACATAATCCATCGGGAGATATTTCAGGTAATATTATTTTACCATTAACCTCATCGAAAATATCTCCTGAAACCGACGGCGTCAAATTAGAGGATACAAATTCATATGTTATGCTTTCATTCACAACACCTGTGTAGTTAGTGCGGCTGTCCACTATTCGGGTTTTAACAGAAAGTTCGTTGTTATTATCGTAATTTAATGTAGTGCTACTTAAGGTTTCGATCTTTGCTGTTGTTTTTACCTCCACGGTGAAAGAAGCTGAATATTCACTGAGAGATACAGTAATTACTGCAGACCCGGCAGACAGCGCTAACAGGTTGCCAAAATTCGGAGCAACAACACTCGGGTTGGATGATTCAAAACTAAAATTAGTTCCGTTATGTGAGATGATTCCTACGCCGTTATGAACAAACACCACATTACAAACGAAATTTTCTCCGATAGTCATATCATCGGTAGGATATTTCGTAATAATTATATGGTCTTCCGTAGTAACATTAATTTCCAAATACGGCATATATGCATCGTTTCTTGTAACAGCATATTCGACCGTAAGAAAATCACGAGCGGGGAAGGTAGAACTATTCGCGCTGGTTATCAGCAACCCGTAATCCGGATCGTATGTGTTATCATTTTCGTCCTTCCAGCCTCTTGCGGCATTGGTAATGTCTATTGAAAGCTTTTGTGTTCCGCCTGTCGGCACGGAATTTGTACTTATAAGTGTCGGGACGATCACAGCACAAAAAGTATTCCACGTAATTGTATCGTCGTCCCAAGGGTGCTTATATGCGTAAGTTTTCACCGAGCTGGCATTTCCGCCGCTTGCGGTATAAATGTGGAAATAAGCTGATGTAACATCGTTGCTTTCATAAAAAGTTGCAGTTGCGACTCGAGGGAACTTTACCATATAATAACCGATTTTGTATGTGTCGTCAAGATATCCTACGGTTGCATACCTATGGTCTCCGTAATTATGGGTAGGTTTTCCCGAGTAAATTACTGTGTCTTCAATACTGTACGATTCATTCATGGTGATAGTGGGGTCGATTGTAACAGGATAAACGGTATTTTCGTCGGTGAGAAAATCCGCATCGGGAATGATGGTGAAATGTATTTTTGGTTTGCGATAACCTGTGTTATGGAAATATCACCTCCGGCAAATCTGTTTGCCGAGTCGATACAGAACACCTGCATCATCTCCGCCTCAATTTCATCAGTCGAAGGATTATAAAAGCTACAGCTTCCGTTAGAGTTTTTGACAGGATAAAGTCCATTGGTGTCGATCACAAACGAAAACTCTTTTTTGCCGGTGTAGGAGTCCAGTATTATATCTTCTTTAACCCCGGAAAACAGAGCGGTGTATTCGAGATGTATACCGTCTCCGAACGCATTTTGATATATTACTTTGTTGTTGCCCGCAGATTTCGAGTTTTGCGGTGTCGTTCTTGAACTGACAGCAGTATAGTTAGGAGACATCGATATAGTCTTGTCTTCTTTTTTTACCGCTATGCCTTGAGCGATATTTTGAGGGAAAACAACATTGATATCATTGTCTGCCATAACCAAATCCGAGCCGTCGGCAGTCAGCTTAGTGCTTTTGTCATGTATAACACCGTTACTGTCAGTATATTTTATAGGTTGCGGAAATATATACTTTGTAGTTGTACTGTCGCTGTTTAGAAAAACGACGGTGTTCGCATCTTGTTCCTGCTCTTTGATTCGATAAATATGTCCTTTTGCTTTCATTTCGGACAAATCAAGAGTTTCCGGAATATCCGATTCTTCAAGCGACGGTATTTCGCCTTTAGAAACACCCGCTTGAGCGGAGATATTTGCGGATGTGTCCGTATCAGCGATTTGTATATCTTGAGCAAAGGCGGGGACCGCATATACAGATGTCGTGAAAACGATACACAGCATAAGCATTAATGCGGTACTGCGCAGCTTATTATATGAATAATTAAACATAATTTACCTCTTTCAATAATTTTACTCTCAAAAATGTCGGTTCATACCGCATTAACCATCGGAAACACCTCCTTTTTATAGCTTCGTATTTATGTCCTCATATACTAAATAACAAAAAGTCCGTTTTTGTCTATAAAAAGTACAAAAAAGCGAAAATTTTTTTCGATAGGCAAAAAAGGGGTGGAAAAGAAGGATATTATCTGTTATAATCCAATAAAAGAATTATTTACGAGGTGATTTTATGGAACAATGGCATAAAGAATCGATCGTTTACCAGATCTATCCCAAGAGTTATTGCGACACAAACGGCGACGGAATCGGCGATCTCCGCGGAATCATCAACAAGCTCGATTATATCAAATCGCTCGGTGTCAACGCGGTCTGGCTCTCGCCCTGCTACCCCTCCCCCGGCGACGATAACGGATACGATATTTCCGACTACCGCGGAATCGCGCCCGAATACGGCACTCTCGACGATTTCAAGGAAATGCTCGAGGGTATGCATTCCCGCGGAATAAGACTTCTTATGGACCTTGTCGTAAACCATACCTCGGACGAGCACGAATGGTTTAAGGAAAGCCGTAAAAGCAAGGACAACCCCTACCGCGACTATTACATCTGGCGCGACCCTGTCGACGGACACGAGCCCAACGGCTGGACGGCGGCTTTCGGCGGAAGCGCTTGGGAATATGACGAAGCGACCGGTCAGTATTATCTCCACCTCTTCTCGAAAAAGCAACCCGACCTCAACTGGGAAAACCCTGTTGTACGTCAGGAAATTGCCGATATGATCAACTATTGGCTCGATATGGGCGTCGACGGATTCCGCTGCGACGTCATCAACTATATTTCGAAGGACTTTTCCCGCCCCTACGGCGGAGGAAGCGGTCCGAGACTCCACGAATATCTCCACGAGCTTCACGAGCGCGCTTTCGCACCCCACAAGGCGCTCACCGTCGGTGAAACCTGGGGTCTTACCCCCGAGCAGGCGCTTATTCTTACGGGCGAAGAACGCGGCGAGCTTACTATGACCTTCCAATTCGAGCATCTTCTTTTGGGACGTGTCAACGGCGACAAATTCATTCCCGAGCCCGTCGACCGCAAGGCGTTCGTGGATATCCTCGCCAAATGGGAGGACGGCTTGAGCTCCGACGGTTATCCCGTACTCGTTATGGAAAACCACGACCAGCCCCGCGCGTTATCACGATTCGGCGACAGATATAAATACCCCTACGAGAGCGCAACCATGCTCGCGAGCCTCCTTTACGGTATGCGCGGTGTTGCCTTCGTTTATCAGGGTCAGGAGCTCGGACTCCACGACCCGACCTTCAACTCCATCGACGAATACCGCGATATCGAAACGATAAACGCTTACAATGAAATCAAGGCGACGGGCGAGTTTACCGAAGAGGAGCTTCTCGCAAAAATGCAATACGGCTCACGCGACTGCGGACGCACCCCTATGCCTTGGGATAAGAGCGAAAACGGCGGATTTACGAGCGGAACACCCTGGATCAAAACGCAGGTCGACGAGGGCTTTACCGTCGAGGAGCAGGACAAGGACGAACGCTCGGTTCTCAACTTCTACCGCAAATTATTAAAGCTTCGCGCGACCGATGAATGCTTGAAGGACGGCGAATTTAAGCTTCTCCTAAACGACGGCGACGAAACGAGCGTTTATACCCGTTCCGCCAACGGCAAAACCGTTTACGTCGTTTCCAACTTTGCCGATACCGTTTCTCCTATTCCCGAAATCATCCCCGCCGACGCCGAGGTTATTCTTAATAACTACGACTCGGTCGGCGACACCTTGAAGCCTTACCAGTCGATTTGGTTCAAGAAGTAATCGCGCCGGGCAGAATAACACAGAACGCGAAAAAGGACAGAGATTCATTCTCTGTCCTTTTGTATTTATTTTGAATCGTTTATCCGCCTATTACAATCTTTTTCAAAGCGATATAGTCAAACATATTTATCCTTCCGTCGCCGGTCAAATCAGCTCTTTCAAGCTGGTCCTCGGGAAGAGTGTTCTTATCCAAGCAATAGGATTTAACCGCCATATAGTCGAACAAATTGACCTTTCCGTCGCCGTTTACGTCGCCCTCGGCATAAGCACTCGACGAGTTACTCTGCCATACAGCGTAAAGTATTGTATCGGAAGGAACTATCGATGCACCGGCAGAATAGGTTACGCTTGTTGCATAACTGCTTGTCGACCACCCGAGGAAGGTAAATCCGTCGCGCGTAGGAACAGTATTACTTAATTTCGGCGACATACCGTAATACACGTAATGACCGCCAGGCTCACCCGACCCGCCATTTGCGTTATATAATATATAACCGCCGCGGCAGACCGCAAATGAGGTATCATAAGATTCGTACAAAGAAATATTCCAGATACTTACAAAAACGTAATACGCCTGTCCCGCGTTAAGATAATATTCCATTTTGAACTGGAGTTCCCCTGCATCGTCGTCGTTCTCGGCAAGGAGATTGCCGTAACCGTCGTAAAGTTTAAACGTGTTGTCGATAGAAGCGTCATCAAGACCGATAAACAGATACGACGTAGAAACACTGGGTATAAACTCATAATATACACCCTGATTATATCCGTTAACGGTGGTTGTTTGAGCTGCATAGGGCTCGACATTCAAACAATTATATTCCCACACTGCATAAAGCGTTATATCCGCATCCAAGGTATAATATTCGCCGGGGTAATATTCTACCGAAGAATCCGAACTGCTCGTCGACCAGCCCTTAAAGTTAAATGTGAACCAAGTGGGAAGCACATCGGTTATCATAAGATCCTGACCGTGTGTTTTGATCTGATAAATCGGACCTTCCTCGCCTCCGTTGAGATCATATTCCACGAAATACTCCAGGCTTCCGTCATAAGTATAAAAACGCGAAGTGCAATAATAATCATCGTCATACCAATTGATATCGGGAGTAGTGGTAGGAACATTCGAAAAATCGACGTCGTAGAACGTAAATTTATCGTCTATTTGCCACTGCGTTGCAATATCTATCATATGGAAACACGCGGGACTGGTAAAGTCCGGAGCGTCGGTTCCGAGCGAAGGATAATCGTTACCCGCATTTATGACCCAAACAAATCCGTCATCGGGGATAGAAAGTGCCGAAGCGCCGCCGTCTGCAAGTCCATTGGAAATATCCGTTATCTGATATACGTTTTCTCCATTGACAGTGGCGACATAATCGAATGCCACGTGCAGACCCCACAAATACGTGCCCTCAGGATAATACTCGGTGAAAACAACACCTGCTCCTTCGGAATACCATTCGTTATAGTGTGTTACCCAGAAGAAGTTATCGGGGAATACTATTTTTTGCCATACGGCATAAAGCGTTGTCGAATAATCCCCGGTAAACCAATCACCCCATTCATAGGCAGCAGTCGTAGCCGTACTGCTTTCCGACCAGCCGAGGAAGGTATATCCGTCTCTGGAAGGAATCTGAGAAGACAACTGAAGGTCTACCCCTTCGGTCTTTGTTTGAGCCGCCGGCTCACCCGAGCCGCCGTTTGCGTTGTAGGTTATTGTATAGGTCGCAGGCAGTTCGGCATCTCCTACAGTAAACGTACAAGTGAAAACTCTATAGTCAACCGGCATGATTTTGCTCGTCTTTTCGGTTTCGGCATAGTAACTATTAAAATGTACGTATATTGTATAAGTGTATGTACCTTCAGGTAACTCATTGAACAACACCTGATTATCCACAGCGCTTCCGGCTAATGAATAGGACTTACCACTTGCTGCATCGTAACCGCCTGTCACAGGCTCGCTAGTCCAAGTTTCGCCTTCGTAAACATATGCCGAAACACCAGTAAGCTGTGCGTATTCAACGTGAATATCGCCACCTATAATAAAGGTATTACCTACATCAATACTTGTAGGATATACCACGTTACTTATCGTCGCTGAATCATTCGCCTCCCACTTGCGTGTCATTTGGCTCGCTGGAACATACGCTGTTCTGCCATCTGAAGTCTTTATACGGTACCAATGATTGCCTTGATCGTTAAGAATTAAAGCAATGGCGGTGTATGTATCGCCTTTCGCCACAGACTCGTATTTTTCCGAAGAGGAATCCGTAGCGGAACTGCAAGGCAAACTGTTTGCGCTCGTATTCCCCGTTGCTTGGATGAGGCAGTGCGACGGATAAACAGTACATTTCGAGAGGTAGCCTATTTCCTCTGTAACCAACCTACAACCATCAAAAAACCAATTGCTAGAATTACTATAACTATATCTACTTATCGGATGTTCGGCGACGCAGCCCTCATATCCTTCACTATGAATAATCATTCCATTTCCTGAATATATTACAACATGCGAAACATCACTATTATTCGGTGTGACGAACAGTAAATCTCCCGGACGCAAATCAGAATAGTCCCCAGTATTCATGTATTTCATTACAGCAGAACTTATATCTTCGCCATAATATCTTTGGTAGCGAGTATCGGCTGTAATATAGTAATTACCGTTGGCGTCCTGACCTTCCAAAGGATTTCCCCAAGGGTCATTCTGTCCCATAGTTGCGTTTTTCTGACTAGATGCAAGCCCCACATCCCTGCATACTCTATATACAAAACCGGAGCAGTCAAACATCATAGTATCGCCAAAGCCGGTTCTGTATTTATAATTCCCGCCTGAGGTGTCATACGGAACTCCCAAATATGTTCTCGCCTGTGAAACAATATCTTCACCTGTTACACCATTCACATTAATGACATCATAATACGTTGGATCCGCCTGTACCGTAAATGCATAAATCGGCACGACCGTCAAAAGCATCGTTGCCACAAGCAGCAAGCTCAAAAATTTCTTCATTATTCATCTCTCCTTTATAAAATATACCAAAATGGGATAATAGGATTATACCAAAATGGTATAATAATGTCAAGTGAGAGTATAATAAATATATTGAGGGGATTTTAGGTGGAATTCAGGCTACGTCAGCTACGGAAGCAGAGAGGAATATCACAGCTTCGGCTCGCGATCGACCTTAATATGAACCAAAACACCGTAAGCAGATACGAAAACGGCGAAAGAGAAGCCGATTACGAAACTCTTATTAAGCTCGCCGATTATTTCGACGTTTCCCTCGATTATCTGCTCGGACGCGACACACGAAAAGAAAAGGACATTTAACGGTTTGCTGTTAACACTGCGAACCGTTTTTTGTTATTGTTGAAATTCAACTCTTGCAAGCACCGAATAAAATCGCAAGCTTTTATTCGAGAGCGTTAGCGCCCTTCGGGGTCCCTACACCATCATAATTGTTACGTTAACGGTTATATTCGAAACAAATAACAAAATGTCGCGTAAACGGACAGTCGAGGACGCCTGTTCCTACAGTTTTGAATGTTGTATGTAACAATTAATTCGAGGGCTTAACCCACGCGGTGAGGAGGTTACAACCAAACCGAACCATTACCGCGGGAATTGAAAAACCCACGCGGTGGGGAGGTTGCAATCAATACGAACCTCCACGGTGGGAATTAAAAAAATACGATTCCGAAGAACCGTCTTTTCATACAATTACGATTATTTATACAATGAAAATTCCATAAAAATCCGCGACAAGTGCGTGGATTTTTATACCTCTGAGTTTCGCGAGTTCGGACATTTATGCACGAACTCGGCGCGAGCGCACGAAACTCACAAAAATCAATGGGGTCCCTGAAAACGCTTGCGTTTTTGGGGAGAGAAAACCGATTAAAATCGCAAGATTTTAATCGAGAGCGAAGCGATATTAGCCCTTAACGACCAAAGTCTTAAGTGCAACGTAGTCGAACATATTGATCCTTCCGTCTCCGTTTACGTCGGCACGAACAAGCTTATCCTCGCTGAGGGGAGATTTGCCGAGAACGTGCGATTTAAGCGCAACGTAGTCGAACAAATTAACTTTTCCGTCGCCGTTAACGTCGCCCGCGATGTTTAAAGGCTTAAGCTCGACAAACATAACCGCGGCTTGTTTATCCGTGCCAAGCTCGTAAATAGCTTCGTAATTGACGCCAATAAGGTTTGTGTTTGTAACGTCATATTTTGCAAAGCTGTATTCGTTGGGGCTGTTGGATACCATATGGATGCCGACATAATAGGTTTTGCCCGTTTCAAACGCGCCGGTAACGACTGTATCCATAACTTCATCCATATCGGTGCAGACAATCATATCGTACAATCTGATAATGTCCGAGTTGATTTCAATTGTTAAATCTTCTGCGTTTGCGCCAAGCTTATAGCCGTTAATCGTCACGTCAACGCTTTCGATGTATTCGGGAATAACAAAGGTAGGACCGTTGCTTTCGTTTCTGCCGCCCCAAGCGTGCAAATCGAGATAGCTTTCGTCAACGTATGCGTTAAGCGTTGCTTCAAGATCGGTTACTGCGTTTTCGTCGTTAAAGTCCATAGCGTAAATTCCGACAAGGGCAGCATCGTCATATTCGCCGAAAATGTTAAGGCTTGCGCTTTCTCTTGCAAAGCAGTTTTCAAAGCTTATACTACTAATATCGGATACAGAGTAACCGACAAAAGTGCCAACCGATACTGCCGACTGTGTTTCGTCGCCGGTATAGGTTACCGTGCCTGCGGAATAGCAGTTGGCAAACGTGTCGCCGGAATAACTTTCACCTATAAATCCGCCAACGTAATCAAGGCCCGAAACGTCAACCGTGGTGTAGCAGTTGATAAATCTGTTATCGCCGCAGCAGTTGGAAACACCAACCATACCGCCAAGGCCTTCGGTTCCGCCTACTACACCCTCGGTATAGCAGTTGATAAAGACGTTGTATTCGTCAATATAGCCAACCATACCGCCGACTTTATAGCCGGTTTCAAAATAAGCATTTGTTTCGGCATAGCATTCTGCAAAAGTAGCGTTGTCCTCGATATAGCCTACAAGGCCGCCTACGCATTCACCGTTGTCCATAAAGAATGCGGTTTTTGCATAGGAATTGATAAAATACACGTTGTAGCCCCAAATATATCCTGCAAGACCGCCTATATAGCCGCCGTTAGCCGCGGTAATAGAGCCTTCGAACGAGCAGTTTTCAAAGCTTACGTCTTTTACGTCGCCTATAAAAGCACCAACGTCTTCAACAGAGCCGGCAAAAGCGATATCGCCTGTAACGTGGCAATTTTCAAAAGACGCCTCTTCGGCATATCTTGCGTAAAGACCGAAATCGTACACACTGTCCCAATCAAATTCAAGATCGACGTCCATATTAAGGTCTTTTACGCTAAAAGTACCGTCGCAGCCCAGCAACGCGCCCGCAAGGTTTGTAACAGTATATCCGTTACCGTTTACTTCGCCGTAAATATTCAAAAATTCGTCGTCCCACGCAATATCGGTCATATCGATATCGTCAAGGAAATTAAGTGTAACGTACATATTGCTATACTTGCCGTCAAGCATATCTACGTTAAACTTAACAAGGTCGTCAGAGGTGGCAATGTCAAGAATAACGTCCTGCGAGAGTTGGACAAGCACGGTAAGTGCGGTGCTTTCGCCGTAAATTGGTGTGCTGCCGTCTTCGCAATAACCCCAAACAATAACGTAATAAGTACCGTCTTCCTCAACCGAAAATCTTACGGCTGCTTCGGCAATATCACCGCTTGAATCATAAGCGATGCCTTCGGTCGAAAAATCGCCCGTGAAGTTTGCGGGGACAACCGAAATTGCACGGTCAATATAGTCGGCATCCTCACATTCTGCAAGCGCGTATGCATAGTATTTTTCGCCCGCTTTAAGATCTACCGCGAACGCCTTGCCGTAACCGCCCCAATCGTAGGTATCGACGTACGAGTCGGTTTCCAAAATATGTCCGTTATAAGCGGTGCCGACGGTAAGGGTGTCGGTTATGGGCATACCAAGATAATCTTCTTGGGAAATCTCGTCCGAAAGAAGCACCGAAAGATGGGTGCCTTCGCCGTAAAGGGTTGTGCTGTCGTATTCGCAATAGCCCCATACGATAACCTCATATACGCCGTCTTCCTCTACGCTGAACACCAGCGTGGTGGTGCCGGTTTGTCCGTTGTAGTTGCGGGAGGTATAAGCGATGCCCTCGTACGAGGGGTCGCCCGTGAAGCCCAGAGGAACAACCGCAACGGCGCGGTCCATATAGGTTGCCGTATCGCAAGAGACGGTCGCAACAATTTTGTACTCTACGCCTGCCTCAAGCTCGGCACTGAAGTATTGTGCATAGCCGTCCCAATCGCTCGTTGTAATAAATGGGTCGTCTTCGTTAATGTGGCCCTCGTAAGCGGTGCCAAGCACCAATTGGGCAGTATAGCTGTCTGCCGAAGCAAGCATAGGCATACAGCCCAGCACGAGAACTACCGAAAGGAGAATGCTCAACAATCTTGTTTTCTTCATTGTGTTTACCTCTTTCTTTTTTATTTATGGCATATAGCCATATACTGTTATGTGTATATTGT
>JAZSLN010000105.1:0-7730 GCA_045535385.1 Eubacteriales bacterium
AACTCCTTGGCTCACAGAACGACATGGCTACGATCCGACTTGGACAATATCACTATGTGTAGCATAATATCACTGCGAAGCAATATAACTCGCCGTCAGGCGAATAGAGTTGCTTGATACTCCGTTAAGAGTATCACGCTAATCCCTCGGGTATTTTTCTTGGCAAAGCATTTTTATGATTTTTTAATTATTACGCTTCCGTCGGATTCGAGAATGAACTCGGCATCGAAATTGCCGCTGCTGTTCCAACCTCTGACTTTGAAAGAGTCCGAACGCTCCAAAAGCTCGGTTAAGGTAGCAAATGAAAATAAATGTTCTAACGTTGCGTACGACAGATCGTTTAATTTTTTCGCCTCGATTTCCGAGCCGAAACGGTTTTTGCCGTCTTTGAAAAATTCGATTGCGAAAAGTTTTCCGTTGATGATGTCGCCGATCCATTCAACAACATCCTTTTCATTACATAAATGACGGTGCTGGAACGAGAAGGAAACACAAAAAGGCGAGAACTCGTCCTCTTCTTCGTAGTAAACGGAGATATTCTCTCCGCAATTTGGATTTATAATAATAGCGTCGGTGCAGTCTTCCGAGAAATTCACGGTGTATTCGGGGAACGCATTTTTGAGAAACAAAAGTTTAGAGCCGGTCATAAGATCTCCTATTCGCATAATAGAATCAAAATGCTTTCTTATTTATTCCTTGTTCGCTATTACTTGTTACCTCTGAAAAATCCCAAGGACTTTTTAGTGAATAGTGAAGAAGTAATAAGTACGATAGCAACCGCAAATTCAAAAGATAAGTCAAGTAATTTGTTTTCGGACATAAAAGCACCTTCTTTCATCGATATTATATCACATAATGTTGCGTTTTTCAATGATATATCGCTTTCGCGATATGATATACGGCGTTGCCGTATGATATACTTGCTTCGCAAGCATGATATAATATCCGTTCCTTCATATGCCGAAGGCATATATCATCGCACGAAGTGCGACATCATATCGAAGATATATCACCCGTTCCGACAGAAACGGATATCATTGAAAAAAGTCTCTTTTGTCCGGTAGACAAAAGAGACTTTTTTGTGGTGACCCGTAGGGGAGTCGAACCCCTGTCTTCGCCGTGAGAGGGCGACGTCTTGACCACTTGACTAACAGGCCGTGCAATATAATATATCACACTTGACAGAGTTTGTCAATAGTTTTTGGTCTTATAAAAAGCTTGATACGAAAATTTCGATACCGATAAATATGAGTATCGCGCCGATGTCAGTCAGCATATGACTATCATAATAAAAAGAAAGAGAAGACTCGTTAATTCCGAATCTTCTCTTTTTGTTGTTATTCGAAAATATTATTTTTGTGATTTTTGATTTGTTCTTTGAAATATTTGTCTAATCCGTCTACCTTTACGGCAGGGACGTAGGTTTTCGCGTAGGTTGGCATTCCGTAGGACGTTTCGCCGATATACTTATAAAACGCGTAAAAGGGGATATGGATATTGCTTTCGACACCTCGTACGTATTCGATATCGACGCACTCATAATCGGAAAAATCGACCTCGGGCTGAAGCGCCATACAAAGCTTGCAGGAGTGTCCGCCGAAAACGTAGCCCTTTTCGAGAAGCTCTTCCGCCTCCTCTAAGGATATCTTCTTCGCCTTTCCCTCAATATCGTACGACTCGTTCGGGTTTCTTGAATATTCGTATAAGCGGATGTCTGTCAAAAAAGCTTCGTCCTTCGAGCCGCCCCAGTGACGGGCACTGCCCGAGCCCCAATCTGTGCAAAATTCGAGCTCAATATATTCCGACGTCATAGGCGGATCGCGGAAGTCGGATGGGAATATTGTTTTCTCGGAGGGGTAAAGATAAATTGTTATCCTTTGAAGCTGATCGTATGTGTATTTGCGGCAAACCTTAACCTCGGTATATTCCTTTCCGAGCAAATTGCAAACATAGCTTCTCGCGGTTTTCGTCTTTTCAATTATTTGCTCGTCGGTATCCTGCTCCTTTAATGAAACTTTTTCGCCGTTTAACTTAATTCGGTTCTCGTTGTGTGCATAGTAGGAAAAATATGACCAAATGCTGTTGGAAGAGAATCTGATTCCTTTGTCGCTGTATTTATAGCCCGTTGAGGTTTTGCGGACATAGCGTGAGTCCATAATATCGGCGGTGTAATATATCGATTCGTTATAGCTTTCCTCTTTTTCTATTTCATAACCGTCAGCTTGGACGTCGAATAATTCGGTCGCGGCGTCGTAATATTTGTTGATGAAAGTCTCCAGATTCGATTTTTTCGCCTTCGATTCCTTTTTTTGCGAATATATGGGAAGATATTCGGTATCGGGAAGAGGCGAAATGTAAAGATATTCACCTGATGGCGAATAGACCTTCGTATATTGATTTGTGGCGCCGTCGTATTTCATATCAAACGCGTTTGCGACGGAATCTGCGTTCAAAACGATTTCTTCGGTATACTCTCCGATTATCGGTGACCAAGGCTCACCGTCGGGGATATATGGCTCGACGTCATCATCGCGGAAAATCATAGGTACTGTTATTACCGCGCCGATAACGATAGCAAAGCAGGCGGCTACCGCACCGAAGCGGATAAATATTCTTTTGGTGTGTTTCTTTTTTGCGAGCTTTTCCTTTTGCTCGATATGGTTTTCGATTATCTCGGCTTCGAGAAGGTTAAGACCCTCGTTCCATTCTTTTTTATTCATATTGAGTATCCCTCGCTTTCGAGCTTTGCCTTCAGGGCGGTTCGTATTGAGGCAAGCTCCTTATTAACGGAGGAACGGCTTAAGCTTAATTCTTTTGCGATATTATCGATAGGCTCGGCTTCGTAATATCTGCTAATGAATATAAAACGCTTGCGGTCGGATAGCGAACGTACAAACTCGTTTATTACCTGCCCGAGCTTTTCCGTATCAAACGCCGATTCGACGTCGTCTCCGTCCGTGACGATATCCTCTAATTCGGTTAAAGCCACAGTCATCTCCGAGGGAACAGCGCTCTTTCGAGTTTTGCTGTGAAAGCGCTTTATCGCCGTTCTTCTCATAATAACGGTAATAAACGCCTTGAAAACGTTGGGGCGTGACGGCGGAATAGCGTTCCAGACCCCGAGATAGGTGTCGTTTAAGGATTCCTCACAATCCGGTTCGTTGCGAAGAATATTATACGCAATTCGCCATAGATACCGCTTGTATTTGAAGTCGGTTTCCTCTATTGCGCTTTCGTCGCGATTCCAATAAAGCTGGATAATGCTTTCGTCGTCTATCGGCTGTTTTGTGCTTTGCGTTCCTTGAAGTTCCATAACCTGCCTCCTTCCGTACGTATTGAAAGGCCCTTCATATAAAGAGGTACCGAAAAAAGGAAAAATGTGTAATGTTTTTTGTTAGAAAAAATGGAATTTGCGAAAAATAATATCTTTTTTACGACGCTCTTTACAAATAAAAAAGTTGTGATATATTATATTTCACGGCCTGTTAGTCAAGTGGTCAAGACGTCGCCGCCGCTCCGTCCGCAGACGGGCGACTCCCCTACGGGTCACCATATTAAACCAAATCCTCCGAGAAATCGGAGGATTTTTCTTTATAAAAAGCTCGATACGAAAATTTCGATACCGATAAATATGAGTATCGCGCCGCCGAGAATGCCGGCTTTGCCGGAAAACCTTGTGCCGAACGTTTTGCCGAGGAAAACGCCCAAAAGACATATAAAGAAGGTTACGACGGCAATCAAAATACAGCAAACGAGCGCGTGGATCCAATCGTATCCCGCGATCGTGAAGCCGACCGAAAGCGCGTCGATCGAGGTGGCAACACCCTGAACGATAAGCGCGCCGAAGCCGACGGCAGGCTTTTCGCAACAACCGCAATCCTTATGCTTTATTCCCTCGAGAAGCATTTTTCCGCCGATGAAGCAAAGGAGGATAAGAGCGATCCAGGGGACAAACTTCTCGAACGCCTTGAAATGGGTTGCGACTGTATGTACACAGATCCAGCCGATTATCGGCATTGCGAATTGGAAAAGCGCGAACATCCAGGATATGGTACACATTTTGCCCTTTTTCATACAGGGCTCGTTAAGACCGTTCGCGAGCGATACCGAAAAAGCGTCCATCGCAAGGCCTACACCGAGAAGAATGCTTTCGATAAAAAACATTAGACCCCAATCCATTTATATGCCTCCGTTTTTTGTTCTCAGTAAATAATAAACCCCGAAAACGGTTTTTATACCATACTCGGGGTTTTTAGTCGGTATTACGTACTTGTCTGCTGTTCTTTTTGAGCGTGGAGTGCTTGAAATAACGGTTGGTCATAATATTGATGTTATTCAAGACGATATCCGCGGTAAGACGAGGTTCGTAGATAGCCTCGTGGCAGCGTTCATATTCCGCGATCGCTTCGTAAATATCCGGCTGAGCTTCATTTTCGAAAACTTTTTTGATAACGTCGGATGTATACTCATAAGCGTATTTATAAAGAGCGTCGTAGGTGCCGGGAGTATAGAACAGTAGGTCGAATCTGCCGTTGTTCGGAAAATCGTAGAGCTTGATGATCTTTTTGTCAAATTCGGGCGATTCGAAAACGTATTTTTTATTGTCGAAATAGATACAGAAAATATAGTCGAGGTCCTTATCGAGGAGCGGCTGAACGGGGATATTATCCACGAACGCACCGTCCAAAATACGGTCGCCGTCGATGACAACGCCCGCGTTAACCACGGGAACCGACATCGCGCCGAGCATATGGGGAAGAACTTCATCCGCCTTGAGCTTGTGGAAGGGGATGTATTCGGCACATCTTTTGGTGAAATTCCAAATACAAACGTAATGCTCATATTTGAGGGGCTCGCCGCCCTTGATGACCTTCGTGATCA
This sequence comes from Eubacteriales bacterium, assembly GCA_045535385.1. Taxonomy (GTDB): domain Bacteria; phylum Bacillota; class Clostridia; order Oscillospirales; family CAG-382; genus Coliplasma. The sequence continues at coordinate 4,882 of JAZSLN010000105.1, forward strand.
AAGGAGATGCGTTGGAGTTCGAAGCGGCGCCGAGAATATGACGTCCGTATTTACCCGAGTCGAGCAAACGGAGTGCTTCCTCAAGCTCGGTTTCGTGTCCGACACCGACAGCTTGCGCAATAAAGGAACCGGCGGAAGCGGAACTGACGCATTTAATGCTGTCGAGACCGAAATAATCGATAATAGCGCTAAGACATCCGCGTTCATATCCGACCTTGCTCGAACAGCCCGAAAGCACGATTCCTATTTTCGCCATACGCGTTCTCCTTTCATAAAAATTTCGACATAAGTCAACAATCATAAGAATTATACTATATTGTTAAACATTTTGCAATAGAAAAAAATAATATATTTCAAGAAAAATACGAATTTCCTTTAGGAATTTTTTGCTAATTTGCTAAAAACAAGAATCCGCCGGGCTTTATTATGTAATATGCCCGACGGAATCGATTTATTAATAGCTTGTTCTTTCTTCCCAGGAAAGAATGGGGTTGTTATACGAGGTTTCGTCATAAGCACGGTCATCGTAGTCTATGTATTCAAATCTGGAAAACACTTCGTTTGCCTGCGCTCCGGTTACATAACTTCCGTTTAGCTTATAAACAATGATCGCGTCTTCGGTTTCTTCGTATATGCCGATGGTGTTTTTGACCTCTTCGATCAACTCTGCGTTGTCTTCGTTTTTTGTAATCAATTCATAGTAGAGATCAAAAGCGGGCTTCGAATATAGGTTGTCGGAGATGTAGTATGCTTCGGAAATGGCGGAAAAATCCGCGCTCGCTTCGCCGGAACCGACACAGATGGCGTAATGATTGTTTTTCACATCATAGTGAAGATTGATCCAATCACTGCCGAGGCATTTTAGATAGCTGATAAGAATTTCGGGTACGTTGTTTTTTATAGTTAATACGGTTTTATGAGTCCAGTCTTGGTCGGGATTGTAAATATCAATGAGTAATTCGTGAACACCGTCATTGTTAAGGTCGTGCATAAGGGACTCGATCGAAAAATCAGCGCTCATGGTTTCGTCTTCGTCGATAAGCTCTTTATAATTTGTCTTTAACAAATAGTCGGTATATATCTTTCTGTCGCGCTCGTAGGTTTCCGCGTAGGGGATCTCGCTGTTATCTTCAACGGAGGAATCATCGGGAATGATTACGGATTCGTTGCCGTCGGAAGATTCTTCGCCGGTATCGTCCGAAGTTTCAATCGAAGGGCTTGATTCTGCGGAAGAACCGTTCGAGTCTTCGCCGTTTTCGGAAAAATCACTGTTCTCCGTCGAGCGGTCGTCGTTAGATTCGTAAGAGCTGACCGAGCTTTCATCGGAATCGGAGGAACAAGCGCTGAAAACGAGCGCCGTTGCAAGAATAAACGCGCAAAGAAGAACGAAAATGCGCTTCGACATAATACACCTCGAATAACAATTATTACATTCATAGTCTAATACAATAAACTTGCGTTGTCAAGGGGCGAGTATGCCCGAAACGTTAATTTATTTTGACCTTATAATCCCTTTCTTTGAAGGTCGGTAACGATGGTTTTATAGACGTCGATGATATCCGAAACGCCGTCGCCCTTCTTTCGTGAAAGGCGCATTCTTCTCATATCCACCTCGTCACAATGAGAGATTCCGCGCCGTCCGACACCGCGATATATTCCCTTGAATTCGCCCCATTTTACCGCGTCGGGAACGAGAAGACCGTCGTTTTCTCCCTCAATGATCCTGACAGCGAGGTTTGGAAACCACATAAAAATATCGCTGAACGGATTTTTCATAACGAAAGCATAGCTTTGATAGAATACTTCGGGGAAATCGGGATTTTCGATGTTGAATTTGCGCGCGCCCTCTGTCGTGAACAGATGAAAAACCTTATAGGCTTCCGGCTTTTTGTCCCCGAGAATACGAAACCAACAATCGGTGCAAAAACCTGCAAAGCGAACGAGAAAATCGGGGAACTTCATCAACAAATCGACACTTTTCGAGCCGTGATGAGGAGTTGACAGAGTTGTAAGCGAGGCGACCTTCTCGCCCATCCCGAGCGAAGATATCGCATATCGGCAATCAAGTCCGCCCTTGGAGTGTGCGATTATATTAACCTTCTCCGCGTTGGTCTTTTTAAGTATCTCGTCTATACGAGCGGCGATTTTTTCGCCGTTTCCCTCGACCGACCCGCTGCTGTCCTGATATCCATAGTGGATATCACAGCCCATTTTTTTAAGCGTTTTCGGGATTCTTCCCCAATAGGAAATTATCGAATTGTCACGAAATCCCATACCGTGAACGAGCAATACGGGATATTTCAAGCCGTCACTCATTATCTCACCGCCTTTTTACCATTATACCATAAAAAGAGAACGACTTCAACATTTTGTTATTGTTGCGTTTTTACTCGCCCTTCGAATCTCTTCGGAGCAAACAAAAAAGGTATGCACAAAGTATACCTTTTTTATTTGAAGACTCCCCTAATTTTAATACAAATGCCCCCCCTTTTTGAGGTAAGGGGGTGCAAAGTCGTTTTAGGGGGTGCATTTTTAGGATAAGGGGGTGCAAATAAGTTACTGCAAATAATTGGGCGTACGATAAAACTTCACTTTATCATATTTGTAATCTTCTTGTAGTACGATAGCCACATCATCTGCATTCTCGATATAGCGGCCTTTCTCGAGGACTTGCCACTGTTTCGAATTCAGATCATATTCTTTAATGGATATCCATAGCCCACTCTGCGATTCCGACCGACAACAAGCGCGCTTAAATTCATTATGGTCAAAAACAAGTAATTCTGTGCCCAAATCTATATCGGCAAATTTTCTGTTTGTTGCATAATCCATCAAGGCGGGGTATTTCA
>JAZSLN010000117.1:0-8918 GCA_045535385.1 Eubacteriales bacterium
GAATAAAAAACAGGCTTGTGATACATTTGTGCTTCAAAAGCCTGTTTTATCTTGTTATTTCGGGATTGTCGGTTATTTCGAGAATATAGTCTACCGAAACATTGTAATAATTCGACAGTAATATGAGAACTTCGGTCGGGATGTCGCGTTGTCCCAATTCATAATTGCTGTATACTTGTTGTGAGCAGTTAAGTATTTTTGACAGTTGTTTTTGAGTAAGGTCGTGATCTTGTCTTAAATCGCGTATCCTTCGATACATTGTTATATCTCCTCATTGATTTTTATGCCATCATTATACTTTACCGCACAATGCAGTATTGACAAATACCGCAAAATGCAGTATGATAATTTATAATATTCTTACAAAGAAGGGAAAAAAGAAAAATGAAAAGAATTTTAAGCGTACTTTTGGTGCTTTCGTTCGCGGTTAGTGCATTTTGCGGTTGTTCCGGAGATGTATCTGACAAATCTGAATCGAGCGATGCGATTGACGGTGTTAGCGACAACACGAACGACAATGTAAGTATGCCCAATGGCGGACTTTCGGTAAATCCAGAAACCTCTGACGAATCGAAGGCGGAAGAATCTATACCGAACGAAGTAGGAAAAATGTTCTTCTTCGGCGCGTACGAACAGGATAATAACGAGTCTAACGGAAAGGAACCGATCGAATGGATTATTCTGGACAAGAAGGACGATTCAATTCTCGTGATAAGTCAGCGCATATTAGATAACAAGCAGTATCATTCCAACAGAATGGCTAAAAAGTTATACTGGGCAGAGTCTGATCTTCGCGCGTGGCTTAATGAAGAGTTTTTGAATACAGCTTTCTCGGCAGAAGAACAAGAGAAAATAAAGGAAACGGCTGTAAAAGAAGAGGGCTATAAGGTTAGCGCTTCGGACAAGGCGGTATCCCGCAACGAGGAATCTATGAATAAGCTGTATGTGCTGAGCCTAAACGAAGCAAAAACTTATTTCCCGTATGGATCAAAAGCGTTTGCGACCGAATATGCAAAAGCGCAGGGAATATTGGGTTTTGAAGATAATAAATATGGAGATTACTGGTGGTTAAGATCTCTTAAAATAACTAGTTTGGATGCACATTGGGCGACAGTTACCGATCATCACGGTAAGTTCGGCGAAAAGTTTAATTTGGAGTACAGCGTCGACACAAAAAGAGGCATCCGCCCCGTGATGTGGCTCAAGATAAAATAAATATCGAAAAGCCCCTTCTCGGGGCTTTTTGTTATGTATACCTATAAATATATACCCCTTGAAAATGCATTTGGCGCGCTTGAGAGTGAATATATGCGTAAAATGATGTATAATATACATAAATTATGCATAAAATGATTTTATTATGCAAAAATACATAAGAATCAGCGCAAAAATATTCAGTTTTTTGCATTTTCACTATTGACTTTTATACATAGCGGGATTATAATAGGCGTGCAAAATGAAAAAACATATATTTCGGAGGCAAAAAATGAATAAAGAAAACATCAAAAAGGTAGTTCTTGCATATTCCGGCGGTCTTGATACATCTATCATCATTCCGTGGCTTAAAGAAAATTATAACAACTGCGAGGTAATCGCCGTTGCCGCTAACGTCGGTCAGGCTGACGAGCTTGACGGTCTTGAAGAAAAGGCTATTAAGACCGGCGCGTCCAAGCTCTACGTGCTCGATCTTACCGATGATTACGTTGATAACTACATTATCCCCACCATGAAGGCGGGCGCAATTTACGAAGAATATCTCCTCGGTACCAGCCACGCACGTCCCTGCATCGCTAAGGGTCTTGTAGAGATCGCCAAGAAGGAAGGCGCAGACGCTATCGCCCACGGCTGTACCGGTAAGGGTAACGACCAGGTTCGTTTCGAGCTTGCTATTATGCACTTCGCTCCCAATATGCCTATTATCGCTCCCTGGCGTGAATGGGATATCAAATCCCGTGAGGAAGAGATCGAATATGCCGAAGCGCATAACGTTCCTCTTAAGATCAACCGCGAAACCAACTATTCTAAGGATAAAAACCTCTGGCACCTTTCTCACGAAGGTCTTGACCTCGAAGATACCGGAAACGAGCCCACCTACGAAAAGAAGGGCTTCCTCGAAATGGGCGTTTCTCCTATCGATGCTCCCGACGTTCCTACCTACATCGAACTCGATTTCGAGCAGGGCATTCCCGTTGCTCTCGACGGCAAGAAGATGTCCGCTAAAGAAATTATCCTCGAGCTTAACAAGATCGGCGGTGCGAACGGCATCGGTATTCTCGACATCGTTGAAAACCGTCTTGTCGGTATGAAGTGCCGCGGCGTTTATGAGACCCCCGGCGGAACCATTCTTTACAAGGCTCACAGCGTTCTCGAGCAGATCTGCCTTGACAAGCTCACCATGCACGAAAAGCAGAAGCTTTCGGTTACCTTCGCCGAGCTCGTTTATAACGGACTTTGGTTCAGCCCTCTCCGCGAGGCTCTTTCCGCGTTCGTTGATAAGACTCAGGAACGCGTAAGCGGTAAGGTTCGTTTGAAGCTCTATAAGGGTAATATGATCAACGCAGGTGTTTGGAGCGAAAATTCGCTTTACAGCGAAGAGATCGCAACCTTCGGCGAAAGCGACTTCTTCTACGATCAGAAGGATGCTCAGGGCTTTATCAACCTCTTCGGCTTGCCTACCAAGGTACAGGCTATCGTAGACGGCAAATAAATCGCTTCGCTCTCGATGAAAATCCAAGGATTTTCATCGGCTTTCGGGAGTTTCGCTTGCTCGCGCCAACCTCGTGCGCCTTGCTTCGCTCGTTGTCCGAGGTTGCGAAACTCTGAGGTATAAAAATCGACGCACCTGTCGCCGATTTTTATAAAATCTCTATTGTATTCATTTGTTACAAAGAAGAACGACGTTTCGCCGTTCTTCCTTGTTTCATTTTTGAGATATTATTTAATTTTCGAAATTACTATTCAGGAGCAATAAAATGGCAGTAAAGATGTGGGCGGGAAGAACCGCCGGCGCGACCGACAAATTAGCGGACGATTTTAACTCGTCGATATCCTTCGACTCGAGAATGTACCGCGAGGATATTACCGGAAGCATGGCTCACGCGGCTATGCTCGGAAAACAGAATATTATTTCGGCCGCGGAGGCTGACGAGCTCATAAAAGGGCTTGCCGATATTCTTGCCGATATCGATTCGGGCGCTCTTGAGATAAATATGGAATGTGAGGATATCCATATGTTCGTCGAGCAGGTATTGACCGAACGTCTCGGCGATCTCGGTAAAAAGCTCCATACCGCGCGCAGCCGAAACGACCAGGTTGCTCTTGATTTAAGAATGAATCTCCGCAAGGAGACCGACGAGATCGTCAGACTTCTTAAAGCGTTGATATCGGCTCTTCTTGTTCAGGCTAAGGCGAATACCGATACGATTATGCCGGGTTATACCCATCTTCAGCGCGCTCAGCCGATAACCTTCGGCCATCATCTTATGGCTTATTGTATGATGCTTCTCCGCGACGTTGACCGCTTCACCGATATGCGTAAGCGTCTTAACGTTTCTCCGATCGGCTCCTGCGCTCTCGCGGGCACGACCTACGAGACCGACCGCTTCTTCGAGGCTGAAAGATTAGCGTTTGACGGCGTTTGCCAAAACAGCATCGACGGCGTTTCCGACCGTGATTTTTGCGTTGAATTTATGAGCTGCTGTGCGGTAATGATGATGCATCTCTCCCGCCTTTCCGAGGAAATAATCCTTTGGTCGAGCTGGGAATTTAAGTTCGTCGAGCTCTCGGATTCCTATACGACGGGCTCGTCGATAATGCCCCAAAAGAAAAATCCCGATATGGCGGAGCTTATCCGCGGTAAAACGGGACGTGTTTACGGCGACCTTATGGCTCTTCTTACGACTCTCAAGGGACTTCCTCTCGCTTACAACAAGGATATGCAGGAGGACAAGGAGGGCGTGTTTGACGCGGTAGATACTGTTAAGATGTGTCTCTCTATCGCTGCTCCTATGATAGAAACCATGCGCGTTATTCCCGAAAATATGAAACGCGCGGCGCAGGAAGGCTTTATCAATGCGACCGACCTCGCCGATTACCTCGTTAAGAAGGGCTTGCCTTTCAGAAGCGCTTATAAAATTTCGGGTACGATAGTTGCCGATTGTATTAAGAACGGTAGGGTTTTGGAAACCGTTACTCTTGATGAATATAAATCCTATTCAGACCTTTTTGAATCCGATATTTACGAGGAAATTTCGCTCGAGACCTGTGTAAGCAAGCGCGTTTCGTTCGGCGGAACCTCGGTCGAATCGGTCAAAACCCAGATTAAGTTTGTCGAAAGTGAGCTTTCGAAATGACAAAAGTGTTTATAGACGGAAGTGCGGGAACGACCGGACTCCGTATTTACGAGCGTTTGAACGAACGCAAGGATATAGATTTAATAATTCTTCCCGATGAGATCCGTAAGGATCTGAATGCACGAAGAGAAGCATTGAACAGCGCGGATATCTCCTTTTTGTGCCTCCCCGATGCGGCGGCGATCGAAGCGGTTTCGCTTATTTCTAACGATAAGACCGCGGTAATCGATACTTCTACGGCTCATAGAGTTGATCCCGATTGGACCTACGGCTTTCCCGAGCTTCTGAACGGAAAACAGCGCGAGCTTATCAAAAATTCGAAACGCGTTGCTAACCCCGGCTGTCACGCAAGCGGATTCGTTGCGCTTGTCGAGCCTCTCGTTAAGGAGGGACTTCTTGATAGCAGCGTTAATCTTACCTGCACCTCTTTGACAGGCTACTCGGGCGGCGGCAAGAAGATGATCGCCGATTACGAAGCTCCCGATGCGGATAAACTGCTTTCCGCTCCGAGAATGTATGCGTTGACTCAACAGCATAAGCATCTCAAGGAAATGAAAGCGGTATGCGGTCTTTCGGGTCTTCCGATCTTCTGCCCGATCGTTGCTCCCTTCTATTCGGGAATGGAGGTTACGGTTCCGATTTTTGCGGATCAGATCAAGGGCGGAATTAAGGAGATCGGTGAGATTTATTCCGCTTATTACAAAAACGGCTTGGTTTCCTTCAAGGAAAATGCCGACGAGGAGGGCTTCCTCTCGGCGTGTGCCTTCTCGGGACGGGACGATATGGAAATAACCGTTTGCGGAAACGATGATAGAATACTTCTCGTTTCGCGATTCGATAACCTCGGCAAGGGTGCGTCGGGCGCGGCAATTCAAAATATGAACATTTTGCTCGGTGTTGATGAAGCGACAGGGCTTGATGTGTGATTTGGAGTTAATGTTATGAAAATAATCGAAGGCGGTGTTACCGCTGCTAAAGGATTTATCGCGGGTGGTATCCACTGCGGCATCCGTAAAAACAAAGTAAAAAAAGACCTTTCGATGATCGTAAGCGAGGTTCGTGCTTCTGCGGCGGCTGTTTATACGACCAATCTTGTTAAAGGTGCGCCTCTTACTGTTACGAAGAAAAATATCTCCGACGGTTATGCTCAGGCGGTTATCTGTAACAGCGGCAACGCAAACACCTGCAACGCTAACGGTATTGAGGTTGCCGAGGAAATGTGTGCTCTTGTCGGTGATACTCTCTCGATAGATTCTTCCGACGTTGTGGTCGCATCGACCGGTGTTATCGGTCAGCCCTTGGATATTATGCCTATCGCGCAGGGACTTCCCAAGCTTATGTGGAGTATGTCCGAAAACGGAAGTGATGATGCCGCGGAAGGAATTATGACTACCGACACGGTTAAAAAATCGGTTGCCGTTGAGTTTGAGCTTGACGGAAAAGTGTGCCGTATCGGAGGTATAGCCAAGGGAAGCGGTATGATCCATCCCAATATGGCTACGATGCTTGTATTTATTACCACCGACGTCGCTATTGCTCCCGAAATGCTTCAAAAAGCGTTGTCGGCGGATATAAAGGATACCTTTAATATGGTTAGCGTTGACGGTGATACCTCCACCAACGATATGGTCGTTGTGCTTGCTAACGGTTTGGCTGAAAACAGTTATATCGATAGCGAAAACGAGGATTTTGCCGTATTTATGAAGGCGCTCAACACAGTAACCGTCGGTCTCTGCCGTATGATCGCAGGCGACGGCGAGGGTGCAACCAAATTGATCGAATGCTCGGTTTCGGGTGCGAAGGATGTTCCTACCGCAAAAACCGTGGCAAAAAGCGTTATCTGCTCCAGCCTTTTGAAGGCGGCTATGTTCGGCGCAGACGCTAACTGGGGACGAGTTCTTTGTGCTATCGGCTACAGCGGTGCCGATGTGGACGTTAATAAGGTCGGCGTTTCGTTCAAGAGCGCAAAGGGCGTTGTTGAGGTTTGCCGCGACGGCGCGGGAATCGAATTTTCGGAAGAGGTCGCCAAAGAGATTCTTTTGGAACCGGAAATAGATATAGTTATCACCCTTGGCGACGGCGATGCCGATGCTACTGCTTGGGGTTGCGACCTTACTTACGACTACGTAAAGATCAACGGTGATTACAGAACCTGATTTTCAGAGAGGTTTTATATGGATACAAATATGCTTTCCAACGCCGAGCGCGCTCAGGTGCTCACCCAGGCTTTGCCTTATATTCAAAGATACACCGGCAAGATAGTCGTTGTTAAATACGGCGGAAACGCTATGATAAACGATACTCTTAAACAGCAGGTTATGGAGGATATCGTCCTTCTTCACCTTGTTGGCGTAAAAGTCGTTCTTGTTCACGGCGGCGGTCCCGAAATAAATGAGCTTATGAACCGTCTCGGCAAAAAAGCCGAATTTGTGGACGGCTTGAGAGTTACCGACCGCGAAACCGTCGACATCGTCCAAATGGTTCTCGCGGGCAAGGTCAACAAAACGCTTGTCAACCTTCTCGAAGCCAAGGGCGGTAAGGCTATGGGTATTTCGGGTATGGACGGCGGACTTATCGAAGCGAAGATGAAGGACGAACGTCTCGGATACGTAGGTTCTATTACGAATATTAATATCGAGCCGGTTACCGACCTTCTCGAAAAGGGTTATATTCCCGTTGTTTCGACCATCGGTTGCGATAAAGAGGGAAATACCTATAATATTAACGGTGATACCGCAGCCGCTTATATCGCAGGTGCGATGCAGGCGGAAAGACTTATTATGATGACCGACATTGTCGGTATCCTGCGCGACCGTGATGACCCCTCTACTCTTATTCCCGAAATTTCGGTTGCCGAAGCGGCACATCTTAAAGAAGAAGGAATTATTTCGGGCGGTATGATACCCAAGGTGGATTGCTGTGTAGAGGCAATAAAGAAAGGTGTCAAAAACGTCGTTATTATGGACGGACGAGTTTCTCACTCTATTCTTATGGAGCTGCTTACCGAAGAAGGTGCGGGTACGCTCGTTACACCTTAACGGTGTTCGCTGAAAAATACAAGGTTTTTCAGCGGTCTCTCGTGAGTTTCGTTGCTAATGTCCCAAAAATCCAAGGATTTTCGGGGGGTGTCTGTACAGCTTCGGATGCCGATTTTCCATTCTGCATCATTCTGCTGCGCCTTGCTGATACCAAAAAACAAAAGTGTTTTTCGGTTGAAGCGGGGAATACGGTTAGAGACATATCAATCATCTCGACAAGGTGAAAAAATGAACATAAAAGAAAAAGACAAAAAATATATCGCGAATACATATAACCGTTTCGACGTTCAGATCGTTTCGGGCAAGGGTTCCGTTGTGTTTGACGAAAACGGAAAACGCTATATCGATATGGGTTCGGGTATCGGAGTTACCTGCTTCGGTATTGCCGACGAAGAATGGGTTTCGGCTGTTACCGACCAATTAGGCAAGGTTCAGCATATGTCGAACCTTTATTATACCGAGCCCTGTGTTCGACTTGCCGAGCTGCTTTGCGAAAAGACCGGCTTCAAGAAGGTGTTTTTCGGTAACTCCGGCGCGGAAGCCAACGAATGTGCCATAAAGGTTGCGCGTAAATATGCTGCACAGAAAAAGGGAAGCGATTATTATAATATAATTACGCTCGTAAATTCCTTCCACGGAAGAACGGTTACAACACTTGCCGCAACCGGTCAGGAGGTTTTCCATAAAGACTTCCTGCCTCTTACCGACGGATTTATGTATACCCCCGCGAACGATTTAGAAGCGATAAAGAAGCTTATTGACGAAAATAAAATCGCGGCGGTTATGGTAGAATGTGTTCAGGGCGAGGGCGGCGTTAACCCGCTTGAACCCGAATTTATAAAAGGCGTTGCCGAATATTGTAAAGAGCGCGATATTCTTCTTATCGCCGACGAGGTTCAAACGGGCAACGGACGTACCGGCGAGCTTTACGGATATATGAATTTCGGTGTTCAACCCGATATAATCTCCACTGCGAAGGGATTGGGCGGGGGACTTCCCTTAGGCGCGACGCTTCTCGGAGAAAAGGTTGAATACGTCCTCGGATTCGGCGACCACGGCTCGACCTACGGCGGTAACCCTATCGCTTGCGCGGGCGCATATAACGTTATTTCAAGACTCGACCGTGAATTCCTCGATTCGGTCAAGGAAAAGAGCAAGCTCGTTTTCGAAACGCTTTCGGGCGCGAAGGGTATCGAGTCGGTAAGCGGAATGGGACTTATGATAGGCATCAAAACCGAAAAGGCGGCTAAAGAGGTTGTCGTTGAATGTATGAATCGCGGTGTCCTCTGTCTTACTGCAAAGGATAAGGTGCGTTTGCTTCCCGCGCTTAATATCGAACCCGAGATTCTTAAAGAAGCACTCGAAGTTATTAAAACGGTTTGTGCAGAATAGGAGAATGATTTATGAAGGGCAGAAGCTTCTTAAAGCTCCTCGACTTTACCCCCGAGGAAATAAAATCGCTTATTGATTTGGCTATTGAGCTTAAGGCAAAGAAAAAAGCGGGGATACCCCACCGTCTTTGCGAGGG
>JAZSLN010000046.1:0-5632 GCA_045535385.1 Eubacteriales bacterium
CCCTCCTTAATTTATTTTTGTGCCATAGCTTTTATCGTATCGTCAAATATCTTTGAAATTTTTTCTCGATTGTGGTTTGTAATCCCGCATTTTGCGGCTTTTTTTGCGTATTCCGTAATCACGCTTGTATCATCAGCAAGCAAAAACAGCTTCTTTTCAAGCTCTTCGCGAGTCGACGCGGTTATCGCGGAATCGTTCGCCGTAAAATAACGCATAGGCGCAATATCGCCTTTTCCTACGGCAAAGATACATTTCCCCGACGAAAGATAATCGGTTATCTTGCTCGAAAATGACAATCTTGCAAGATCGGCATATTTACCGTCCATATCCTCCAAAAACAGTAAAACATCGCTATTTTTCTGTCTTTCGAGCATTATTTCATGGGATACTGAAGAATGCAGTCTACACGTATTTTCTTCGAGCCGGGAGCGCATTTTCGGCTGAAGCTCGGATTGGGTATAAACGTCAATTTCTATCGGAAGGCGGTTCCTTCTTATTGCATCAACAACCTCGCAGAGCGCGGTTTCTCTGCCACAGATAAGCTTTCCCGCATAAAACATTTTTATCGGCAGATTTATCTCTCTTTCGTCCGCACTTGGGATCTCAGCGAGAGGTTTTGCGAGCACTTTTGAATCTATACCGAAAAATTCATCCGCTTCTTTTTTTGTCGTGTCGGTTATCGCAAAAAATTCTTTGGATATTTTTACGAGTCTCTTAAGCGACTTTCTCTGGAAAAAACGATGAATAGAGAAGCAAAGTCCAAAAGATTGCTTATACGTAAAATTGTCATCCCAAATATATCCGACCGCATTCGCTCCGGTATATTTAATCGAATACTCCACGATTCGGTTAAGATGGATATAGCTTTCCAACGAGTATAATATCACATCCGGCTTAAACGAATCCAAAAATTCATCAAGTTCGTCGGTTTTCCATTTGCCGAATTTCCAAACCAATTCCCTCGCGAGAAGCATAGAAGGGCGGCGTTTCTTTTGCATTTTCCGATAACGCGCGTTATGCTCCTCAAGATCGTCGGAAATGACCGACGAAGCATCGGGAACAACGACCCGTCCGGTTTTTATCTTTCGGTTAAAAACACTTTTAATAACCTTATTTTCCGAAATAGCGAAAAAATTATTACAGCTTTTGCTATTGGGGATATCGTCGCGAATACATATATTTGCGATATTTTCGGGGTCATAACCCGCAAGTAAGGACGACCAAATATTAGTTTCGGACGAATCGTTCCATGCGGCAACCGTAAAGACCAATATTTTAGGATTATCGGACATAATACGACCCCTTAATAACATTTATCAAATAAAGTAAAGACAAATCTATACGCAGTTAGTATATCATACCAATACTAAAAAGTCAACGGACAAAAAAAGGAACGGCACCGTTTTATGGCAAACGGTGCCGTTTTTGTCATTATTTAAGATATCCCTGCTTATAGAGAAGCTCTGCGCCGAGAACTGCACCGCCTGCCGCACCGCGGAGGGTGTTATGGGAAAGGCATACGAACTTATAATCGAAGATGGTATCCTCGCGAAGTCTGCCGATAGAAATACCCATACCGCCGTAAAGGTCGCGGTCGAGACGTGTCTGAGGACGGTTATCCTCTTCGAAATAGGTAAGGAACTTTTCGGGAGCGTGAGGAAGCTCAAGTCTTTGAGCTTCGCCGACAAAGTTGGCCCAATCAGCCTTTATCTCATCGATAGAAGGCTTATTTTCAAAAGATACCGAAACAGCCGCAAGGTGGCCGTCGGATGCAGGTACACGGATGCACTGTGCGGAAATAACAGGAGTTTCTGCATTTACGATAACTCCGTTTTCGACCTTACCCCAAACCTTGAGAGGTTCCTTTTCGCTCTTTTCTTCTTCTCCGCCGATGAAAGGAATAACGTTATCGATCATTTCGGGCCAGGTATCGAAATTCTTGCCTGCGCCGGAGATCGCCTGGAAGGTGGTAACGTTTACTTCCTTGATGCCGTATTTACGGAGGGGTTCAAGCGCGGGAACGTAGCTCTGAATAGAGCAGTTCGGCTTGACGGAGATAAAGCCCTTAGTGGTTCCGAGACGCTTTTTCTGTGCTTCAATAACCTCGGTATGAGCAAAGTTGATCTCGGGAATAAGCATAGGAACGTCGGGAGTTCCGCGGTGAGCCGAGTTATTCGAAACAACGGGAATCTCAGCCTTTGCGTACGCTTCTTCAAGAGCCTTTATCTGGTCCTTAGGCATATTAACCGCGCAGAAAACAAAATCAACATAAGGTTTAACGCTTTCGATATCCTCTGCGTTAAGAACGACCATATTTGCAATATTATCGGATATGGGGGTTTTCATCATCCATCTGCCCTTTACAGCCTCACCGTAAGTCTTGCCTGCGGAGGAAGGGCTTGCCGCAAGTGCGGAGATTTCAAAATAGGGGTGGTTTTCAATAAGCGTGATGAATCTCTGGCCGACCATACCCGTCGCGCCGATGATTCCTGCTCTCAATTTATTCATAATATACCTCTTAAAATAATACTCAATTTATAAAGTTTGCGTTTTTGGGGATTGTTTATATAAGCTCTTTATAGATACCGGGAGAGCTTCCTTCGATAACGGTGGCACCCGACATTTTGTTATAAAAGTCGACCGGGCCGGCGCTTCCGATTATAGCGTAACCGTAACCTTCGTCGCGCATAGCTTCCATACAGCGGAGGAAAAGCGCGCCGCCGATGCCCTTGCCGCGCTGAGTCTCGTCAACACCGGTAGGACCGAAGAAATCCTTATAAGTGCAATCATAGCCCGCAAAGCCGAGAATTTTCTGTTCGTTCTCATCATATGCAATAAAGCAACTTACGGGAAAATGGGTAAATGCCGCGGAGATTTCGTCCGCCCAGCCATCACGAAAATGCTCACGCACCCATTCGACGACCTTGGTCTTATTGGGTGTCATGGGACGAATTATTTTTATACCTTGGTCAGCAAGCTTTTTATATAACGCGCTGCTGTCGGGAAGCTCATAAAGCTTTACAAGCATATCGGGCATAACGTATTTCTCCTTTAATAATATATCAAGGGCTGCCGCGGGAATTGCAGCAGCCCCAAACGGTTTTCAGGCTAATTATTCGGTCTTTGCGGTGGAAGATTCGTTAGCGGACTCATCCTTGGAAGTATCTTCCGCGGAAGAATCATCGGAAGAAGTTTCGTCTTTGTTATCGTTCTTGTTCTCTTCCTTTTTATCTTCTTCCTTCTTGTCTTCCTTATAGGTGATCTTCATTGTGGTGAATTTCTTCTGCAGTGCATCGATTTCATCTTGTTTGTCTGCGACAGCGGTGCCTACGATGTTGAGAGCGAGAGAAGTAGTGGACGAGAAGTTATCGGAAATAGCCGCGAGCGAATCGATATCCTTATTATTGGTAAGGGTAAGAGATGTAAGCGAAGTGAGCTTACCGATAGCGGTTATATCCTTTATAAGGTTATCCGAAAGGTTAAGGGTAGTAAGGGTCTTAACCGTTTCGAGCTTTGCGATATCGGAAATCTTATTATTCGAGAGGATAAGGGTGGTAAGTGCGGAACCCTTTTCAACACCCGAAACATCGGTGATAAGGTTATCGTTAAGGGTAAGAGTGGTAAGCTTTTCACAGCCCTCGACGTTAGGAACAGCTACAAGAGCGTTACCGTGAGCATCGACGGATTCGAGCTTCTTAAGACCCTTGATGATAAGCTCGGAAAGACCGGTCTTAGCATCTGCTTCGGGAGCTTCTTCGGCAGAAGCATCATCGGAGGTGTCTTCGGAAGCCTCGTCGGAGGTTTCGTCAGAAGTTTCGTCGGAGGTCTCGTCGGAGGTCTCGTCCTTCTTGTCTTCTTCCTTGGTTTCTTCCTTCTTTTCGTCTTCTTCCTCTTCATCTATATAGATGTCGAGCTTGGTGAGCGCTTCACACTTGGAAAGATCGAGAGTACCTTCGAGCGCGTTGTCGTATGCGCTGATGGTTTCAAGCTTAGCACAGCCGTTAAGTCCGTTGAGGTCCTTGATCTGGTTGTCGTAAGCGGTGAAAGAAGTGAGTTCGTCGAGCTTTTCGAGATTACCGATAGTGGTAATTTCGTTAGAATAAGCATTAATCGAAGTAAGCTTAGTGCAAGCAGCAAGAGTGCTTATATCAGTGAGCTTATTGTTATATGCGTTGAAGGATTCGAGCTTAGTGAGCTTAGAGAAATCGCCGAGAGTGGTAATTTCGTTATCGTTGATATCGAGAGTCTTGAGCGATTCACAATTTGCAACAGCAGAGAGATCAGTGATCTTATTGGAATGAATGCTGAGGTTTTCGAGCTTGGTAAGACCTTCGATACCCTTAGCGTCGGTAAGGTGGTTATCGGACGCATAGAGCAACTTAAGCGAAGTCATACCCGAAAGACCTTCAAGACTTTCGATGCAGTTGCTGTTGATGATAAGCGACTCGAGCTTATTCAAGCCCTTAAGCGCGGAAACATCGGAAACGGTGTTGCCTGCGAGGTTAAGCTTCTCAAGATTAGTAAGTACGGAAAGAGCGCTTATATCGGAAATGCCGACATGGGTATGCTTTTCTTCTTCCTTCTTATCCTCGCCGGATTCATCCTTAGATTCTTCCTTAGATTCTTCCTTGGTCTCTTCCGAACCGGTACCCATAGCAAGAAGTGTAAGATCGGAAAGAGTATCCTTAACGTTGGCAAGAGCGGAGAAATCGGTGATAGAGGTGTTACCGATGTCAAGCTTTTCAAGCTTCTTGAAGTTTTCGATACCCGAAAGAGACGAAATGCCGGTAAACTCAAGAGAGAGGCTTTCGAGGTTCTTAAGGTTGGAGAGCTGGTTGAGACTGGTAAGGTCATCAATCGCCGCAGAATTAACCACCTGGTTGAAGTCAAGAGCCTGAATAGAACCGGTAGAACCGCCGTACTGAGCATAGATCTGGGTCATATAGCAGGATTCCTGCATTGCGCTGACTTCGGAAAGGTCGAAGGTACGGAGAACGCGGAGGTTCTCAAAGCAGGTGATCTCGTCAACTTCGGAGAGCTGATAGTTGAGCACAACATAAGAATTTTCTGCGGGTTTATCCTGAGAATTGGCTTTAATGCTGTCAGCCATTTCTTTATAACCAAGCATAACCACGGGATAAGCGTAGGTCTGGTAATTGTTTTCGGCGTCGTTACCGATCTCGTAATAATAAACGAGAGCTTCTACCTTTTCGATATCCTCTTCGGTAATATCCGCAATGCTTTCCTTACCGAGTGCATCGGCAAAAGCTTTTGCGAATTCAACACTTCCAAGCTTCTTGTAGGTGTCGTTTACGTGGAGAAATACCTGTACTAAGGCCAAAATCATCGCAACACAAAGAACTGCCGAGATGATCATTGTTCTCTTTTGCGACTTTTTAACGGAATTACTCATTTTCAAAAAATCCTCCGGATTATTTTCAATCGTTTTATTATATCACAACGGATTGTGTTTTGCAATAGTTATTTTTCGCGGTACTTAATAATATTTACGAAAGTTTTTCGGTTGCCTTCCCACGTCTCTTGAGTTCTGCCGTATTTGAGCTCGTCCTTTTCGGGAGAACGTCTCAAGCAGAGGATCGCCGTATCGGGAACGTTCGAAAGTCCCTCGAGA
>JAZSLN010000064.1:0-24360 GCA_045535385.1 Eubacteriales bacterium
CACCACCACAAGCTACCGTGCAACCAGCCGCAGCAGCCAAGCAAGCAAATTCACGCTTCAAAAATATACTCCTTCTTCGGTGCAGACCGATTATATCGATATTCCCGGCTGGAACGTTCATAACACGCCGTGGGGTGACAAGATATCCGTTCCCGTTACCAAGCTTTGGGACGAAACGGTTTCCGAATCGATGAAGGACGAGATAACGCTTGAGCTTTACCTGGTAACCGTCGGCTCGACAGATGACCCGACATTAAAGGATACGCTAAAGCTCAATGCCGATAACGGTTGGCAGGGCTCGTTCGATGACCTCGAAAGACCCGAAGACGGAAGCTATTATTGTATTATCGAACGCACCGATTCCTTCGCTCCTGCCTATGATTGCGAAACGGTTAATATTACGGTTGACTATACAACGTATACTGCCGCAAAAGTAGAGATCGGTCCCGACGGAAAAGCGTTAGGTATAACAGTTACCAACTCGGTTCTCATATTACTGCCCGAGACCGGCGGTATCGGCTCAACAACCTTCATCGTCGCAGGTGCGACACTTATATTCACCGCTTTGATCGCTGTAACGCGCCGCAAGCGGAGAACGGAGGATAATTAATTCTTCCGCGCTGAATTCAAAATAAAATAATTATAATAAAAAAGGAAAAAAACAAATGAAAAAGTTTACCAAACTCCTTGGCACAACTCTTCTTGCTATTATGCTCGTAGTAAGTCTCTCCGTGTCGGTATTCGCAACCGACATCACCATCAGCGGCGGCGTAAGCGGTTCCGAATACGCGGCTTATAAGCTTTTGAACGCTACCGACGGCGGCGAAGGCAAGTTCGCTTACACTCTCAACGAAGTCTATGCCGACATCCTCAAAGCAGTTACCGGAAAAGACAATCAGGCTGATATCGTTGCTTACATCAACGGTCTCGACAGTGAAGGCATCCGCACATTCGCTGACGCGGCATACGCGGCTATCCTCGCAGACAGCAGCATTTCGGCAGACTACACCACCGACAACGATGTATTTGCAGGTGTTGAACAGGGTTATTACCTCATCGCCGAAACCAAGCTCGGCGATACCGCTGACACCTTCTCGCTCGTTATGCTTGACACTGCAGGCGAAGACGACATCACCGTAAACACCAAGGAAGACAAGCCTTCGGTTGAAAAGAAGGTTGAAGAAATCAACGACTCCACCGGCGACTCCTCTTGGGGCGACAGCGCTGACTATGACATCGGCGACGTTATCAACTTCGCTATCACAGGTACCGTTTCCGGCAAATACGTTGACTACCAGAGCTACTATTACAGCTTCCTCGATACTATGCAGAAGGGCCTCACCTACAACGAAGACGCTAAGGTTTACGTTGTAAACGGCAACAGCAAGGTAGACGTTACCGAGCAGTTCACCATCACCTCCACCACCAACGAAGAAACCAACCTCGCAAACGGTTTCGTTGCTAAGGCGAACCTCAAAGAGCTTACCGGCGTTACTGTTAACGCAAGCACCACCGTTGTTGTAGAATACACCGCTACTCTTAACGAAAACGCAGCTCTCGGCAGTACCGGCAACAAGAACGAAGTATATCTTGAGTACGAAAACAATCCTACCCACAAGGCGGACGGCATTCCCGGAACCGACGACAAACCCGAAGAACCCTCCAAAACTCCTATCGACGTTAACATCATTTTCACCTTCGAATCTGTTGTAAGCAAGGTCGACAAGGACGCTAACCCTCTCGAAGGCGCAGGCTTTACCCTCTATAAGTGGAGTGCGGCTGACAACGATTGGATCGTATGCAAAGAAGAGATCAAGGGCGACGGCGTTACCGAGTTCAACTTCGTAGGTCTCGACGTTGGCAAGTACAAGCTCGCAGAGTCTACCGTTCCCGGCGGTTACAACAAATGCGAAGATATCGTATTCGAAATCGTAGCTGAATATGACGAATCCACCGATCCCCACACTCTCACCGCTCTCAGCGTTAAGAACGCAGACGGCGAAATCGTTTCCGAAGGCAACGAAGCAAGCTTCAGCGTTGACGTTGCAGCAGGCAAGGTCGCAACCGACGTTATCAATATTTCGGGCGACGAGCTTCCCGAAACCGGCGGCATCGGTACCACGATCTTCTACATCGTGGGCGGTTTGCTCGCAGTTGGTGCGCTTGTTCTTCTTATCGCTAAGAAGCGTATGAACGCGAAATAATTAAAACAGCTTAATCTGCTTGTCAAGGGGAGGCTTATCTCCCCTTGATACAGCAGCAAGGAGAACCCGATATGAAGAAAAATTTATCGACAATAGCATTAATACTGATATTTATTGTCGGGCTGTCCTTGCTTCTGTATCCTACCGTAAGCGACTATTGGAACTCAAGGATCCAATCCCACGCTATTGCGAGTTATTTAGAGGAAGTAAAAAATCTGGACGAGGAAAGATACGCGAAATTACTCGAAGAAGCAGGACAATTCAACGAATTGTTGGCAAAAGAAAAAAAGGGGTTGACCCTTACGGACGAACAAAAAGAGAAGTATTATAAGCTGCTTGATATATCTGGAAGCGGAATAATGGGATATATCGATATAGACTCTATCGACTGTCATCTTCCGATTTATCACGGCACTGACGGCGACGTTTTACAGATTGCCGTCGGTCATCTTGAGGGCGCTTCGCTTCCTACGGGAGGAGTAAGCACACACACAGTCCTTTCGGGACACCGCGGACTTCCCTCAGCCAAATTGTTTTCCGATCTCGATAAGCTTAGCGTCGGCGATACCTTCACGCTGAACATACTTAACGAAACCCTGACCTACGAGATACATGAAATCTCCACAGTCTTGCCCCACGAGGTAGACACGCTTAAAATCGAAGATGGCAGAGACCTCTGCACGCTTGTAACCTGCACTCCCTACGGAGTAAACACTCATCGTTTGCTTTTGAAAGCGCACCGCGTCGAAACGGTCGAAGAAGTCAAAAAGGTTCGCGTTATTGCGGATGCACTGCAAATCGAGCCTATAATCGTCGCGCCTATCCTTGCCATCCCGATGCTTTTGGTTTTATTTATCAGCCTTTTGGTACAACCCAATAAAAAGAAATAAGGTGAATTAATGAAGTTGCAAAAAAACGTATTAACAGCAATATTCGTACCGATATTATGCTCGGTGCTTTGTCTTTGCGCCTTCGCGAACACGATTCACCTCGATAAAAAGGGTTCTGTTTCAATAAATATGATGTCCGAAGGCGACGCGATAGGCGGAGGAGAGATTACTCTTTACCGCGTCGGCGATCTCAGCTTAACAGACGGCGAATATTCCTTCATACTCACCGATGAATTCAAAAATCCCAACATTATGCTCGAAGATATCAACAGCAAAGATACCGCGAAGGATTTCCTGACATTTGCGATCGACAACAAAATCAAAGGCATTACTTCAACGATCGACGGCGACGGAAAGGCTGATTTCGATGAGCTTTCTCTCGGATTATATCTTCTGACCCAAAGCAAAGCGGCAGATGGTTACGAAGAATTTGAGCCCTTCCTTATTACCGTTCCGCTTAACAATAACGGCGAATATGTTTACGACGTCGACGCTTCGCCGAAAATAGATATCGAGCGCGAGGAATCCGAACCCGAATCCGCCCCGCCCGACATTCCCCAAACGGGTATGTTAAAATGGCCGATACCGGTTTTGGCAATATGCGGTATTATCATTTTTTCGATCGGCTGGAGCTTATGCTTTTTAAGGAAAAGATGATATGAAGCGCGTAGTTGGTATTATATGTATGGTTTTGGGCGTTTTGCTTGTTGTCGGATCGGTTGCACTTCTTATCCAAAACCGCACCGAAGAAAAAGAAGCAGAAAGCACCGCGCAAAATTATCTCGGAAAAATCAAAGACTCTTTCCCGAAAAACGAAACGGAAAACATCGATACATCGCAGAAAAACGAAAATGTCGGTAACAAGGATCCGATATTTACCGATCCCGATTTTTACAGTGACGAAATGACGGTTGTGGAAATCGACGGATACGGTTTCGTGGGTTATTTATCGATCCCTTCTCTCGACCTCGAGCTGCCCGTAATGTCAGACACCGACAAAGCGAAGCTCAAGCTCTCCCCCTGCCGTTTTTCGGGCTCGGTCAAAACCGAGGACCTCGTTATAGGCGCACACAATTACAACCGCCATTTCGGAAAAATATCCTCTCTGAAATCCGGCGACGAGGTTTATTTTACCGATATGGACGGCAAATTACGAAAATATTCGGTTATAACCTCCGAGATACTCAACCCTGACGACGTCGAAGAACTGACCGCAGGAGAATTCGCGCTGACTCTTTATACCTGCACCTACGGCGGAAGAACAAGAGTTGTTGTCCGTTGCGATGAAATAGAATAATCCAAATACGTAAAAAGGCAGTAAATTTTTACCGCCTTTTTTGAATTTATATGCAATAAAAAGCTATATACCCACACTATATAAACGGAAGGAGGCGAAAGCATGGTTGATATCATCGAAAACAAAAAGCGTATCATCAACGAGTTTACCGAAAACTATACCGCTAAGCTTTTCTATTTTTGTCTCAAAAAGACAGGCAACAGCTACGATGCCGAGGATCTCGCGTCGGATATCGCGTTAAACATTATAGCATCATTGGAAAAAGGTACCGTTCCGATGAATTTTTCGGCGTGGGTATGGCAGGTAGCGCGAAACCGTTACAGCGCATGGGCGGATCAAAAGCGCAAGCGATGCGAACGTTTTTCCGATAATGATATAAGCGAGCATAGTATAGAGGACACAAATTCGGATATCGAAAATGAACTGATCCACAGTGAAGAATTATCGCTGTTGCGGCGTGAGCTGGCTTTCATTTCGTCGGAATACCGCGACATCCTCATCGCTTATTACATTGATGACCGCAAGACAAAGGATATCGCCAAAACGCTGAATCTTCCCGAAGGCACGGTTCTTTCTAAACTTCACCGCGCCCGAAAAATTTTGAAAGAAGGTATGATTATGGCAAGAGAATTCGGAATAAAAAGCTACAAACCCGAAGATATCGATTTCAGCTCAAGCGGAAGACAACCGAGCGGTCTACCTTGGAGTGCAGTACAACGCAAGATACCCAAAAATATTCTCATCGAAGCAAGCAACAACCCGAGCACGGTCGAAGAGCTTTCGATAGAGCTCGGAATCGCAGTTCCGTATATAGAAGAAGAGGTAAAACTACTCACTGATGCAACTCTTCTCAAAAAGCTCGACAACGGCAAATACATCACCGATTTTTACATCGCGAGCGCCGAAGTGCAGCTCGGAATATATAATGCTCAGCGCAAGGACTCACTCAAAAGAAGCAAAATGATAGACAAACTCGTAGCCGACTGTCTTCCCGAGGTACGCAAGCTCGGTATCGTCAAAAATAATATGAGCGACAATGATCTGAAATGGCTTTTGATCCCTGCCGCGCTTGAAAGTATTATGTCCCCTGTTGCATATATCGGAATAAACAATATGCCCACTCGTGCCAACGGTGAAAACTGGGGGTTTATCGGTTATGAAGATGTAACTCTGCCCGAGGTATGCTTGTCGGGACATAACGGTGCCGGTTCGGAAAACGAGTTCTGGATGTATGCTATCAGCGATTGGAATATGTGGTCAAGAGTAGGGTTAATGGAACCTGAAGGTGTCAATTTCCTCACTGACGTTATACTGAATAATCGTAAAATCGAAAGCTTTACACACAGCGAATCACTAATATGGAAAGATATAAAAGACCGTTTTGCACACGAAGAAAACGGTTATGTCGTCCCCGATATCGTTGTCATCGATAATTCGCAATACAAAGTATTGACCGAAATGGTACATTCTCACGAGCTTACTCCTAAGCTTACGGAAATGATAACCGATCTCTATAACGAGGTTAAGGATATCCTCAGCAAAAACAGCACATCCGTGCTAAAAGAACAGCTGGATTATTGCGCCGGTTCATTTATGACCTATCTCCGTATGATGACGATTCGCGACGAAGTAAACGCCGAAAGGCTTATTGTTCCCGAAAAGCCAGAGAAAAGCACTGTTGCTATGTGGTTGAGAATAGACGCATAATCGCATAAGAAAAAAGAGAACACAACGACCGTTGTGTTCTCTTTTTTGATCTTCCTTGTTTTATATATCATTCACCTGTGCGCGCAAAGCATCCATACGGGAATCAAGCTCGGCGGAAAGCTCGGCGCAACGCAACAGCTCCTCAGACATTTCCTCGGTGAACTCATTATCCTTTTTATAACGAAGCTGGTGCTCCAAGCTCGCCCAGGAATCCATAGCTATTGTGCGAAGCTGAATTTCGACCTTCATCGGTCTCTTTTCCTTTGCAAGAAATATAGGTACGGACACGATTAGATGAAGCGAGCGGTAGCCGTTGGGCTTGGGATTTTTAATATAATCCTTTATTTCGATAAGTGTTATATCGTCCTGCGATAAAAGCGCATCGGCGAGAGTATAAACATCTTCTGTAAAGGAGCATATAACTCGTACACCCGCAACGTCGGACAAATTTTCATCGATCGATGCCACCGAGAGGGGCAAACCCTTTCGTGCCAGCTTATCGTGGATGCTTGCGACGGATTTAAGACGGGATTTGATACTGTTTATCGGATTGCGGTCGTATTGAAGCGAAAATTCCTGATCGAGCACGTTGAACTTCGTTTCTATCTCCATTATCGCGCAACGGTAATACGCCATAAGAGTCGAAAAACGTTTCATATAAGCGTTACCAAGCTCCAGCACATCCTCCGTAAAGGCATTTTCAAGTTGTTTTTTTACCTGTTCTATATTTTTCGGTTCCATTATTATATCCTTTATATCTGTTATCAACCGTATTTACGGTTATATTATAATATATACTGTTACTTTTCGCAACACAAAAAAAGAAAGTTTACATATCGGTATATACTTGTTTATTGACTTGGACGTATTATTATGGTAATATAAGAACACGAAATACTTCAAAGAAAGGTATGTGAGAATATGAAAAACAGTTTTATTCGGATTATTTCTTTATTTTTAATTGCCTTGCTCTGTGTATTATCCCTCGCATCCTGCGCGTCTGACGACAAGGGCGTCGCTTATGAAGAAATCGGCAATGATATGAATGGGACCATGGACGGCGTCGGAAACGGTCCTCCCGAGAAGGGCGAAGCGAACAACGACTCGGATTTCATCAAGGACAAGAACGCAAAAATAATACGTAATATCAATACGCGGGGTGAAACCAAGGATTTTGACGCAGCATATGAAGCAATAAAGAGCTATATAAGCGAAGCGGACGGATATGTCGAATCGTCTGACATCCGCGGCGGAAAGAGTTACGAATACGAGCGCGATTCCGAAAGAACCGCAAACTTCGTAATAAGGATCCCCGCAGAAAAGCTCGACGGATTCAACGAAAAAGTAGAGAAGCTCCTTAATATAACCTCTTTCTCGGAAAACACGACCGACGTTTCGCTCGAATACGCCGATATCGAATCGAGATTGCAAACGCTGAAGAGCAAAAAGGTTGCGCTCGAGGCTATGCTCGAAAAAGCCACTACGATGAACGAGATAATTACGATACAAGACAGCCTTTACGACGTTATTGCGGACATCGAGGCGTATCAATCCCAGCTTAACGTTTACGACAACAAGGTCAATTACTCGACGGTAAATCTTTCGGTATGCGAAGTTATCGAATATACCGAGATCGAAGAGGAGGACCCGAGCTTCGGCAAACGAATCGCAAACGCGTTTACAAAAACCTGGGCATTCTTCTGGGAATTATGTCTTGATATCACCGTCGGCTTGGTTTGGATCATGCCTTATATAATCATCCCTGTGATTATCGTTTTGATAATTATCCTTATCGCCAAGCTATCCAAGAAGAAAAAGAACAAAGCTAACACCGATAACAACGAATAAATAAAAATTCCGACCGTTTCAAACCGAAGCGGTCGGATATTTTTATCAAAAACCGTATTCATCGAGCGCATACGCCAAAATTTCGCCATGATCATCCGCGAAGGGATGGTCGCTTATGGACTTATAAATCGGATCGGAAACGAATCCGCTTTTATCGAACGAACGGGAAACCTTGAATTTGAACCGTCCTTCCGCACCGACAAGCGTTATTTCATAAACCGTAACACCGTTCAACTCGATAGCCTTTCGCGATACTGTATACCAGCTTGCCGCGGCGGCATCATCTCCCGCCTTTAATTCATCGGGATTTGATATATCGGCAAGAAACGGAACGGTTATAATGCGTGTACGCGGGTCGCGGTCGGGCTTGGACGCAACGCGAAGCTGACGAAGCGATCTTACCTTTAGTGAAGTTTCTTCGAAAAGCTCACGTGCGGCGGCGGTATAGACATCCTCGGTCATTTCAAGGAATCCGCCCGGAAAAGCGAGTTTTCCGAGAGAAGGATGTCTTCCGCGTTTAATCAAAAGCACTTTATCATCCTTGATAATAATTACGTCAACCGTTACAGATGGACGTTCGTATACAGAAACGTCGTATTTTTCTAAAAATTCTTTTTCGGTCAAGCCGTTGGCATCTCTTAATTCTTCCATAATTCTCTCTTTACAGCGGTTTTTTCTGAATTTGGCTGTTGCGTCTGGGATATAATTTCGGAGTGTTTTTCGTTTTACGAATAATAACAAGTGTGTGGAGATAATCAAACTCAGGCACTCTTTTGTCAATTATGTCAACCAATTCTCCGCCAAGAAGAGCGATTGCTTTAGCGGCTTCTTCTGCTTCTTCTCTTCCCTTTTCGCCCTTCATTGCAACGAAATATCCACCTTTTTTTACAAACGGCATACACCATTCGCAAAGGATGTTAAGCCTTGCCACACCGCGTGCGACTGCGATATCAAAATTCTCACGGTATTCGCTTTCGTGCGACAATTCTTCGGCGCGTCCGCAAAGAGTTTTGAGGTTATCTATGCCCGCCTCTTTTGCGGTTTCGGCTACATAGGTCAGTTTTTTTGCAGTAGCATCGTTAGACGTGATGACACAATTTTCGGAGCAAAGCGCAAGAGGAAGCGAGGGGAATCCGCCTCCGCATCCTACGTCAATAACACTTGCATCCTTAAAAAGACCGGTATCAAGAAGTGTCAGAGAATCCCAAAAATGAAGGAGCGCGACACCTTTTTCATCGGTAAGCGCGGTAAGATTCATAACCGCGTTTGTATCGCGCAGTCGATTACCGATTATGTCGAGCGAATCCATCTCCTTATCGGTCAGGGACTCGCGGTATTGCTTTGTCAAAGAAGAATAGCTCATTTATTACCTCCCTGAGCGAGATAGATAAGCAAAACCGAAACGTCGGCAGGCGAAACACCGCTGATACGCGATGCTCTGCCGATATTCTCGGGTCGAAGCTTTTGAAGCTTCTGCGCAGCTTCAAGCCTAAGTCCCTTTATCAACGTATAATCGATATCCTCGGGGAGCTTCTTTTCCTCTAATTTTGCGAAGCGCTCGACCTCGGCAAGCTGACGCTTTATATAGCCCGAATACTTGATTTCGGTTTCGGCACGTGAAAGAAGAGCTTTATCGTAATCGTATTCCGTGCCCGAAAGAGATATAATATCTTCGATAGTGATCTCGGGACGGCGCAAAAGCTCGGCTTTTACTATACCCGCACCCGTGCGCGCATAGCCGCGTTCTTCGAGCAAATCATCAAGCGCGGTACACGCTTTTATGCTTTCGTGTTCAAGAGAATAGATAAGCTTTTGCAGGTTTTCCTCTTCCGAAAGGAACGAATTATATCTTTCCTCGCTTACCAATCCGAGCTCGTATCCTTTTTTGAGAAGACGGGTTTTCGAATTATCCTGACGGAGGAGGAGACGGTATTCACTACGCGAGGTCATCATACGGTAGGGCTCGTTCGTGCCCTTGGTAACAAGATCGTCGATCAGCGTGCCTATATAGCTTTCGCTTCTTAACAGCGAGAAGGGCTCTTTTCCCTTAACCTTCAAGGCCGCGTTTATGCCGGCTATAAGTCCTTGCGCGGCGGCTTCCTCATATCCCGAGCTTCCGTTAAATTGACCCGCGCCGAAAAGACCGCTTATATTACGAAATTCGAGTGTATTACTAAGCTGAAGAGGGTCGCAGCAATCATATTCTATCGCGTAAGCGGTACGCATAAACACCGCGTTTTCAAGCCCCTCGATGCTATGAACCAAATCAAGCTGAACCTCTTCGGGAAGCGAGCTGGAAAGCCCTTGGAGATATATCTCCTTCGTATCAAGCCCCATCGGCTCGACAAAGATCTGGTGGCGTTCCTTATCGGCAAAACGCACCACCTTATCCTCAATGCTCGGGCAATATCTCGGGCCCGTACCGTGGATAACTCCCGAATAGAGAGGGGAACGCGAAAGATTATCGCGGATGATTTTATGTGTTTTTTCGTTAGTATAGGCGATATAGCAGGGCAAAAGATTAGGTCTGCTCGGACAGTCGCCGAACATAATAGGCTCTGCATCGCCGTCCTGACGTTCCAATTTCGAATAATCTATAGAATCTGCGTGAATACGCGCAGGAGTACCCGTCTTAAAGCGAACGAGCTTTATACCGAGCTCGCGCAGAGAATCCACAAGCCTATTCGCAGGGAGAGTATTATCGGGGCCGGAAGCATAAGCCTCTTCACCGACTATGATTCTTCCGCCGAGCGAGGTACCCGTGGCAATAACAACGCATTTAGCGGGATAGAAAGCACCAAAGGACGTTGTAACCCCCGTTACGCCGTTTTCGTCAGCCTCGACCGAAACGACCTCGGATTGCTTAAGCATAAGGTTTTCGGTATTTTCTACCGCTTTTTTCATATAATCGCGGTATCTGACCCTATCCGCCTGCATTCGAAGCGAACGCACGGCAGGTCCCTTCGACGCGTTGAGCATACGGCTTTGAAGCATAACCTCGTTTGCCGCTTTACCCATTTCACCGCCAAGCGCATCGATTTCAAACACAAGGTGTCCCTTGCCCGTACCGCCGATAGACGGATTGCAGGGCATATTACCTACGAGATCGAGAGTAAGCGTAAAAAGCGCGGTTTTACAGCCCATTCTTGCCGCGGCAAAAGCCGCCTCAAGACCTGCATGTCCCGCACCGACTACGGCAACATCTAATTGTTCGGAAATATATTTTTGCATATAAACTGACCTCAAAGGAAAATTATTTACCGACGCAGAAATGGGAGAATATTTCGTTTACGATATCCTCGTTAACGCTTCTTCCGTCGGCTTCGGCTAACGCACTCATAGCGCGTTCAATATCCATGCCCGCTATATCCTGAGTAAATCCGCCAAGCGCGTTTATGGCGTCGCCTATCGCGTCGGCCGCGTTGCTTACAGCGGCACATTGACGCGCATTAACGACTATTTCGTCATCGTCGCCGATATTGCCCGCTCCGAACATTTCGGAAACAGTGTCTATAAGCTCATCTATACCGATGCCGTCCTTGGCGCTTACCGTAACCGTTTTTTCAAAAGGAAGGCCGTGGCAAAATTCGATAGCAATATCTGATTTGTTGAGAATACAAACGGTTTTGTTTTCTTTTCCGTTTTCGAATATCGAGCCTATCAGCCGTTTATCATCCTCGTCGATCGGGCGCGAAAGATCGAATACCGCCAATATAAGCTCGGCATCATCGATAGCCTTCTTACTGCGCTCAATACCGATTTTTTCAACGGCATCGTCGCTCTCGCGGATACCTGCCGTATCCGAAAGACGAAGAAGCATATCACCCAATCGCACCGTTTCGGTAACGACATCTCTCGTAGTTCCGGCTATATCGGTAACGATCGCCCGTTCCTCGCCGCAAAGACGGTTAAGAAGCGAGCTCTTGCCGGTATTCGGCTTTCCGACTATCGCAGTCTTTATTCCCTCGCTTATGGCTATACCGTAGGTATGAGTACCGACCAAACGGTCGAGCTTGATTTTCAATTCGGCAAGACGTGAGCGCATTTCTTCAACAGAAACGTCGGTCATATCCTCGTCGGGATAATCGATAAAGGCATATACCGAAGCGGCAAGAAGCCTTAATTCATCATATATTTCGCCGAGCGCACGGCTTAACGAGCCGCCTGCCTGTCTGGACACGACCGAAAGATGCTTTTCGGTTTTGGAATCGATGATACCGCCTATCGCCTCGGCCTGGGTAAGCGAAATTTTTCCGTTTATAAAAGCACGTCGGGTAAATTCTCCTGCCCGCGCAGGCTCGGCGCCGTTTTTAAGCGCGGCGGCAAGAAGCTTCTGCGTTACCAAAAGACCGCCGTGGCAATAAAGCTCGGCGACATTTTCCCCGGTAAAAGATCTCGGAGATGAAAACAAAATACATATACCATCGTCAAAAACGCCCTTTTCGTCGCGAAAAGAGCCGTAATAAACGGTACCGTGTATACGTTTTTCAAAGCGTTCGGGGGACGCGGGAATAAAGATACGCTCGGCTACCTCGAATGCATTTTCGCCGCTTATACGTATCATCGCCACTCCGCCCGTTCCGCGGGGCGTACCTATTGCCGCAACTGTGCTCATAAATTACTCCGATTTTACAATATTCGTTCTATTATACCTCTTTTTGCATCGTATTGCAAGATTTTTCAAAATAACTTCAAAATAACTATATACTTTTTTTCCATTATGTGATAAAATGTAATCTAAGTAAGTATACAAACTTCACAAAGGAGTTATAAATATGGGTCTTTTCACAAAGCTTTTCGGCACATACAGCGAAAAGCAACTCAAAAAAATAGAACCGATAGCCCAAAAAATCGAGGCTTTGGATGAAAAATATTCCGCTATGGACGATGCGACGTTAAAATCGCAGACGGCTATACTTAAAGACAGACTCGCAAACGGCGAAACGCTTGACGATATTCTTCCCGAGGCTTTCGCGACGGTCAGAGAAGCTTCCTGGCGCGTGCTCGGAAAGAAGCATTACCACGTACAGCTTATCGGCGGTATAGTTATACATCAGGGACGTATCGCCGAAATGAGAACCGGTGAAGGTAAAACGCTTATGGCTACCCTTCCCGCATATCTTAATGCATTATCCGGAAACGGTGTGCACGTCGTAACCGTCAACGATTACCTTGCAAAGCGCGACAGCGAATGGATGGGCAACGTATACCGTTTTCTCGGTCTTACGGTAGGTCTTATCGTGCAGGGTCTTGACACAAAAGGACGTCAGGAAGCTTACAATGCCGACATAACATACGGCACAAACAATGAATTTGGTTTCGACTATCTCCGCGACAATATGGTCGTTTATAAAAGTCAGGTCGTTCAGCGCGGACACGCATTCGCTATAGTCGACGAGGTCGACTCCATTCTTATCGACGAAGCCCGTACCTCTCTTATAATGTCGGGTGCCGGCGGAGAATCGAGCGAGATGTACGTAAAGGCGGATGAATTTGTACGCAAGCTCAAATGCCACAGAATAAAAGAATTCGACGCAAAAACCGACGATGCCGACATCACGGAAGATTATATCGTCGACGAAAAAGCGAGAAGCTGTATGTTCTCGACACGCGGTATCGAGAAGATTGAAAAGCATTTCGGAGTCGAAAACATCGGCGACGGAGAACACTCCGAGCTTATGCACTACCTCAACAACGCTATACGCGCCCGCGGTATTATGCAAAAGGACATCGACTACGTTATGAATGACGGTAAGGTCGTTATCGTTGACACCTTCACCGGACGTATTATGCCCAGCAGACGCTTCTCGAACGGTCTCCATCAGGCTATCGAAGCCAAAGAAGGAGTCAAAGTCCAGAACGAAAACCGTACTCAGGCAACCGTAACCTTCCAGAACTATTTCAGAATGTATAAAAAGCTTTCGGGTATGACAGGTACTGCTATGACCGAAGCAGACGAGTTCGAAGAGATCTACAGGCTCGACGTAATTGAGATCCCGACGAACAAGCCGATGATCAGAAAGGACCACAACGACCAGGTTTACAAAAACATCGCAGGTAAGATCGAAGCGATCGTTGCTCAGATCGAAGAATGCCACGCGAAGCAGCAACCTGTCCTTGTAGGTACCGTATCGGTCGAAAAGAGTGAACAGCTTTCGAAGATCCTCAAGGCACGCGGAATTCCCCACAACGTTTTGAACGCAAAATATCACGAAAAAGAAGCCGAAATCGTCGCTCAGGCGGGCAAGCTCGGCGCTATCACCATTTCCACCAATATGGCAGGACGCGGTACCGACATTATGCTCGGCGGCAACGCGGAATTTCTCGCGAAGGACAAGCTCCGCAAGGAAGGTCTTGACGACTATATGCTTTACGAAGCGACTAATTTCGGCGAAACCGATGACCCCGAGATACTCGCCGCAAGAAAGCATTTTGAAGAGCTTAAAGAATTTTACGAAAAGGACATAAAAATTGAAGCCGAAAAGGTCAGAGAAGCGGGCGGTCTTTTCATTCTCGGTACGGAGCGACACGAAAGCAGACGTATCGATAACCAGTTGAGAGGCCGCGCAGGACGTCAGGGCGACCCCGGTGAAAGCCGTTTCTTCCTTTCGATGCAGGATGACCTTATGCGTCTTTTCGGCGCGGACAAGATTTTGGGTGTTGTAGATGCGCTCAAAATGCCCGATGATCAGCCTATCGACGCAAGCATTCTTTCGAACTCTATCGAAAACGCACAAAAGCGCATAGAAGGTCAAAACTTTGAACGCAGAAAGAACGTCCTCCAATACGATGACGTTATGAACACCCAGCGTGAAAGCATCTACCAACAGCGTCGCGAGGTTCTCGAGGGCAGCGACGTTTCACCTAAAATAACCAAGATGGTACACGACCACATCGCCGACGTCGTAACCGCATACACACAATCCGACGTTTCGGACGAATGGGATTTCGACGAGATACGCAAGGCGTTCTACGGTCTGCTTTGCGATGAAAACGATTTCGTGTATTCGCAGGACGAGCTTTCCGGATTAGGCCGTGAAGATATCGTCAACACTCTTTCCGAGCGTGCCGACGAGCTTCTGGCTAAGCAGGAAGACGTCTTTACACCCGAGATCTTCCGCGAAATCGAACGTGCTATTCTTCTTAAAAACGTCGATTCGCGTTGGGTAGAGCATATCGATGCGATGGACGATCTTATGGGCAGTATCGGTCTTAATGCTTACGCCCAAAGAAATCCTATCGTCGAATACAAAATCCAGGGCGGCGAAATGTTCGACGAGATGGTAAGTGAAATACGCGCCGGCACCGTACGCGGTATTCTCTCCGCGCGTCCACGCCAGGACGTTTCGGAACGCAAACAGGTTCTTAACGGCGTTGCCACCATGAAGGGCGACGGCAAAGAAAAAGTCAAGCCCACTCCCGTAAAAAGAGCGGAAAAGGTCGGCCCCAACGATCCCTGCCCCTGCGGAAGCGGTAAAAAATACAAAAAGTGCTGTGCCACAAACAGCGAAGCAACCAACAAACAATAATCGAGGTATATAATGGGATTCGGTATCGCATTAATAGGATACTTATGTATGATATTCACGGGCACGGGCGGCGAAATTTTCGCTCCGCCCTTGCTCGCCTACGGTTTTTTCCTTGCTTCAAGGCTCAACAACCGTTTTTTACACGCGTCCGTATCATCGTTGTTTCTTATTCCGCGTGCCGTTTTACAGCTTTTGTCGACCGTCGGCATACTCGAGCTTAACACGCTAACGGTCATCAACGCCGCCTCGTTTATGATAAACCTTGCGGCTTGGGCGGTCATGTCATTTTTCTGGCTGAGCGCAGTCGTTGAAATCGCGCACGATTGCGGTGCCGAAAGGCTCGAAGCTCAGGCACGAAACAGACTGGTTTTCACCGTTATGTTCATAATGATAGTCATCGGTGTGCGCGTTATGAGTATTTTCGGAATCCCCGCCGAATATACGGGCTTCTGTCTTGCCGCCGAATTTATACTCCAATACGTTGTAATAATAGTAAATGCGCTGTTTATGCACACCTGTTTCGTCCTTATAACAAGCGAAAAGCAATACGAAAAGGACAAGCAGGATCTCGCCAAAGAGCACGCAAAAGCTATGGAGCAAAAACTGAAAAAGCAAAACGAGGAGGCGAAAAAGCGTGAAAAACGCAAAAAATAAAAGCTCCTCCGTTGCCAAAAGAAGCAAGCTCCTTCTTCTTCTCGGCTTCGCGTTTTTTATCAATCCGATGCTTCGCGGTTTCGATATACTGCCCGACGTTTTCGGCTGTATTCTGATTTATTTCGGATTGACTCAGCTTGCTTATTTCGACGGTTCTGTTGATAATGCGAGAGAATGCTTCTTGTATCTCGCGGCTGTCGAAGCTGTGCATCTTTTTATGATGCGTTCCGTTTTTTCGTCCTACAACAGCTCAAACAGAATGTTGGCAATAACCGTTCTTGCTGTTGTCGACGGCATTCTGTATGTTTTGATCTTCCGCAGATTGTTCAGCGGAATCAACTATTATTCAATGCGAAACAACTGCAACAAGTCTTTGCAGAAATGTGACAGCACGGCTTTTTTGACCTACCTCGCCTTCTTCGTTCGCCTCGCGGCAACATTGATTCCCGAGCTTCTCGCCACCGTCGAAATATATCTTTATGCCGAAGACAATATCGACATTTCGCTTTCGGAGCTTGATAAGATCGCTGACATAATGACAGCGAAGCCGCTTATCGAAATACTATTTTTCTTCATATCGGCAATCGTCGGAATCGCATGGTACATTTCGTTTTTCGGATTGATGCGATCGTTTTTTGCCGAAGCGAGCGAAGAACTCGATTTGAAATACACCGTACAATATTCGTCAAAACCCGAAAAAACACGTGCGACAAAACTACGTATAGCGATCTATCTCCTATATTTCGCGCTGTTTTTTGCGATAGATTTTGTTCTTGGCGGAATGAGAATAATCCCCGCGTCGGCGATGTTTCTTATTCTCTTTATCGCATCGTTTGCTTTTAAGGGCATTTCGGATTTCAAGGGCACAAAAAAATATTCACTTATTGCATTTTTCTTGTTGCTCGGTGCAGAGATATACAGACATTTTTATCTCCCGACCGAGCATTCCATCGCTGTTTATCAAATCGACCTGCCCCACGTTGGTGTCGGAGCGGCGATTTCGGTTATAGCTATGGCGTTTTGTCTGATCACAATGCGCGAGTTTTTCAAAGATCTCAATAAACTTTCGCTCGATCTAAGCGGCAAAGTCGTCCCTACCAAAACAGCTTGGATCTGCTATTGCATTTTAGCGGTTTTATGGACAGCGGGATATGCCGTACCCTACTTTTATTCCTATGTTGCGACGGCGCGCTTGTTCGCAAGCTGTATTTTCATTTGGCAGACCGTTCGCATAATCAACTATATACACGAAACCGAAAAGGAACGCATCGCCCTTTATGGTGATAAATAGTAAATAATACTATAAAATTTGTTTCGTTTTGTTAATTTTAATCGCCGATTTTATTGACACACGGGCTTGTGTATGATATAATTTAGTTAATTAAAGGGTTAATTCCCGAATATAAAGAAAGGATTTTCCGCAATGAAGAAATTTTTAGCATTTTTCCTTTCCGCAGTTCTCCTCGTTTCGATGTCTGCAGTTTGCGCATTCGCAGCTGACGCAGTTACCGTAGACGGCGACCTCTCGGATTGGACCGGCGAATGGACCTCTGTTGACGGCAACAACGGTTACTGGCAGAGCATTCCCGTTTCTTACAACACTCTCGCTTACAAATATCAGATGACTTCTGATGACGACAACCTCTACGTTGCAGTTGAACTCAACTGTGATGCAGTAGTTGGCGGCAACGGTGCGGGCACCAACGTACGTATCTGGATCAACTCTGCTGACGATGCTACTATTTACACTCATTTTTATGATGTATTCCTCGAGGCGGGCGAAGTAGCTACCAAAGCCAGGTACAACAAATCCAAGACTGCTAACGACGGCGCAGACATCGACGGCTCTACCATCGACGCAGCTCTCGTTTCCAACGGCGGCAAGACCTATGTTGAGTTCTCCGTCGCTCTCGATGAATTCAACGGCGAAAACGGCTTTGCTTACTACATCTGCTGCTCCAACATGCCCGCAGATGAAAACGCTTGCCTCTACTACCCTGCAGTTACCGAAGGCGATTCCAGACCCGCTAACCTTCCCTACTCTGCTTGGGACAGCGAAAACGAAGGCAAATTCACCATCGCTGCAGATGAACCCGCAGTTACTCCTGCACCTGTAGAAGAATTCTTCGTAACCCTCGTTAACCCCGCTGATCCTTCCATCCCTACCGGCGAAGACGGCATCATGTACACCACCGAAAACACTACCAACGGTTGGTGGTTCCAGGTTGCTTTCGCTCCTAACGGTGAAAATTGGGAAGTTGTTGAGATCAAACTTTGCGACGGCACTGCTGCTACCATTCCCGAAGGCGGCTTCGTATGGGCTCTCCACGATACCGCTACTACCACTCCTGTTACCGTATCCTATATCCAGGGTATGCAGGTTGGCGAAGTTTACAGAATCAAGGGTCTCGACCTTGCTAACGGCACTGTTGCTGAAGACGCAAAGATCAAGCTTTACGTTGAAGGCGACGAATGGCCTGCAGAAGACGAATCCGACGAAAGCGAAACCACCACTCCCGAAGCAGGCGACGCTTCCAGCGCACTTGTATTCGCTATCATCGCTCCCGTAGCTATCGCAGGTTCTGCTGTAGTTATCAAAACCCGTAAATAATCGTTAAACATTCAAAAGGCGGTTTTATACCGCCTTTTGTTTTTTGTACTCTTTCTGCATATATCTCTTAATTATATGTCGAAAATTATACCTTTTTCCTATTGAAGAAAGCCGTTTGCGGTGATATAATCCATAATGTTTTCTAACGCAAACTAATAATTATCAAGAAGGCGCACAATGAAGGAATTTTATCTTAAACCAAAGCTACTGTCATCGTTTAAGGGCTACACCAAGCAACAGTTTACCAAAGATATCACCGCCGGCATAATCGTCGCAATAATCGCATTACCGCTTTCCATCGCGTTAGCGCTTGCTTCCGGTGTTGCACCCGAATGCGGTATTTACACCGCTATCGCCGCAGGTCTTATCGTCGCGATTCTCGGCGGAAGCCGTGTACAGATCGCAGGTCCCACGGCAGCATTTGCTACAATTGTCGCAGGTGTTGTCGCTGTCAACGGAATGAACGGTTTATTCATCGCAACCGTTATGGCAGGTATCATACTCATCGTTATGGGTGTATGCAAGGTCGGCGCGTTAATCAAATTCATTCCCGCCACTATCACGGTAGGCTTCACCGCGGGCATCGCCGTAACGCTTCTTATCGGACAAATTAAGGACTTTCTGGGAATAACCTATGATAAAGGTATTAAGCCGATAGAAACCATCGAAAAGATCGAGGCTAATATCGAGTTCATCGATACGTTCAGTTGGCAGGCGTTACTCGTCGGTGCAGTTTGTTTGATCATCCTTATCGTATATCCCAAGCTTGAAAAACGCGTTCCGCCTTCTCTTATAGCCGTTGTGGTCAGTGCGCTTATGGTTAAATTTATCCCCGCAATCGACGAAGGTGTTTATACAATCGGCGAGCTTTACGATATTCCGATGGGGCTCCCCGATTTCGGTTTTCTCGCTGAAACAGAAATCAGGCTCCCCATAATTCTCGAGCTTCTTCCCAACGCTGTTACAATTGCGCTCCTTGCAGGTATAGAATCGCTCCTCTCCTGCGTTGTTGCCGATAATATGATAAACTCCCGCCACAACTCGAATTCCGAGCTCGTTGCTCAAGGCTTTGCAAATATCGGCTCGGTATTTTTCGGCGGTATTCCCGCAACCGGCGCGATCGCACGCACAGCCGCTAACATTAAAAACGGAGGCAAAACTCCCATAGCCGCTATTGTACATTCTGTCGTCCTTCTCCTCGTTATGCTCTTCCTTATGCCTTATGCCGAGCTCATCCCCATGCCCGCCATAGCCGCTATACTGTTTATAGTCGCATACAATATGAGCGAATGGCGCAAGTTTAAGCGCATAATCAAAACAGCTCCTGCAACAGATATAATCATCCTTGTGCTCACCTTTGTGCTTACCGTTGTCAAGGACCTTGTCGTGGCTATTGTTATAGGTATGATCTTGGCTTTGATATTCGCTATAATAACCAAACGCAAGAAAAGCAAGACTCTCGTCGAGGATAAAATAAACGACGACGGATCGGTTATCTATACCCTCGAGGGCTCTCTCCTCTTCGTTTCGGTCTCGAAATTAGAAAAGCTTACCGTAAACGAAAATATGCCCTCCGTTACCGTCAATATGGAAGGCGTAACCGCCATCGACACAAGTACGCTTAATATACTCGAAACCTTCAAGAAAAAGTGTGATTCGTTAAACGTACC
The DNA here is from genome assembly GCA_045535385.1 of Eubacteriales bacterium. Lineage (GTDB taxonomy): Bacteria > Bacillota > Clostridia > Oscillospirales > CAG-382 > Coliplasma. The sequence goes on from JAZSLN010000064.1 coordinate 20,411, forward strand.
CGTCGTATTCGAAGGTATGAACGGTCAGCCGCTGAAAATCATGGCCAAAGCAAAATTGGCATAAAAAAGAAGTGCTTACGCGCTAACGTAAGCACTTTTTTGTTTATTCGTTGAACATCGGCCCGAGACTGTATTGCAGAAATGCCGCCGATTTGGGAGATTTCGGATTAGTAAAGAATTCTTCGGGAGAAGCATCTTCTTCGATTACTCCGTCGGCGAAAAACACGATCCTGTCTGCAACATTACGAGCAAACTCCATCTCGTGGGTAACGACGAGCATCGTTCTTCCGCGATCCTTGAGCTCTTTTATAACTCGAAGTACCTCTCCGGTTAATTCGGGGTCGAGAGCACTTGTGGGCTCGTCAAAACACAAAACGGCAGGTTCTTGTGCAAGCGCACGCGCGATCGCAACGCGCTGTTGCTGACCGCCTGAGAGCTGGCAAGGATAATTATCCATTTTTTGTTCAAGTCCGACCTCGACAAGCAGTTCTTTGGCGCGAGCCTTATTCTCTTCGAGTGCCGCGGCTATAGCCTCACGGCGAGCTTTTCCGAAGGGATACTTTGCACGGAGCTTTTCTTTCGTGCGAAGCTGAAGGGGAATATAAATATTCTCAAGCGCAGTATATTGCGGGAAGAGATTGAACTGCTGGAACACCAATCCCATTTTAAGGCGCATCGCGCGGATTTCGGCAGGCTTATATTCCTTCTTTGCGTCGAAATGCAAGCCGTCGGCAATATCCATCGTGCCTTCGTTAGCCATCTCCAGGAAATTAAGGCAACGCAAGAACGTAGTCTTACCGCCGCCCGAGGCCCCGATAACGGCTACGACCTCTCCCTCCTCCATCGAAAAATCGATTCCGTGAAGAACGGCAGTATTTCCGAAGCTTTTTTTCAAATTGTGTATTTCAAGAAACGCCATAATACACCTTAAATCTTATAGTAAGAAAGCTTTTTCTCACAATATCTGAAGAGCAACGTAAGCGCGCCGACGAATACGAGGAAAAATGCACCGATATAGAACAGCGGCCAGACCATCGCCTTCGAAAGAAACTCATTCTCATTTATAAAGAATATTTCCGCAACAGCGATAACTCTTGCGAGCGAGGTGTCCTTAACAAGCGTTATAACCTCGTTGCTCATAGGCGCCATAATTCGCTTCACGACCTGCATAAGCACAACGTTGAAGAAGGTCTCACGCGAGGTCATACCAAGCACCTGCGCCGCTTCATACTGTCCGCGAGGGATGCTTTCTATACCTCCGCGATATATCTCGGAAAAATAGCAAGCATAGTTAAAAACAAACGCAATCAAAGCCGCGGTAAAACGGCCGTGGGTTCCGCTGAAAAGCTGAAGATTAAACAGAAGTCCGGGAACATAGAACACCACGAAAAGCTGAAGCATAAGGGGTGTGCCGCGAACTATCCATACAACAACCTTGCAGATCCACGCAAGAGGCTTAAATTTCGACATAGAGCCGAAAGATATAACCAGCCCAAGAGGCAATGCAAATATAAGTGTAAGCGCAAAAAGCGCAAAGCTTACGCCAAAGCCTTCAAGAAGGCCCAGCGTTACGGAGAGGAAACTCATTTTTCGCTACCGATATCAGGGATAAGGTCGTTTGTAAGCTTGTACTTCTCTGCAATCTCAGCGAGAGTGCCGTCTTTCGAAAGCTTTTCGATTGCTTCGTTGATCTTTTCGGTAAGATCGCTTCCCTTACGGCAGCCGATAGCATAAACTTCTGCCTCGGGTTCAACAGCCTTATTGATAGCAAGAGCATCATAGTCGCCCTTACCTACCATAGAATTAGCCATTTGATAGTCGATAACAGCGAAGTCAGCGTTACCGGAAATAAGCTCCATAAGCGCACTTCTCTGAGAAGTAAAGGTAGTAACGAGTTTTTCGTCGCCCGCGATATCCTGAGCAACAGCTTCGCCGGAAGAACCGCCCTCAGCAACACCCTTCTTGCCCTTGAGTGCATCAGCGGTGTTGAGCTCGTTTACACGGTCAGCCTTAGTAACCAAGCACTGACGGTTTTCGAGATAGGAGTGGGTAAAATCAACGTATTCGGTACGGGAAACGCCTTCTTCCATACCGTAGGTGAAGCCGTTCCAAATAAGGTCGATATTACCGCTGTTAAGTTCAGTATACTTATTGGGCCAGTCGATAATCTGGAATTTAACTTCGACGCCGAGCTCTTTAGCTACTGCCTTGGCAAATTCGGTATCAAAACCAACGAGAACCTTGTTGTCGCCCTCGCCTTCGTAATAGTTCATAGGCGCGTATTCGGTAATACCGCATACAAAATAACCTTTATCCTGAACCTTTTTCCAATCGCTGCCGCTATCGCAGGAGGTAAAGCAGGTAACCATACTTGCTACACAAAGTACGGCGAGAATTAGAGATAAAAATCTTTTCATGATGGATTCCTTTCTTTTACACTTTATTCTGTTAAAGTGTTACTGCCATATTATACTACATTATTTTCATTTTGTAAAGTGATTTACGAAATATATTTATATTGAATTATCGAAAAAAATATGGTAGACTTTTATAGGTGATAAAAAGAATGGAATTCGAATATATAATACTTGATTTTATAAGAAACAACCTCTCCTGCGCGTTTATGGACACGTTAATGAGAGCCATAACCTTTTTAGGAGACGCGGGATGGATTTGGATTTTGACAGCAATCGTCCTATCCGTAATACCGAAAACGAGAAAAATCGGTTTTACCGTCTGTCTCTCGCTTATACTGAGCCTTTTATTCGCGAACCTCGCGTTAAAGCCACTCATCGAACGCGCAAGACCCTTCGACCTCGTCGACGGAATCTCGCTTATTATCGACGCACCGAAGGACTTTTCGTTCCCCTCGGGCCACACCTCTGCTTCGTTTGCAGCAGCGGCAGCCATATTTGCCCACAATAAAAAATGGGGTATCCCGCCGCTTATTCTCGCTTTTCTTATTGCGTTTTCGAGGTTATATCTCTATGTTCACTTCCCTACCGACGTTCTGGGCGGCGCACTGATAGGCACGGCATGTGCTGTTATGAGCTATTTCTTGATTAAATATATTTACACAAAAAAGGTGTCAAATTGACACCTTTTCTTTTTTGTTCTGTTCGACTTAGTTCTGTTCGACCGCTTTCATTTCTTCGGCGGAAGATGCGTTTTTATTAAGCTCGGTCGGCTCGTGGAAGGTGGGAACAACCTCCATTATAGCCTTTTTAACGTGCTTGGAGCCGATCGTATCATTAGAAGCCTCGACCGCTTTCGACAGAATCAAAAGCTTTTCGTCAACCTCTTCGCGGGTCAAGGGGGCATCCCGCTCGATGAAGATCATATTGTTATCGGTTTTATCGAGAGATTCGTTCTTCATAAGAAGCTCTTCGTAAAGCTTTTCGCCGGGGCGGAGGCCGATCTCTTCGATAGCGATATCAACCTCTGGCTCGAATCCCGAAAGACGTATCATATTCTTAGCGAGTTCATATATTCTGACGGGTTTGCCCATATCGAGAACAAACAGCTCACCTTTTTTAGCCATCGCGCCCGCCTGCATAACAAGCTGGCTTGCTTCGGGAATCGTCATAAAGTAACGAATTATACGCTTATCGGTAATCGTAATCGGACCGCCGCAAGCGATTTGACGTTTGAACAGCGGAATGACCGAACCGTTCGATCCCAAAACATTACCGAAACGAACCGCCGCAAAAGACGTTCTGCTGTCTGTACGGCACTGAACGATCATTTCGCAAACGCGTTTGGATGCGCCCATAATATTGGTCGGATTAACCGCTTTATCGGTAGAGATAAGTATAAACTTCTCTACATCATATTTTTCCGCCATATCAGCGGTATTATAAGTACCGAAAACGTTATTTTTAATTGCTTCGCTTCCGCTTTGCTCCATAAGAGGCACGTGTTTATGTGCCGCGGCGTGGAAGACGATATCG
>JAZSLN010000017.1:0-9886 GCA_045535385.1 Eubacteriales bacterium
ACAAATACGGTCTCGTTGTTTCCGCAGTATGCGGCGATTTCGGCGGACACGGCTTCGAACGTGCTGACGAAAACGCTTGGAAGATTCCTGCTTCCAAAGCGGTTGCAGATCTTGCGGTACGTCTCGGTACCAACGTTGTTACTACCCATATAGGCGTAGTTCCCGAAGCTGCCGACGATCCTGCAAAGGCTGATACCGAATGTGAAGCATACAAAAATATGGTTTCCGCTTGCCGCGAAATCGGTGAATATGCCGCTTCTGTCGGCGTAACCTTCGCTATCGAAACCGGTCCCGAACCCGCAGACCGTCTTAAAGCGTTTCTCGATGATGTAAACTCCAAGGGCTTCGGTGTTAATATGGACCCTGCAAACCTTGTTATGTGTACCGGTACCGACCCTGTTGCCGCCGTATACACTCTCGGTAAATATATCGTTCATACCCACGCGAAGGACGGTAAGGGCTTTATTATCGATCCCCGTAAGGTTTATACCTTCTTTGCCGAAGGCGGTATCGAAGACCTTCGTCTTTCCGATTACTTCCTCGAGGTTCCTCTCGGAGAGGGTAACGTTCCTTTCGATGCTTATCTTAAAGCGCTCGAAGATATCGGCTATAACGGCTTCCTTACCGTTGAACGCGAATGCGGCGACGATCCCTATGCCGACATTTTGCTCGCTGTAAACTTTCTTAAAGAAAAGATTGGAGAATGAAGAAATGATTAAGATTGGATTTATCGACTATTTTCTTGACGAATGGCACGCTTTGAACTATCCGAAGCTTATCGCCGAGCTTTACGGAGATGAATTCAAGGTTGCTTATGCTTACGCAGAAATGGACAAGCCCGGCGGAATGACCACCGACGAATGGTGCGAACAGTTCGGCGTAGAACGTTGTAATTCTATTTCCGAGGTTGTTGAAAAGAGTGATTGCATTATCGTTCTTTCTCCCGATAATCCCGAAAGACATTTGGATCTCTGTCGCGAACCTCTCGCGAGCGGAAAACGCGTTTATGTTGATAAGACCTTCGCTCTTTCCAAGGATATTGCAAAACAGATCGTGGAAATCGGCGAATCTAACAACACTCCCTTCTTCTCTACCTCTGCGCTTCGTTTCTCCAACGAGCTTAAGGACGTAAACCGTGAAGGTATCTGCTTTATTAACTCTCGCGGCCCCGGTACATTCGGAACTTATGCTATCCACCAGATCGAGCCTATCGTTGTTCTTATGGGCAGCGAGGTAAAACGTCTTATGTCTGTCGGCAGCGGCCCTTATGAATCGATGATCATCGAATTTTCCAATGGCAGACGTGCTGTTATGAGCCACTACGATTGGACCGGCGTTGATTTCGAAATGCTTATCAGCTACGAAAACGGTTCGACCCATCGTATTCCTCAGATGAGCGACTATTTCGGCAACTTTATCAAAGCTCTCTGTACCTTCTTCAAGACCGGTGAAATTTTCGCTGAACACGATGAAACCATCTCCGTTATGGGTATCATCGAAGCGGGTCATAAGGCGCTCGCTTGCCCCGGTGAATGGGTAGAGGTTTAATTTAGGAGGACATTAAATGAAGAAGACAGCTATAGTTGTTGCGCTTCTCCTCGTTTTTTCCACACTTTTGGGTGTGTGTGCTTCTATGAATGTTTCGAGTGCCACTCTTATTGATTTTGTGCCTGTTTTGAAAAGCGGCAAGGTCTACGGTATTCCCGCAGGAACTACCTTAAGTACCGTAAGACACGCGTTTCACGGATACAACGTAAGAGTGTATAACACAAAGGGTGTCGAGCTTACCGCATCTTCGGATGATTATATAGGTACCGGCTTTAACGTTAAAGTTAACGGCGTGTCCTATACTGCGGTCGTTATGGGTGATATCGACGGCGACGGCGAGATCACGGTATTCGATTACAGCGCGGTAAAAAACGCATATATCGGAGAGGATAACCTTACAACCATTCAGCACGAAGCCTGCGAAGCCGCTGGCGGCGAGGTCAGAGCGATCAACTACGTGAAGCTCAAACGCGCATATTTCGGTACTTATAATATGAATAAGGACTATACGTGCGATCCTTACGACCCCGGCGCCGAGGATTCGGGCTGGACCTCAGGTTGGGTATAATACCGATACATGAATAAATACAAAGCTTCCGTGAATACTAATTCGCGGAAGTTTTTTCTTGCATATATGTAATTGATGTGATATACTAAAATCAAAGCTTCGGCTAAACGAACGATAGCGAAATCGGTTTTTTACGAAATCGTGTCGGCGGCGAGTCGCTGTCGGTGTTGTTAAACTAAAACTCATAGACCGAAAAGCTCGATGTAGTGAAGCACACGGTGTGTGCACGCTTCGCTCACTACATCTTCGCATTATCGGAATACAAAACAAAAAAGTATCGTTCAAGTTGTAATGCTTTGGCTAAGGGGGGATGACGTGTGATAGTATACCGCGAGCTGTCTTCGCTTGAAAGGGATCTCGGTGTATCGTCTAAAACGCTTTATACGTTAAGCAACAGTATTGATAAACACTATCAACGCGTCGACCTTCCGAAACGAAGCGGAGGGGTGCGGACTCTTTCGGTGCCAGATCCGCTTCTTAAGCAGGTTCAAAGACTTATTTCCGAGCGTCTTCTTTCGTTTATGCCGGTGTCGCGCTATGCTACTGCGTATAAATGCGGCGCGAGTGTAATTAAGAACGCTCGGCGTCATACACGTAAACCTAAGGTATTAAAGCTCGATATTAAGAATTTTTTTGATAGCGTGCTGTATTCGCAGGTGAAGGAAAAGGCATTTCCTGCCGAAATGTATTCCGAATCCAACCGTGTTTTGCTGACGATGCTCTGCTATTATAAGGATAAGCTCCCCCAAGGCGCCCCCTCGTCGCCCGCGATAACCAATATAATTATGTTCGAGTTTGACGAGCAAGTGGGCGAATGGTGCAGGGAGAAGGGGATCGCTTATACGCGTTATTGCGACGATATGACCTTTTCGGGAGATTTTGACGGTGAAGAGATAATTGCGTTTGTTTCGGAAGAATTGAAAAAATACGGTTTCTTCCTTAACGTTAAGAAGACCCGTTCGGTTCTTTCTTCCCAAAGACAAACCGTTACGGGTATTGTCGTTAACGAAAGGGTAAATACCCCCTCGGATTATAGAAGAAGGCTCCGTCAGGAGGTCCATTACTGCCGAAAATACGGTGTTGCTGAGCATTTGGCGCATATTGGCTCGCAGGATACTCCGAAGAAATATCTTATGAGTCTTTTAGGTCGTATCGCCTTCGCTTTGCATGCTGATCCCGAAAACAAAGCTCTTCTTGAATGTAAAGAGTTCGTTATGAGCCAAATCGAAAAATAAAGGAGTTACCGCCGTATGAGCGGTAACTCCTGATTTTTTATATGTATTCGAGCTTGACTCGGTGCTTCAAGGAGCAAAGGATCTCGTAATTGATTGTTCCCAATGCGTCGGCCAGGCGGTCGATATCCTCGCTTGATTCGAAAATAACCGCAGCCGCGCCTACGTTGCAAGGCGAATCGCCGATATCGACGATGCACATATCCATACATATTTTTCCGACGGTGGAAAAAACACTTCCGTTGATTTTGATCATCGGTCGTCCCGAATACACTCTTGAAAATCCGTCGGCATAACCGATCGAAATAACAGCGACACGGGTGTCTTTGTCTGCGCGATAGGTGCATCCGTAGCTCACGCAATCGCCCTTCTTTAATTCGTGTACGGCACAAACTCGTGCCGATAATTTCATTGCGGGCCGGATAAGCGCGTCGGAAAGGTTAGCCGAAGGCATAAGACCGTAAAGTATAATTCCCGCACGCACCATATCAAGACGCATTTCGGGATATCTTAGTGTTGCCGCGCTGTTGCAACAATGCCGCGTGCCGACGTTTATTCCGCGTTTTTCGAGCTCATTAAGAAGGGAAGTGAACACCGAAAACTGCCTGTCGGTATATTCACGGCTTTCGCCGTCGCTGTCTGCGAAATGAGTGAAGATACCGTCGATGATTATGTTGTTCAGCTTGGAAATAGATTCTATTTCGTCTGCGGCGCGATCAATATCGGCTTTACCGTGGCAGTAAATGCCGATTCTGGACATACCGGTATCGACCTTGATATGTATGTGCGCACCGCCTTTTTCGGAAAGGGCGTGCGCGTAGTCGAAGCTGTCGCAGGATTGGATGAAATTGCCCTCGGTGATCTCTCCTGCAAATCTCGCGTCGGTAGGACCGAGGATGAGAATACTTCCGTTTATGCCCGATTCGCGTAATTCCTGTGCCTCACTGAGGCAGGCTACGGCAAAATCGGTACAACCGAGGGTTTCAAGCTCCTTGGCTATAACCGCCGAACCGTGTCCGTATGCGTCAGCCTTTACGACAGCCATAACCCGGCTGTTGCCGACGGTAGATTTTATATGGTTGTAATTGCTTCGGATGACCGAAAGATCAACCTTCGCTACTACTCTGTCCTTCATAAAGTTCAAGCCCTACGACGGTGAAATTAAACCGCCGTCCGCCTTCCTCTGTTTCTATGCCCGTAATTAACTCGGCACTCTTATCATAATACACCATTATTGTCATTTCGTCAATAGTATACTTTATTCCGTTTTCGGTATCGATTCCCGAAATATCGGTTTTTTCGAGTGCGCGAAACGCTTTTACGAGCGCCTCCTGCGCAGGGAAGATGCCTTCCTCAACGCTTCTCGAAAAATCGCCTATCGTCGCCGTGTTGCCCTCTTCGCGTAATCTCAATTCGGTTCCCGCGAGGGGGTGTTTCGGATCGAAGCTTATGTCGCACCCGTTTTCGAATATATCGGCAGTGAATACCGCATCGCTGCTGTTTAACTTTGCCGTTACTTTCAACGGTATGCTTATCGTGTCTTTGGGTTCGGCAGGGGCGGTGCAGGAGTATAGACAAATTATAATGAATATAAGTGAAACCGCGAGAATCTTTTTCATATTTTGTTTCGTCCTTTCGTAACAAATAACTTGTTCGATACATTTCTATGCGACGTTGCGAGAATTATTCTTATCAGAGCTTTTGACCTTCGGGAAGTGTGAAAGCACCGTCGGAATAGATCTTTATGATGCGATTGTATATATAGTTTCGCCCGAATAATCCGTATATATCGCTTCCGTAGGAAAAAATCATTCTCAAAACGTAGTTTTTATTGACGATTCCGCTGTATTCCTTTCCGCTGTCGACTACCGTGACCGTTCTTAGATTTCCGTTAGATGTACCGAGTGCGAATATATCGTTTCCGAGCGATATAAAATCGGTTATGATCTCGTTCTTTTCCGCCGAACAAAGCCTTGTCAATCTTTTGCCGTTCATATCGAAAAGATATGCGGTCTTTTCGAACGCTCCTACTATAAATCGCTCGTTACCTATCGTTGTGATCGATGCGTCCGAAAGAGGACCCAACAAACCGCTACCGCATCTTGAAGTCGATGTGTCGAGGCTGACATATCCCGTTTCCTCGAAGCAATCGGATAAAAAGTACAAGCGTGTGTCGGAACAGCATCCAAGCGCTGTCAAGGTCTCGGAGTCGTTGTTACGCAGTCTTCTGTAGGTTCTTTGCGTACGTATTCTTTCGTTACAGCAATTTCCGCCTATACGGTGTATGTAACATTCTATGCCGTCGGTTGCGAAGATGTTATCCTCCGACATATATGCGGATATGGCCGCCAAGGAATTATTTAACGTAAAGCTTTTGCAGTAAATATCTTCCAAAATAATCACTCCCTGATTATGAGTATATTCGGAATGGCATAAAATGTATAACAACACCCCTTGATTTTTGTATTTTCAGGAAATATAATAAGTGTGTAATATATTTAGATCGTTCGGTAAAACTATATAAAATTTGTATGAGGAGTTTATTATGATCAAACGTGTTTTTGCTTTATTGCTCGTTCTCGTTTTCGGTGTAACCTTGTTTTCCTGTACGGATGATGAATCCGGAAGAGAAACGCTGTCGGACATCACCTCGGATAACGTTCCCGATACCGCGCCGAGCGTTCCCGAAGGCGGCGTTGATACTCCTGCATCTGCCAATAAAAACGAATCTATCTCGCTCGTCGTCCTTGGCGACTCCATCGCGCGCGGATGCGCGTTGAAGGAGGTCGAGAAAAGCCGTTTTTCGACACTTCTCGGTGACAAGCTCAAGAACGATTATAATAACGTAAATGTGTCTAACTACGGTGTGGACGGCATGACCGGAGCAGAGCTTGTTGCGTTTCTGTCGACGAATGCACCCGCGGAATTAGATAAATGTGATTACGTTCTCATAAGTATCGGAGGAAACAACGTTCTCGGCTCGCTTCCTGCGGTGTTGGGACTTAATTTGCTCGATGTTCAGAAAAACAAAGCGCTTTTCGCAGAGTACACAATGTATCTTTCCGCTACCGATGAGGCAACGAAAAAACAATATGAGGCATCATTCCTTCAGGTTCAAACGCTTATAAATACCATGAATACGAAAGCAGAATCCGAAGAATTTGAGAATTTGATCGTATCCGCCGCTAACGACCTCCGTAACGAGATACCCGCGATCGTTTCGGCGGTAAATGCTAAGAATCCCAACGCGAAAATAATAATTCAAACGATTTATAATCCTTACAACAATATGAAAATCGAGCTTCCCCAAATTGCAACAGTCGATCTCGAGGCTATCGGCGAACGCTCTGTTGCGGGTATGAACGAGGTTATAAAGGAGCTCTCTTCGGCTAACGGCTATGCCGTCGCCGACGTGTGGACGTCCTTTGAGGGACTCTCTTTGAAAGCGGTCAATGCCGATTGGGATCTTATGAAGCAGGTCATTGAATATGACCCCCATCCCAACGAATTCGGCCATGCGGTCATTGCCGATGTTTATTATGGGCTTATTAAGGAGAATGTAAGTGAAAAATAGGCTGACGGCTTTTATAATTGCGCTTGGTATAGTGCTTTCTTCTGCATCGCTCGGTGTCAATGCAGAATCGAACGCTAAACCAAAGGGATACCTTGACGATATAAAGGGATATAAGGACACGGTCGTGTTGCAGACATCAGCAGAATCGTCAATGTCAGAATCCGACCTGTTGCCCTATGTGGCTTATCTTGGCACAGAGGGGAATATTTCGGGTAAGATGTTCGATTCCGCAATGTTTTTCTCAACTAACCATTATTCGACAAATCCGTTTCCTACTGATAAAAACACATGGGAATCGTGGCTCAATAATCTTTTTGGCAAGGATGCCACCTTCTCTTCACTCGATAAGACGGTGGACAGGGTCTATTCCGAGTTGGGTGTGAAATCAAAATACGGAGTTTTTGTCGCTTTGCCTTATCCGGAAATATCCGAAAATGCCTTCGGTGACATAGACGGAGACGGCGAGGTTGAATATTGCCGCGATGAAAAAGAGCGTGCCGAGATAATCGAATGGTTTGTCAAAAAAACTATCGAGGGCTTCAAATCACAGAAATACCAAAATCTCAAATTTGTAGGTTTTGTGTGGTTTCAAAATACCTCAAAGGATGCCGACTTAATCTTTGCTAAGGAAACCGTAAAATACATTAAAAACCGAGGATATATAACCGTTTACGTGGGTGATGTTTTTCGCGTCGGAAACACACTTGATTACGATAAGATCGATAGTGTCGGCTTCTATGCATCGTCTGTGTTCAAAAGCTTAGGTAATGACGGAACGATACCCGAAACGGACAACTATAAAGTGTTTGCGACCGATCTTTATACCAAAGGTCTCGGTGCTGTCGTTGATTGCGGTAAGAGCAAAGAGTTTTTCGGAGAACATTATATTTCTGCAGGCCATTTCTATGAGATTCTTCTATACTGCGGTGAGAAATTCGGGTATATGGGCGGTACAAATATTTATTTTCAGAACGGTTACGAATTGGCCGAGCTTTGCTTTTCCGATATAAAAACTCCGCAGGGGATATATACTCGCCGTATGTACGATATAACCTACTCGTATATACACGGCGTGTACAAGAATCTTTCTCCTACGGTGATGGTTGAGGATATGGAGCTTGTGGCGGGCGACGATTCGCTTACCGCTGATATTATAATTAATGATTCCGATTCTCATTGGGAGGATATACATATCGTTTTCACTCAAAAGCCTTCGAACGGACGCGTCGCCTCTGCTGCTGATAAGAAGTTGATAATATATAGTCCTGACGAGGGATTTGTCGGTGAGGATAGCTTTACCTTGTTGGTGTATGACAGCTTCAATACCAGCGAAGAAATAACTGTTCGTGTTACAGTTGCATCGCCCGATGAGAACAGTGATGAAATCGCGGATATATCGGAAGATGCGTCTCGGTCAAGCGGAAACAACGAGAATAAAACACCTCTCTGGCTTGTTATCGTTCTTGTTGTTCTGGCGGTTGCCGTTGTGGCAGTTGCGGTCGGAAGTATAGTCGGACGTAAAAAAACTCCGGATAATACTAAATAACATCAAAAAATAAAACGGAGCGAGAAGCTCCGTTTTTGTTTATAATCCAAAGCTTATGCCTAACGCGCCGTTTACCTGGCTCATAGTCTGTTCGTCGAGCGTTCCCATTCGCTCCTTAAGTCTGCGTTTATCGATGGTTCTTATTTGTTCGAGAAGAATAACCGAGTTTTTCGCCAGACCGCAATTCGTTGTTCCGTTCGGACCTACGTCGGCGGTTACCTCGATATGAGTGGGAAGCTTTGCTTTTCCCGTTCTGCTTGTTATCGCCGCGGCAATAACGGTCGGACTGTATCGGTTACCCATATCGTTTTGCACAATAAGCACAGGTCGTATTCCCCCTTGCTCCGAGCCGACGACCGGACTTAGGTCGGCGTAATATATGTCTCCTCGGCGTATGTTTTCTTCGCCGTTTTTAGTGTTCAAAATTCTGCACTCCTCTTTTTATTATCAGAATATGTTTTTCCTTCCTGTGTTGTTATTGTTTACCGTCTTGTTTGTTCTTAATCATAAAAATAAAAACACCGTTGCAAAAAATTAATGCAACGGTGTTTTTGAGTTTACATAATTAATTCGTTGTGGTCATCCTTCCGAGCCATCTGTTGAAGGAATTGGATGCGCCTGCGGGAACGTAATTTATGTCGAAATCAAAATCGTTTTCGCGGCGGTTGCCGTCGATGGTAACGCTTCTTCTTAACCATTGACCCGTGCCGCTTTTGAATATCACACGCGAATATTTTATGTCGGACGAATCGAGCACACGAAGATATTTTTCAACCTGCTCTCTCATGGTTGTCGCGCTCTGTATACCGCCTAAATGTATTTCGAAGGAGATGCTGCCGTATAGCTCGCCCTCACCCTTCGAAAGAGGAGCTTCTCCGTCCTTTCTTGCGATTTCGTCGTAACGTACCGAGAAGCTGTCTTCGGGGAAGGCATCTCTCAAAACACTTGTGATTTCAAGCACATACGGCTCGCAGATCTTTTCTTCCATAGTCGATTCGAATCCGTCTCGGATGTTTCCGTCGTTGGTGGTTATAGTACCGCCTTCGGTAGGATATTTATTGCTTACAGCCTCGATGTTATAGGCTCCTGTACGGAAATCGTAGTATATTTCCGAAAACTCGAATTCGCCCAAAGCTCCGTTTCCGTCGGAAGGATATTTGTTCTCGGCATATTCGGTCAGATCCTTTTTTGCGCTCATCGCCGTGATCGGATTTCCGATGAGTCCGATGCTCAATGCGATGCAAAGTCCGAGCGATAACGAGGAAAGAAGAGAAGCGCGAATTTTGTTCTTCTTATACTGCGCTGCACATATACTCGATAACACACAAACAAGTAGACATAATGCGGTAAAGACAAGCGTAACCGTAAGGTCTTTTTGCTCGACTGTGTTCGTTATAAACGTCATAATGCCGAACACC
>JAZSLN010000011.1:0-26547 GCA_045535385.1 Eubacteriales bacterium
GCCTCCGACTTGGTTAACAGATCGGCGGCATTTTTAATACAATACTCAAGTTCGTATCCCATATCGGATATGGAATAAAATTCGGAAACGCCTAAATCATATAATTTTTCATAACCGTCCGAAAGCCCGCCCGAAAGAACAATAACTTTTATACCTTTTGCCTTTGCGGATTGCGCAACGGCGCTCACAAGCTTGCCGCAAGCAGTTTGCGCATCGGTATTACCTTCACCTGTAATGATCATATCTGCCGTTTCAAGTGCATTGATAAAAGCGTCCGATTCCACCAGTAAGCTTGCACCACTAACAAAATTCGCACCCAAGACCGAAATCAATGCGGCACCGACACCTCCCGCGGCCCCATAACCTTCGGCATTTGGATTAATATGTAACACGTCTGCGAAAGAACGAAGCGCATTATCGAGAAAAATGAGCTCGTCATCGGACGCTCCTTTTTGTTTTGCAAAAACATACGCCGCTCCGTTTTCTCCGCAAAGCGGGTTTTTAACGTCGCACGCGGCAACCAACTCGATATTTGAAAATATTATCAAATCGGACATATCAGCCGAACGCACCAACGGAAGTGATTCTGCAATGGGGTTCAAAAGATTGCCTTTCTCATCAAAAAAGCGTGCACCAAGTGCTGATAAAAGCCCTATTCCGCCATCGTTTGTAGCAGAGCCGCCCAGTCCGACGACAATCTTTTTCGCTCCGCAATCTACTGCACAACGAATAAGTTCTCCTACCCCGTAAGTAGTGGATTTTAAGATATTTCGTTTTTCTGTATCTACCAAGTGAAGTCCTGCCGCCGATGCGAGTTCGATATATGCAGTTTTATTGACATCGTCGTATACAAACGATGATTTTCCCTTATTTCCTAACGGATAAGTTACAGTTCTTTCTATCCAATTACCGCCGAATATACTTTTCATACAAGAACAAAACCCCTCACCGCCATCGGAAGAGGGGATTTGTTTTATAATAACATTCGGATCGGCAATTATTGCGCCTTTTGTAACAGCATTACAAACTTCTTCGGAAGTAAGGCTTCCCTTGAAAGAATCAGGAGCAATAAGCAAATTCATAATTTATGCCCAAAACATACCCTTAGGAGCGGGTTCACTCATTATGCACTGCTTGAGGAAAGCAACAGCCTTTTCCAAGCCTTCGCAGGAGGTCATAAGGCTGTCTTCGTGTTCGATGGAAAGGATATCATCATATCCCACCAAACGAAGATTACTTATCATATCACGCCAATACTGCATATCGTTACCGTAACCAACAGCACGGAATATCCAAGAGCGATTGATCTCATCACCGTAATGTTTGGTATCAAGAACACCGTTGACAGAGGTGTTAATGCTATCGATTTTAGTATCCTTTGCGTGGAAATGATAGATAGCATTGCCAAGTTTTCTTATTGCAGCGACAGGATCAATTCCCTGCCAAATGAGATGCGACGGGTCAAAGTTAGCGCCTATAATATCTCCGACTTCCGCACGGATTCGAAGGAGTGTTTCGGGATTGTAAACACAGAAGCCGGGGTGCATTTCGGAGCATATCTTTTCGATACCGTGTGCAGCGCAGAAAGCAGCTTCTTCTTTCCAATACGGAATCAACACATCATTCCACTGATATTCAAGAACAGCAAGATAATCTTCGGGCCAAGGGCAGGTTACCCAGTTGGGATATTGCGAATTCACACAATCTCCGGGGCAACCAGAAAAACCGATGATTTTCTTGATGCCAAGCTTTTCAGCAAGAAGAACTGCATTTCTCCAGTCGGAACGGTACTTTTCTGCTATTTCCTTATTGGGGTGAACAGGATTACCGTGGCAACCAAACGCATTTATCTTCAGGTCATATTTTTCAAAAGCAGCCTTAAATTCATTAAGTTTATCCTCGTCAGAAAGCAAAACCGCGGGATCGCAATGTGCCTTTCCGGGGTATCCGCCGGCACCAACTTCAAGTTCTTCGATACCGAGAGACTTAAGATAAGCAAGCGCTTCATCAAGAGGCTTATCGCCCAATAAAACGGTTATAACACCTAATTTCATAAAATCAACCTCTTAGTTAAAGTAGTAAGGTTCACCGGTCTTCGCAGAGGTATAGATACCTTCGAGAATACGGCTTACAGTATATGCCTGTTCGGGTGTAACAACAGGTTCTTTATCTTCACGAATTGCTTCGAGGAATAGTCTTGCTTCGCGTTCAGCGGGTTTTTCATCGCCCGAGCCGTCATAGAAGTCAACACCGCCTGCACCGAGACCGGGTTTAAGCACATAAGTCTTGCCGTTACGGACACCGTTAATACGAACACCGTCAAGCATATCAGCGCCGCCGTCGGTACCGCAAAGAGTAGTTATCGCTTCGCGAGGATCAAGCATATTAAGAGCCCAGCTGGATTCGAGAATAATAGTTGCGCCGTTTTCCATAACGATGAAGCCGAAAGCGGAATCTTCTACCGTAAGTTCGCCGGGTTTCCAGTCGCCCCAGGCATTGCCGGTCGGGAATTTATCGCCGAGTTTATGATAAGTAGTACCTACACAATATTTCGGCTTATAGTTGTCCATACACCAAAGAGTGAGGTCAAGCGCGTGAGTTCCGATATCGATAAGAGGACCGCCGCCCTGTTCATATTCGTTCATAAACACGCCCCAAGTAGGAACAGCGCGTCTTCTGATAGCGGTTGCCTTTGCGTAATAGATATCTCCGAAAGTGCCGTTTTCAGCTTCTGCTTTAACATAAAGCGAGTCAGGACGATGACGGTTCTGATAACCGATCGTTAACTTTTTGCCTGTGCGCTTTGCGGCATCAACCATCTTTTTAGCTTCCTCGGCATTTATGGCCATAGGCTTTTCACACATAACGTGCTTACCTGCTTCAAGGGCATCAACAGTAATAAAGCTGTGGGAGCGGTTGGGTGTCAAAACGTGGATGATATCAACAGTTTCGTCAGCGAGAACTTCTTTGTAGTCGGTGCATACCTTTGCATCGGGAGTGCCGTAGGTTTTCGCTGCAAGTTCAGCACGTTCCTTAACAATATCGCAGAACCAAACCATCTCTACATCAGGTTGCGCTTTCAAAGCGGGAAGATGCTTACCGTTTGCGATACCACCACATCCGATGATACCAACTCTGAATTTTTCAGCCATTGCTGTACACGCGCCAAAATAGACGCCTCTCCTTTTTAATCTCTGTAATATGTATAATAAGCTAAAACGGTTCTTTCTTTACCCTGCACCCTGTCGAATCCGGTAAGTGTTGCACCGTCAAGCGACATAAACTCCCAAGCAAGAAGCTCTTCCGCTTTACAGACGAATAAGGCTTTGCCTCCGCAAACCACCGAAAAATCACCTTGGTACAGGCTCAATACCCCACCCTTTCCGATAACTCTGTCGCCTTTTTCGGGATCGCGCTCCAAAACATATTTTAAGCCTCTGCCATCAAGCTTTTGGCACATATAAAGACGAAATTCCGGCGAATCGGTATTCTTGGGCGGTTTCTTTTTGAATCCAAACATATTAATTATCCTTGCGGATATCTTCTTCGGTTTCAGCTACAATATAGTCCGGACGGTGTTTTGTTTCTAAGTATGTCTTGGACAGATACTGTCCGAGAATACCCATACAAAGCAGTTGAATACCGCCAACAAACAGTATAACGCAAATAGTAGATGCCCAGCCGTCGACAGAAGAAGATGCATCGATTATTTTTCTGACAATAATAGCTATTGCGCCGGCAATCGAAAGAAGGAACAACAGCACACCGCTAAACGAGCTGACGTTAAGAGGAACGGTAGAAAATGCTACAATACATTCGATGGAGTACTTAAACAATCCCCAGAAAGACCATTTTGTCTTACCTGCTACGCGTTCAACATTGGAATAGGAAATCCACTCGGTCTTAAAACCGACCCAAGAGAAAATACCTTTAGAAAATCTGTTATATTCGCTCAACGAGAGAACGGCATCGACCATTCTTCTTGTCATAAGACGATAATCTCGCGCCGCCGGGGTCATCTTTACTTTCGAAATACGGTTAATAATACCGTAGAAACAGTTTGCAAAGAAGCTTCTTATAGGCGGTTCCCCCTTGCGGTTTCCACGTCGAGTGGCAACAGAATCACAACCTTTTTCGTTAAGGAGCTTCATCATTTCGGGAAGCAACGAAGGCGGATCCTGCAAATCGGCATCCATAATTACGGCATAATCGCCCTTTGTTGCACGAAGACCTGCAAGCATTCCCGCTTCCTTTCCGAAATTTCTCGAAAAAGAAACATATCTGGTAACCGGATCTTTTGCCGCACGTTCTCTAACAATTTCCAATGTATTATCCTTAGAGCCGTCATCAACGTATATTGCCTCAAAATCGTATTCGGGCATCTTTTCAATAACCTTTTCAAGTTCTTCAAAAAAGAACGGAAGGGCTTCGGATTCGTTGTAACACGGAACGACAACGCTAATAAGTTTTCTTTCCATCTTATACTTTTCCTTATAGTGTTTTATACAAAATCATAATACCACACACTAAAATGAATGTCAATATGCACAAATGGAAAAATGACCTCTCGGTTGACAATAAATGGTGTTTATGATAATATTTATACATAAATCAAGTAGGAGGCACATCAAATGTCAGAGTATTCAAAGCTTACTACAGAGGGCTATAACGAAAAAACGGCAAACATTGATAAAATGAGCACGATAGAAATCGCTCGGGTCATCAACGATGAAGATAAAACCGTTGCATTCGCCGTTGAAAAGGCTCTGCCCGAAATCGCAAGAGGCATCGACATTCTCGCCGATTCATTAAAAACCGGCGGTCATATATATTACTGCGGTGCAGGCACATCGGGGCGCTTAGGTGTGCTTGATGCTTCGGAATGCGTTCCAACGTACGGAGTAAGCGAGGATCGCGTTGTCGGTCTGATGGCAGGAGGAACAGAGGCATTGTACGCTTCTCGCGAATTCGCTGAAGATGATTTTGACAGCATCGTTTCCGAACTAAAAAAGCGTCATTTCAGTGCTAAAGACGTACTTGTTGCCATAAGTGCCAGCGGCAGTGCAAATTGCGTTAAAGGCGCTATAAAATACGCCAAAGAATGCGGAGCATATACTTTATGTATTTCCTGCAACCCCAACAGCGATCTTGTGCCAATGGTCGATATACCGATAATTGCAGAAGTCGGTCCCGAGGTTATTACCGGTTCAACGCGAATGAAGGCCGGAACCGCGCAAAAAATGATTCTCAATATGCTATCTACCGGCGCTATGATCAAATTCGGTCGAGTACGCGGTAACTATATGGCATATATGATCCCAAATAACAAAAAGCTCGTCGACAGGGCTATTCGTATGATATGCTCAAAAACAGGTTGCGACAGGGAGCGAGCTGCCTTTGAACTTGTCAAACATGATAATTGCATAGCGGATGCCATCGATGCAATAGAAAACGAAAACACATAAAAATTCAGCCGAGAGGTGGATACCCTCTCGGCTATTGTTTTTTATTCGTTTATCTCTTCGGATGCTTCGATTTTTTCATCAGGCTTTTTCTCATCGTTTGATTCATCGTCATTAAATTCGCGTAAAAGCTTATTTCGCCGAGCATTCAACCAAAAATAAGCAGGTAGACCGAGAATACCTATCGACATTACCGCAATAAATATTGCTTGCGATATGTGATCGACTACAGATCCGCCCGAAGCGGGCTCAGAAACATTTTCGGCAAACGCGACTGACGGCAACACCGCGGAAGCAAGAAGCGTTACAAATAAAACAAAGCAAACAAATCTATTCATTTTCGTGTTCCTTCTTTGCTTCGGTTACGATATACTCATCCGAAATATTTGCATTTATCAAAAGACTCTTAAGTTCCGTAAACTGTCCGACACCCTCATCGCCCGAGTTTATGTAAGTAAAGTTATTCTTATGCATTAACGGATAGAAGGTATTGGTAAATTCACCGTCATCGGATATATTTGTTTTTAACATCCCGGCAGTAAGATTATACCTGGAGAAAGTAAAATTACCAAGGCTGTATACAATAAGCTTACCCTTGTAATATTCCATACCTTGCATACAGTGAGAATGCATACCTACAACAAGATCGGCACCGGCATCAACAAACGCCTTTCCCATACTCTTCTGTCCACCTGTGAGAACGGTCGTGCTTTCATGTCCCCAATGAACATAGGCGATTACAAAGTCAGCTTCTTCTTTTGCGGAAGATATTGCGTTACTCATAGAAACAGTATCAAAGATCTGAAAAACACCGCTTTGATTTGCAGTTGCGCCACGCGTGCTGTAAGGGTCGATCGCAGAGCCTGCAACTATCGCTACTTTGTATCCGTTAACGATATAGAAATACGGTGCTTTTGCATCGTCAAGATTCTCGCCCGCGCCAACATGAGGAATAGATGCATTATCAAGAGTGGCGAGTGTATCAGTTAGCGAATCGGGGCCGTAATCAAACGCATGGTTATTTGCAAGACCAACGATATCAACACCCATTTCGTCATATATCTTAACGTTATCGGGGTTGCCTCTAAACGTAAACTGTTTACCGGGGATAGGCGAACCGCGTTTGGTGAAAGTGAACTCATTATTTGCCATTGTTACATCGGCGGCGCGCATAATCTCGAGAACCTCGGTAGATACAATTCCTTCTACACCCTTGTTGCGAGAATCATAATGCGACATAACGCTGTAACCGTCAGCAAAGCTAACATCTCCGACGAATACAAATTCAGCATTGCTGTCTTTATTTTCAATAATAGTAGTGCGTTCGAGTTTTTGGTCAAGCACAGCCAAAAAAGCTTTTTCGCTGTACCCGAATATCTTTCTCCACTCAGCAGAGCCCACGTTGCCCTTCGACAAATAGTCAGCCAATGATTCAACAGATTCCTTGCCGAAAGTATCAGCTAACTTATCAAGAAACTCTTTATCGATACGATCCGAGAAAGAAACCGATATTTTACCCTTACTTTTCAACACATCCTCTAATGCGAGCGCATATGAATCGATGTTTTCGGGTTTGCTCATTTCCTCGGGTTCGGAAACATCATTGATTTGCGGCGCATCCGAAGATACATTTTCACTCAAACTCGAGGTATCGTTGCCATTATTGTTAAACATTGGGGGTAATACAAGCGCCGCAACAAGGAACAAAGCGGCTGTAAGCGCAGCTATGACTGCAATTTTTGTAGTTTTCTTCATATCTAATCCTTTTGATTTTCTATTATCACATCCATTTTAGGATACGGTATCTTTATTTCGTTATCGCTCAAAGATTTTCTGACAGACTCGGTAAGAGCGAATTTCACATCCCAATAATCAACGTTTTTACACCATACACGCAGGCAATACTCCACTCCGCGTTCGGTACAATTTGATATTACTACCATCGCCGCGGGATCCTTTAACACATTATCGCATGATGATGCAACATTCAACATAATATCCTTTATCTCGGATGACGGATGTTCGTATCCGACAATGAAGTTTATGTCGAGCCTTCTTGTGTCTTCGGTGGAATAATTAATCACAACCGAATTTGTAAGAGCACCGTTAGGCACGGTTACAACTTTATTATCGGGAGTATTAAGCATAGTATAAAATACCGTAATTGCACGTACGGTACCGGAAGCGCCGGTGGATTCTATATAGTCATCCACCTTAAAAGGCCTGAATAACAAAATCATAATACCACCGACAAGATTTGACAGTGCGCCTTGAACAGCGAGACCTATCGCTACGCCCGCAGAAGCGACAAGCGCAACGACAGAGCTCATCGGGACTCCCAAAATAGCGATCACAGACACTATAACAATGATCTTCAACCCGATCGAAATACAGCTTGCGATGAAGCCGGTCGCGGAAGGGTCGGATTTTGAAAATTTCTCACATTTTTTCAGCTTGTTGACAAGTATGCCTGACAGCTTAAAGCCGATCACACAAACCACCACTGCCGCCAACAAACGCAATCCGGCTGTCATAGCATATGAACGTAACTGTTCAAACATCCAATTTAATTGTTCTGTCATCCAATCCATAATTTATCTCCAAAACACAATACGCGATTTTACGTTGTATTTTATACAATTATTTCCCTATTGTCAATCAATTTGCAAATATTTTACGTTTGAAAGCAATTTTATATAATTATATGTAATAAAATAAAATCAAAATATTGACTTTTTATATCATTTTG
Source organism: Eubacteriales bacterium (assembly GCA_045535385.1). Classification (GTDB taxonomy): domain Bacteria; phylum Bacillota; class Clostridia; order Oscillospirales; family CAG-382; genus Coliplasma. The sequence continues at coordinate 8,212 of JAZSLN010000011.1, forward strand.
TTATACTTATAATAATTATACATATGAGGAACAGTATGGGAAAATGTAATATAATATGCTTTGCGAACCAGAAAGGCGGCGTTGGTAAAACGACAAGCGCTTTGAATATCGCGGCTTGTTTGGCGCGAAGCGGAAAACGTGTATTGTTTATAGATTCCGACCCTCAAGGAAACGCCACCAGCGGAATCGGAATAAAAAAGAAAAGTGTTACAGGCAGTGTATATGACCTTGTTATCGGCAGATACAAATGGAGCGACGTTGTATTGCAATCTTCGGTAAAAGGTCTATCCGTAATACCGTCAAGCATGAACCTTGCCGGAGCCGAGCTGGAGCTTGCCGACGAAAATGAACGTCAGGCGAAGCTCAAAAACGCGATAATGGGTGCGGAAGAACATTTTGATTTCATAATAATCGACTGTCCCCCTTCCCTTGGTCTTTTGACTATAAATGCTTTAACTGCCGCGAAATACGTTATTATACCCGTACTTTGCGAGTATTATTCCCTGGAAGGATTATCGCAGCTTACTGCAACCATCAAGCAAATTAAGCGTCTATACAATCCCGACATAGAGTTGTTAGGTGTATTGATCAATATGTATGACGGCAGGCTGAACCTTACCGTTGCAGTTTTGGAAGAGCTTAAAAAATATTTCTCGGATAAAATTTTCAGAACACCTATTCCGCGAAGCGTTAAAATCAGCGAGGCACCCAGCCACGGTATGGCTATTACCGATTATGACAGAAACGGAAAAGGCACCGCAGCTTATTCTGCCGTAGCAGTTGAGCTTATGCGCAGATGCGAACGATAACGGAGGAAGATATGGCAAAAAGAAGTCTGGGCAGAGGTCTCGATGAGCTTCTTGCAGACAATTCAATAGAAAACAAAGAATCAAACGGAGTTACAACGCTTAAACTATCCGATGTAGAACCCAACAGAGGTCAGGCGAGAACCATCTTCGACGAAGCGGCGCTCTTGGAGCTTGCAGATTCAATCGGACGGCACGGCATTCTCCAACCTATAACAGTACGACGCAAACCGAACGGTTTTTATGAGATCATCGCAGGTGAACGTCGATGGAGAGCTTCAAAGATAGCGGGATTAAATGAGATCCCTGCCTTGATCATAGAAGCGGACGATATGCGCGCGAGCGAATTATCTCTTATCGAGAATCTTCAACGCGAAAACCTCAATCCCGCAGAAGAAGCCAGAGGTTACCGCGATCTTATAGAAAGATTCGGGTTTACGCAGGAAGAAGCTGCCGAGCGAGTCGGCAAATCACGTGCATCGGTAGCCAACATTTTAAGAATCCTTAAGCTTCCGGAAAGCGTATTATCGTTGGTGGAAGACAGTTCTTTAAGTTACGGGCACGCAAGAACATTAATACCATTAACGCAAGTCTTTGATGAAAAAACAATAGAAGAACAAGCCAAATATGTCATCTCAAACGGTTTGTCGGTAAGACAGACAGAGCAGCTTGTCAAGAAGCTTATGTCTCCTGACAAGCCTCTGAAAACAACCGAAGAAGACAATGTCAGTAGATCATATTATAAAAAGATCGAACGCGATATATGCAATGTTCTCGGGCGAAAGACTGTCATACAGCGTTCTTCGGACGGAAAAGGCAAAATTTCGATTGCTTTTTCGGATTCCGATGACCTTGAAATATTAATCAAATCCCTATGCGGAGACAATTTTTTCAATAACGAAGAATAATCAAACGAATGGAGTAAACAAAAATGTTAGATATTAGATTTCTCAGAGAAAACCCCGATCTTGTACGCGAAAACATCAAAAAGAAATTTCAGGACAGCAAGCTTCCGCTTGTTGACGAAGTTATCGAGCTCGATAAGCGCAACCGCGAAATAAAAACCGAGGTTGAAGCCCTACGTGCCAACAGAAACAAGGCTTCCAAACAAATCGGCGCTCTCATGGCACAGGGCAAGCGCGAAGAAGCGGAAGAAGTTAAGCGCGCAGTAGCTGCTGACGGCGGCAGAATCGACGAGCTTACCGCGGAAGAAAAGGAAATCGGCGAAAAAATCAATAATATCATGATGCGCATTCCCAACATTATCGATCCTTCTGTTCCGATAGGTGCAAGCGACGAGGAAAACGTCGAAGTTGAAAGATTCGGCGAGCCGGTTGTTCCCGATTTTGAGATCCCCTACCACGCCGAGATTCTTGAAAAGCTCAACGGTCTTGATCTTGACAGCGCAAGAAAGGTAGCAGGAAACGGTTTCTATTACCTTACAGGAGATATCGCACAGCTCCATTCCGCTGTTATTTCTTATGCACGCGATTTTATGATTCAGCGTGGTTTTGAGTACTGCATCCCACCCTTTATGATCAGAAGCAACGTTGTTACCGGTGTTATGAGTTTTGCCGAAATGGATGCAATGATGTATAAGATCGAAGGCGAAGACCTTTATCTCATCGGCACCAGCGAGCATTCTATGATCGGCAGATATATTGACACCATTATTCCCGAGAAACAGCTCCCCAAAACTCTCACCAGCTATTCTCCCTGCTTCAGAAAAGAAAAGGGTGCACACGGTATAGAGGAGCGCGGTATATACAGAATCCATCAGTTTGAAAAGCAGGAAATGATCGTTATCTGTAAGCCCGAAGAGAGCATGGTATGGTTCGACAAGCTTTGGCAAAACACCGTCGATCTTTTCCGTTCTTTAGACATTCCCGTTCGTACTATCGAATGCTGTTCCGGCGACCTCGCTGACCTTAAGGTCAAATCGGTCGACGTTGAAGCATGGTCTCCCAGACAGAAAAAGTATTTTGAAGTCGGCTCCTGCTCCAATCTCGGCGATGCACAGGCAAGAAGACTCAAGATTCGTGTTGACGGTGAAAACGGAAAGTATCTTGCTCATACTCTTAATAATACCGTTGTTGCTCCTCCAAGAATGCTTATTGCTCTTATCGAAAACAATCTCAACGAAGACGGCAGTGTAAATATTCCCGAGGCATTAAGACCTTATATGCTCGGAAAAGCAATTATTAAATAGGTGTAAGATGGATATAACTGTTATTGTTTGGATGTTTATGTTAGGGTGCGCTATTGCTGTGCTCACGGTGTTTTACAACAACCGTTTTCTCGGCAAGTTTGTCCGCGCTCTCATAGATATTGAAGCGACATCTCCCGAAAACGCGATAAATATCGAAGAATTAGATGTTAAAATAACACCATTCGTCTCACGAGCGCTAAAAAGCGGCGGCTCTCTTTCCGAAATCGTTTTCAATACCGAGGACGGAAAGTATTATATCGCTCCCGAAAGAGTCAGCCTTGCCAAAGCCAAATACAGAAGCAAGGACGCAACGATACTTTTTATAATAATCAGCCTCGTTATTCTCGTTTTGGCGGCGGTCGCGTTAACCTATATTTTCCCCGAATCTGTCGAAAGTTTCAGCAAAACCTTGAACGAACTATTTGCTTAGAGGGGTATCAATCTTGAAAAAAAATAAAGTCAACCCGATAATTATCATTTTAATATCCGCGGTGGCATTGGTTGCCCTTACATTCTTAATCATCTTCCTTCTCGGCGGACGTTTTACTACTCTCGGAAACGGCGCCAAGTATTTGGGTGAATGGGAAAACGACCAGCCCGTTATAGGTACAATCAAATACCAAAACGGTGTTGAAGCCGAGCTTGACTATTACAACAAGACCATCACCTATTCGAACGGAGACGTGTATAAAGGCGACATTGTCGAGGGACTCCGCCACGGCAATGGTGTTATAACCTTTGCTGCAACCGGAGACGTATACGAAGGTACATTTATTGATGACCAGATCTCCGGAAAAGGCATCTTCAAATATTCAAACGGCGACACCTACGAGGGCGATGTACTGAACTCGATGAAGCACGGAAACGGTGTATTTACGTCCGCGTCGGGCAACAAATACGAAGGACCTTACAGCAACGACGTAAGAAGCGGAAAAGGCAAGTTCACATGGGCTTCCGGTGCGACATACGAAGGAAATTTCTCGAACGACCTTAAGGAAGGTTACGGTTTTATGACTTATGAAACCGGCGACAGCTACGAAGGTTATTTCAAGGATGACGTTCGTTGCGGAGAGGGTATTTATATTTGGTCTAACGGCGAGCGTTATAACGGACTTTTTTATAACAACCTTATGGACACGCGCGTTGTTAATGAAAAAGGTGATTTCATCAAGGCGGAAAACGGCGAATACGTTCATCAAAAGATGGCTAAATACACATTCGAAACAGGAAGAGTATACAACGGATATTTTGAAGCCGGCTTTGCTGTTGCAATAAACGATGAAGACATCCCTGAATAATCAAGCCGTTTTCGTCGATGCAGTTAACAAGATCAAAGATAAAACCGCCAACAGCAAGATCTTATCTTTGACGATGTCTTTAACAGCAGGTTTGATCGGCGCAGTTCCCTATTATATCGAGGCACTATTTATTCTCACTTTTGTCTCGTTATTGTATCAATTTTTTATAATAAGTTTGACAAGAAAGAAAAACAAAAAGTTCTTCGGTAACTATTTTGCTTACTTTTTGGGCTTATATATGCCTTCATATATCTTTTTGTCGGAGTTATATCCGTATAAGAGGTTCGGATTTACTTCCACGCAGGCAATATTCGTTGTGATATGCTCATGCATTTTTATACCGCTTATACACGCCCTAGTTGAAGCTTTGATTTTGAACGTTTCTAAGCACTTTCCCGAAGGATGTCAGGAAATTTTGGCAACGGCATCGTTATGGGTCATCGGCGAATGGGTTTTAACTCTCGGGACATTAGCCTTCCCCTGGAACAATATCGCCGTATCTATGACAGGGTTCCTTCCCTATTTACAGACCTCATCGTTCTTCGGAAAATCTTTCATAACATTTATAACCGTATCAAGCTGTTATTTCATCGTAAAATTCATTGAAGACAAAAAGCGTTTTTACGGAATTATCGGAGTTTCGGTTATCCTCATTAATTCTTTAACAGGAACTGTTTTATATTTATTACCGCAATCACAATCGGAAACGGTCAAAGCGGCGGCTATTCAAGGAAACGTTTTATCTAACGAAAAGTGGGATTCCGACAAGCAAGGCTCTATTTTCGACAGGTATATGGATATGACCACCGAAGCTGCCGAGGGCGGCGCGGAAATAATCGTTATCCCCGAAAGTGCTATACCGATGTATTTTTATGAAAACGGCACTTTACATAAATCGTTTTCGAATATTGCTCAAAAGTACAACGTTACGATTGTAGCGGGAGTTAGCGCAAGAAACGACGAGGGTGTTTACAATTCTGTTGTAGCAGTTTTGCCGGACGGAAGTATATCGGACAGATACGATAAACGTCATCTCGTACCCTTTGGTGAGTTTATGCCGTTTGCAGACATATTGGGTCGTTTAGTGCCGTTTGTAGGCGAGTTTAACGAGAGTTCAAGCGATTATCTTGAGGGCGAAGATGCCGTCATCATCAAGACCGACTGCGGCGACATAACCCCTTTGGTATGTTTCGACTCTATATTCCCATCATTTTCTTCAGACGGATGCAGAGAAGGTGCCGAATATATTTCGCTTGTAACAAACGACAGTTGGTTCAACGACAGCGTGGGTATTTACACACATTTGAGGCATTCGCAATTACGAGCCATTGAGAACAGACGCTGTGTTATGCGCGCTGCCAACACAGGCGTATCGGCTTTTATTGACACAAAAGGAAGGATTATAGCTTCTTCCAAACCTCTGGAGGTCGACACGGTTTTTTGCGATATTTCCCCTAACAGCAAGCTCACATTATACACTATTATCGGGGAAATTTTTGTTCCGATATCTTTTATAATAATTCTCGTTCTTACCATTATTAATTTTTCAAGGAGAATCAAAAATGGAAGTAATCCGGCTTCATCAAACCGAGATATATGACGGTGCAACAGATGTCAAACTCGAATTAATGGTACACAGCTCTTCGGTTGAACTGACGAAAAAGAAGCGCCCCGCCATGGTCGTATTCCCCGGCGGCGGATATGGATTCACCTCCGACAGAGAAGCCGAACCGATCGCAAGTGCATATTTTGCCGAAGGATACAATTGTTTTACGGTTCGTTATACGTGCGGTCCGAAGGCAGCAATTTCAAACCCGTTGTATGATGCGGCGGCGGCAATAGCGCACGTGAGAATCAATGCAGATAAATACAATATCGACCCTGATAAGATCGCTGTTATCGGTTTTTCCGCAGGCGGTCATCTCGCGGCCTTTATATCCACGCAGTGGCACAGAGCGGACATCGCCGAAAAATTAGGTATAGACAACGAATTATGCAAGCCCAACGCGGCGATTCTTTCTTATCCCGTTATTACAACAAACGTTCCGACACATAAGGATTCGTTCGATAATCTTCTCGGTGCGGATCGCGACGAAAAGCTTACCGCGACAGCAAATCTTGATGATCATGTCGATTCACGTACCTGCCCTTGCTTTATTTGGCATACCGCGAACGACGAGGCGGTTCCTGTTGCGAATTCGTTCGCTTTTGCAAAAGCGTTAACCGAAAACAATGTAGATTGCGAATTACACATCTTCCCTAAAGGTCCACACGGACTTTCTCGCGCCACCGCGGAAACCGCCCCTGACTGGGCACCGCTTGATGCCTATGCTATTCCCTATGTAGCGCGTTGGATGGAATGGTCGATAACCTGGCTGAAAGAAACTTTTTACGGCGGAAAGACAGAATACCGCGATTAATTTAATAAAATACCTCCTTTGCGGAATAATATAAGCAAAGGAGGTTTTTTATATGATTTGGTTTTTATTAGGTTTAATTTGCGGTGGATTCATCGGGGTATTTGTTATGTGTTTGTTAAATGTATCACACGATAACAAAGAAATCTCTACGAAAGAATAGCATCAAACTTTTCATCCGTTTTTAGGTCTACGACCACTAAATGTATTTCACTGCTCGAGCCTTCGCCAATACTATATGTAAAAACAAGCATTTCATCGCTGACCGAGGTAACAACGGATTGAGTGTAATCTTTCAGAGAAAAAACGAATTTTCCCGCGTTAAATCCATAGTCATACCTATATACTCCGTCGCTATGGACATAGCGATAGACAAAATTTTCCGTAAAATACAGTCCGCTGCATTTACCTTCAAAAAGATATTCTGTTTCACCTAAGCCGCCGTCCCCTCGCCGGCAGATATATCCGCCCTGCTCAAAATACAGACTGTTTTTAAAAAACGCGTACGGGAGAACGGTTTCGTCGGCATAAAATTTCGTGATCTTATCTTTTGATTTATAAATATAATAATTATTATCTAACGGAGACTTATAAAGAAGGTCTCCATCAATCGGCATAAAATAGTATATTCCGCTTTCTGAGATCATTAAATCTTTTTCCGAATCATTAAGATCAAGTCGGTATACACAGTCTATTGTTTCGCCGTCAATTATTCCGCTTTCAAGATAATAAATATATTCGCCTTCTTGAACAACCTTTTCTACGATGTAATCACTTTGATACAGTTTTGTTATATTCTCTCCATAAAAATCGCAGGAATATACTGCACTTCTATCGTCTTCGTAGAAAACAAAAAATATTCTATCTGTACCGCGGTAAACAATTTTCCCATGGCTTGTCCAGATACATTTTTCGTGAATTCCCTTTTTATCTTCGCATGTATTATAGAAGACACCCGACAGCTTATCATATCCGACGAAAACATTATTTCCGCTTTCATTGATAAGAATAGTTAACGGCGTGTCGAGAGTTCGCTCCATCGGCGAGCCATTGAAATATATAGGTGACTGATAGTTATTAATCAAAATATTCTTAGGAAGACCGTTATAACCGCTTATCCGGAACGACATATCCGCAAGCATTTGAACTTCGGGTTCTGCCTCAGAAGAGGAAGTTGGCATATCGCTGTCATCAATACAACCGCACAGCATAAGCACTATTAATAATATCGGTATAACTTTTTTCACAAACACCCCTCCCTTGGTTTGCATTTACCAACCACAGTATACCTCAATTATACGAATATGTCAATAGAAAAACGGATGCAGACGCATCCGTTTCTTCGTTAGAAATATTTTATCTTATACCATAGCGTTCGATGATATAGTCCATATCCTTATCACCTCTGCCAGAGAGGTTAATAAGGACAGAGCCGGTACCCATTTTCTGAGCGAGCTTAATACCGTAAGCGACAGCGTGAGAGCTTTCGATAGCGGGAATTATACCCTCGAGGCGGGAGAGAGTATAGAAAGCATCGATAGTTTCGTCGTCATTGATAACGTCGTACTTAACTCTGCCGAGCTCATGGAGGAATGCGTGTTCGGGACCGGACGAAGGATAATCAAGACCGCTTGCAACCGAGTAAACGGGCGCAGGATCGCCGTTCTCGTCCTTAAGCATTATGCTATTGAAGCCGTGCATAACGCCCTCTGTGCCGTACTGGAGGCTTGCCGCGTGGTCGCCGAGCTTGGTACCTCTGCCGAGCGGTTCGATACCGTAAATATCAACGGGATAGTTAAGAAATCCCGAGAAGAAGCCTGCCGCGTTAGAGCCACCGCCGACGCAGGCGACAACGGCATCAGGAAGATGGCCTGTCATTTCAACGAACTGCTCGCGCGCTTCCTCGCCGACAACGCTTTGGAAGTCACGAACCATCATCGGGAACGGATGGGGTCCTACAACAGAACCGATACAGTAGATTGCATCTTTATATTCCTTTGCATACGCCGCAAAAGCCGCGTCAACCGCTTCTTTAAGCGTCTGTAAACCGTGGGTAACCTCGACTACGTTCGCGCCGAGAATCTTCATACGGGCGACGTTAGGCGCCTGCTTCTTAATATCAACAGCGCCCATATAGATATCGCATTCCATACCGAAGTATGCAGCGGCGGTAGCCATAGCAACACCGTGCTGACCCGCGCCTGTTTCGGCGATAACCTTCTTCTTACCCATATATTTTGCAAGGAGAACCTCGCCCATACAGTGGTTGAGCTTATGAGCGCCGGTATGATTAAGATCTTCTCTCTTTACGTAAAGCTGAACTCCGCCAAGCTTATTGGAAAGTCGTTCGAGATGGGAAACGGGAGTAGGGCGTCCCTGAAACTCCTTACGAATACGACGAAGCTCCGCGATAAACTTACGGGATTGGCAGATTGTAAAATAAGCCTCGGTTATTTCTTCCATAGCCTTTTTAAGCTCAGGAGAAATATAAGCACCGCCGTATTTTCCGAAATAGCCGTTAGCGTCGGGATAGTTCTTAGCATAAGTATCAAAATCAACGTTATTGTAAATCATAATTACCCTCTTACTTATTATAAATAAAGATATATTCAGCGATAAAAAGCACTGAGACGCCATCGTTTTGTTAAGAGAAACATAGGTAACCTCCGTTTTGGAAACAAAAAATCCCTGACAGAATTGATCTATCTGTCAAGGACGAATTAATAACTTTAATCCGCGGTGCCACCTTGATTCACAGCCGAAAGGCTATGCGCTTTAGGATACTTCATATCCGCGACAACTAACGTATGTCAACACGTTGCAGAATACTTTGCGCGTTTACGCATTTCCTTGCACCCTCCGCGGTCCATTTGACGAACAGTTTCCGACCCGACTCTCAGCAACACGGGTTCTCTGTACAGGCTTATTTCGCCTTTATCTCCGCATCAACGGTTTGATTTTATAGAATTATATCACTATTTTCACGGAATGTCAAGCAATTTATAACAAGCACTTTCAATATTAAAAAAGTTATGATAAAATATTCGAGTACAGCCAACCTTTTGAATTTTTCTTGCACTATATAGTCAAACGGCGCCGAGGAAATAATAATGGAAAAACGAGAAGCAGACAAAATCATAACCGAATATCTCCCAAAAATCTACGGCTTTGCTGTCAGCAAGTCCTTTACATACGACGAAGCTGAGGATCTAAGCGCAGAGATCACGGCAGAGGTCTATACTTCCCTTCTTCGCTCCTTCGATATACCCAATATCGAAGGATATATTTGGAGAATAAGCAAACACGTTTATTCGAAATACGTAGCTTCAAAGAAGAGACAGCAAGGTGTTTCCATAGACAACGTAGTTTTGCCTTACTACGAGGATTACGGTCGTTTAGAGGCTCAGGAAGAAATTGAGAAGTTAAGACTTGAGATAGCGTTTTTAAACAAAACGCGGCGCGAGATTGTCTACAAGCATTATTATGAAAACAAGTCCATTCGAAGTATTTCCGCAGAAATTAATATTCCCGAAGGAACAGTAAAATGGCACTTAAACAAAGCAAGAAACGACTTAAAGGAAGGATACAGTATGGAAAGAAAGATAGGTAAATTGGGGTTGAACCCCGTCAAGGCAGTTAGTTTCGGACACAACGGCCATACAGGTAGTAATTTAGGTCCCGAAACTTATCTTGGTGACAACCTTAATCTAAATATTGTTTACAGCGTTTATCACACGCCGAGAACAAAGAACGAAATTGCAGAAGAGCTTGGCATTACACCCGTATTTATTGAAGAACGTATTATTCTTCTCGAAGAAAACGGATTTTTGACGAAGATCAACAACGATAAATATACCACATACGTTGAGTTTTCACCCGAAACATATTCTATCGAAGAAATGGAAAACGAGCTAAAAATTCAGCTTGAGATTGCTGAGACAATCGCAGACAATTATCCGACTATCGTAAAAGATGCTATCGCCGACATCAAAGACGTTTATATTCCCGACGGCAACCACGAAGTATTCGAAGCAGCTTGCGTTTTTCACGGGATTTCAAAAAGCTGTATTCCTATCGAGAAGGATATTTCGCATCAGATCATTAAGACTACGGCAGGCGGTTCCTTTTTGGCATACGTACATCTTGAGCAGCGCTGTTCCGACCCCGAATACATCCCCACACTGTCAAATCACGTTTATTGGGCATGCGGACAGATGACGAGATGGTCGGTAAAATATCCCAACGTTGCTTCTTCTTCGCACGATTCGAGATATTGTTCCCGTAAAAACACATGGATGAACAATAACACTTCCGACTATGAATATATTTACGAATATATCACGGGCGCGATAGAGGACAACGAAGCTAATGCCGATAAGTTCAACCGCCTGCGCGAACGAGAGTTCCTTACTGAGGACGGAAAGGTAAATATAATTATCGTAAAAGACAAAATGTGGGATTTTCTTAACCGTATCCCCGTTATCCCTCAAGATATAATTGACAAATATTCCGATAAAGCCTTAGAATTTGCAACTCTCGCCGCGAAGAAATTCCCGCCTCAAATGCAGGACCGTGTCATTGAGAAAACCGTCCACTCATTTATAGGCAACACGGTTGCGCTTATGACGATGGATATTCTTTACGAACGCGGATATTTCAAGCCTCTTACCGAAAACGAAAAGGTAACGGCAAACCTATTTATGTTCTCGGATGTCTTGCCCGAATAAGTAATTAAAGCCTCAACGTATATAGCGTTGAGGCTTTTACATTTATCGATTAATGGATTTTTCTAGGGAACTCTCAAATTCAGCTTCGATGTTATAATATTGAATAAGTTGTGTCAGACAAGACATAGCTTGTTTGATTTCATCAGCAAGCTTTTGTTTAGACGGTTCACCGTGTTTTTGTGACTTAATGCCGCTTTTTTCAAAATGGTTCACTTCGCTCGCGACCTCTCCGCATTCTTCAAGAATACGCGCGACAATTTGATACGGTTCATTTCCGTTAGGGAATCTCATGGTATGAATAGCAGCAACTTTATATAAACGTTCCATATAATAACTCCAAAATAACATTTAAGGGCTTCCGGACCGTCGAGGACGCCGGTCCCTACAATATCGTAATTGTTCTGTTATCAAAAATATTTGATAGAATCAACAAAACGCAACGTAAACGGACAGTCGAGGACGCCGGTCCCTACAATTTTGTTTGATTTTACACATAAACATTGATAAGCAAGGGCGTAACAGAATGATACAGAATGGAAAATCGGCATCCGACGCTGTAGAAATCTACTGCAAGCGATGCCGATTTTTCATAGTACAAAAAATACAATAATGTCTTATAACACAAAACCTTATTAGTTAACAAACGAATTAGAATCAACGCGAAGATTGATATAATTCTTTTTGTACGGTCTGGGTTATTCTGTCAAGCCCGAATGGATTAATACATTCCGCCCATACCGCCTGCCATAGCAGCAGCGTTAGCGGCAGCAGTTGCGGGGTCTTCCTTCTTATCAGCAACAAGCGCTTCGGTGGTAAGAACCATAGAAGCAACGCTTGCGGCATTTTGAAGAGCACTACGGGTAACCTTAGTAGGATCGACAATACCGCTTGCGATCATATCAACGAATTTTTCGTTATAAGCATCGAAGCCGACACCTGCGGGTTCGGACTTAACCTGCTGAACGATAACGGAGCCTTCGAAGCCTGCGTTTTCAGCGATCTGACGAACGGGCTCTTCGAGAGCGCGGAGAACGATCTTAACACCGGTCTTTTCGTCGCCTTCAACAGTATCAACGAGAGCGGAAACAGCGGGAATACAGTCGCAGAGAGCAACACCGCCGCCCGCAACGATACCCTCTTCAACTGCCGCCTTAGTAGCGTTGAGAGCGTCTTCGATACGAAGCTTCTTTTCCTTCATTTCGGTTTCGGTAGCAGCACCGACCTTAATAACAGCTACACCGCCCGAAAGCTTAGCGAGACGTTCGTGGAGCTTTTCTTTATCAAATTCGCTGGTGGACACTTCGAGAGCGGCACGGATCTGGTTGATTCTGCCCTTGATCTCGTTAGCATCACCTGCACCGCCGACGATGATAGTATTTTCTTTATTGATCTTGATCTGACGTGCGCGGCCGAGCTGAGCGATAGTAGCTTCCTTAAGCTCGAAGCCGAGTTCGGAGGAGATAACCTCACCGCCGGTAAGAATAGCGATATCCTTAAGCATATCCTTACGTCTGTCGCCAAAGCCGGGAGCCTTAACGGCAACGCAGGTAAAGGTACCGCGGAGCTTATTAACGATAAGGGTAGAAAGCGCTTCGCCTTCAATATCCTCAGCGATAATAACAAGCTTCATACCGTACTGAACGACCTGTTCGAGAACAGGAAGGATTTCCTGAACGTTAGAGATCTTCTTATCGGTGATAAGGATGAACGCGTCATCGATAACAGCTTCCATCTTATCGGTATCGGTAACCATATAAGGAGTAATATAGCCGCGGTCAAACTGCATACCTTCAACAACTTCGCAAGAGGTTTCAGCGGTCTTGGATTCTTCAACGGTGATAACGCCGTCAGCAGTAACCTTCTCCATAGCGTCGGCGATAAGCTGACCGATAACCTCATCAGCAGAGGAAACAGCGCCTACGCGAGCAATATCGGCGGTACCGTTAACCTTCTTAGCGGAAGCCTTAAGGGTCTCAACAGCAACGTCAACAGCCTTGGAGATCCCCTTTTTAATAATCATAGGATTAGCGCCTGCCGCAACGTTCTTCATACCCTCGCGGATAATAGCCTGAGCAAGAAGAGTAGCGGTAGTAGTACCGTCACCTGCCGCGTCATTAGTTTTGGTAGAAACTTCTCTTACGAGAGAAGCGCCCATATTTTCGAAAGCATCATCGAGTTCGATTTCTTTAGCGATAGTAACACCGTCATTGGTGATGAGGGGAGAACCGAATTTTTTATCGAGTACTACGTTTCTGCCCTTAGGGCCGAGAGTTATTTTTACGGTGTCGGCGAGCTTGTCGATACCTCTCATAAGAGCTTCGCGAGCTTCGATACCGTTCTTAATATCTTTTGCCATAATATATATTCCTCCTAAATTATTCTACGATAGCAAGGATATCGCCCTGACGTACGACGATCAATTCTTCGCCGTCGAGCTTGATTTCAGTACCGGAATACTTACTTGTAATAACCTTATCGCCAACCTTAACCTTCATTTCAACGACAGTACCGTCGTCAAGAACACCGTTACCGATTTCGATAACTTCGGCGATCTGGGGCTTTTCTTTAGCGGCACCGGTAAGGATAATACCGCTTTTGGTAGTTTCTTCTGCTTCGACCATCTTTACAACTACGCGGTCGGAAAGGGGCTTAAGTTTCATAATTTACCTCCGTAGGAATCTTTATTTTACGAAATAGGTTATACAACTAATTTATGAACAAATATAGATAATAAATCAGTTGTTATGTAAACAATTAGCACTCTTTTCGTTTAAGTGCTAAACGTTTTGGCAGTGTACGGCTGTTTTGTTTGTTCTTTCAAAGAAATAGTGCCAAAACACTAATATATTATGCCATACCATACATCTTAACAATTATATACCAAATATTAGAAAAAAGCAATATATTTATCTTTTTTGTTTGAAGAATTGATAAAGATTACACTTGAGCATACCGTTATAGAGCACACGCTTTTTATCGCTTCTTCTTCCGAAATAGCGCTCAAAAAGTTCGTCCGATGTGATTATATACATCTGCCACGAGGGAATATTCATCAAGAAGTTTTTTCCGAGAGATTTATAAAGCTCTCTCGCCTCAGAAAGTTCGCCCAAACGAGCACCGTAAGGCGGGTTAGTTATAATCGTACCACGAGCATCGGGTATAGGTGAAACAAAGCTTTTTGCATCGGCAACCGAAAAATCAACAGCATGGGAGACGCCCGCTTTTTTTGCGTTTTCTCGGGCAAGTGCAATCATCTCGGGATCGACATCCGAGCCGAAAATCCTTGTAATAGGCGCGGTTATTTCCGAGCGCGCCCTTTCCCTTTCGGAATCCCAAACGTTTTTTGGTAATATCTTAAAAGACTCGGCGGCAAAGGAGCGATTTATGCCCGGAGCGATATTACAGGCGATCACGGCGGCTTCTATTGCTATAGTACCGCTTCCGCAAAGCGGGTCGCAGATGATCACGTTATCACGCATACGTGAGATTTTAACCATAGCGGCAGCGAGAGTCTCGCGAAGGGGCGCAGCGCCTGCAATCGCACGGTAACCGCGTTTATGAAGACCTGCTCCGCTTGTATCGATCATAACAGAAACGTTATCGTTAAGTATAAAAAACTCTATTTGATACTTAACGCCTGTTTCGGGAAATATTTTTATATTATATTTAGCCGCAAGAGAATTTACGACAGCCTTTTTTATAATCTTTTGGCAATCGGGAATTGAAAACAGCTTGGAACGAATTGAATGGCCCTTAACGGGAAAGGCATCGTATTTCGAGATATAATCAGACCAAGGAAGAGCTTTGGTGCCTTCGAAAAGCTGATCAAAGGTTACAGCACGGAACGAGCCCAGCTTTATCAAAACACGTTCCGCAGTACGAAGGCGGATATTACATACAGCGATCGCTTCGGCAGGCGCTTCAAAGGTAACACGTCCGTCGATAGTCTCGATACGTTTATATCCAAGGTTATCTATTTCTTCGCCCAGCAAACCTTCAAGCCCGAACAGACAGGTAGCAACTAACAGCATATCATTCTCCAAATCTTAAACTTTCGTGATACAGTTTAACATATTCTAATCGTCTTTTCAAGTATAAAAGAAGCCGAAACATTCGGCTTCTTTTTGTGATCTATGATTTGAGCACCAAGGATTTTACGCTTACATAGTCGAACAAATTCACGGCTCCGTCGCTGTTAATATCACAACGCGCATACTCTTCATCGGTAGGTGTATACATTTTGAAATACACGCTCTTAACAAACATATAGTCAAACATATTAACCGCGCCGTCATTATTTACATCGCCGCTTACAGCTTCGAGTTCTTCAACATTTTCAACGACTTGTATCAAAGGGGTATTATCAAGTGTACCGTTTTCAACATCGATATTACTCAGCACAAGATAATAATCCACCTTAGCTTTAAGAAGGTTTTGACGGTTCGCAAGGCTTCCGTTTACAGGCATATACACACCGCTTCCTTCGTGGGAATGGCATGAAATCATTATTTCATCGTCTGCGAGAGTTACAGAAGGTGTTGAGTTACCGTTTCCTTCAAAAACTCTTGTAACTTTATACGCCTTACGGCTTCCGTCCCATTCGGCAACAACGTTTGTTGACCAGGCGTGGTTTGCATTTGCTGTTGTAATTGTTCCGAAGTCGGGCGTAAAGATATGGCAATCACCCGAAGCGATTCTCTTATTTATACCGTTTAGATATACCCTATCGGAAGGAACCTCATAATCGGTAACGGGACGAACATCAAGCGTAGAAGCACCGACGAGCATTTCAGAGCAGAACACAAAGTTGCCGCCTTCATTTTGGAACGACAGTTTAATATACCTTGCTCTTATCGGATCACATTCGACCCTTATATTCGAGTAAAGCTCGGACGTATTCTTCAAAATCGGGTAAGCAAGAAGAGTATAATTAACTCCGTCTTCGGACACGTGTAATTGAATATTTTTAGGATTTCCTATTGAATATTCCAAGCCACAGTTATTAAACTCTGAATATATAAACGTAACATCGTCGCGCACTTCTTCAAGATCAAGCACTATCTGCATACGGCTGTCGGATTCCATAAGAGTATAGTGGAATCCATGCCATTCTGTACCGAGCGGACTCGAACCATACACGCCGTCTGTAAGCTCTTTCCCGCTTAGGCTATGGTACCCAAAGCTACCGTCGCCGGGATAAGAAGTTGACGCAGTATACGGCTTACCGTAAGAGACAGCCTCGGTATTTTCCGGCAACTCAACAGGAGAAGCGTTTCGAGCGTTATCGATATCGGCTTGAGTAAGGGTTCCTTTTGCATACTTATATGTAAGATCATAAATATTGCGCTGTCTTACGTTAGAAGAATGAGCGGCAGTATAATATACACCCGGACGACGATCCTGATAGTACATTTTTATCGAGTCCATTGCTCCGTAGTTCATACCGTCTTCAAGATAGACAAGATAGCGTTCATAATGCTCGGGATCACTGAACACTGTAGGGGCTATTTCCATTTCGACACAAAGTCCGTACGTTTTAGCCTCCTGACAGGTGGACGCAACACGCGCATAGTCGGCAGTGGTTTGCCAAAGCATATTCGGCTGCATACAGGTTACATCAACGCCAAGAGTTTGAGAAAAGTTATAACCGTATGCGTGATACCACGGAATCCATATGAATTTCAAACCGAGTGAATGGAGATATTGGGAGGCGTAGGTAAACAATTCGTTTTCGAGAGATTGCTGTTTACCGCGGTTATACAAATACTCTTCGAGCCAATAAAATCCAACTACCTCAAGGTTTTCGTAGCCTGCATCATTATATAAACGGAGCTGTTCGTCTATCATCCATTTTATAGCATATTTTCGATCCTCTTGATTCGAGAAATTAAGATTTCTTCCGCCCAGAGTTCCGAAATTTGTAGCAGTCATACAAGGATAGAGAAGAGTGAAAAAGACTCCTGCTTTTTTATCGGGTTGGTTCAGCTCGGTTTTCACTTTGCCGAATGCGGAATCCAAAGCGTCAACATTATAGCCGTCGGCAAAAGTATCGTTTACATATGCAATCCAATCCTTCGCATTGGTAGGATTTGCGTCGTTCGCGTGCATAGGAGCACCCGAAGGGCCAAATTCCACACAAGGAAGGAAAAGGTAGCTATCGAAGAAAAAATCTTTAACGCTTCCCTCTTTATCAAGGTACGCGACATAGGGCATAAGGTCATCAACGGAATGCCTGCCGTAAGTCGGTATCGAGGTATCAAAGGTATATGTGAGACAGACGTTACTATATCCGCCCAAAGCATTTGTATCAACCATTGCAGCCGAAGCGGGAAGGCTGAAAACACTAAGCATTGAAACGATCAACGCAAGAACGATAAGCAGAGAATATAACCTTTTCATTTTATATCTCCTATATAACAAATTTATCCGCATAACCGAACACTATACCCAAGCCCGCCGACAAAAGTATCAACAAAATCGGGCTTGTTTTTTTGAAAGCCAGTACAACGGTCAACGCAAAAATTATCACCGACGCGAAAAAGGAAACGTCGAACGCGCCAAGGCTGATACCCGCGGGGAAAAACACTTCGAACCCGAGCGAAACAACAGCCGAAGCGATCAGACCTACCACAACAGGTCGCAAACCTTTGAGACTACCGTTTACAAAGAAGCTGTTTTTATACTTCTCATAGAATTTAGCAACCACAAGAATCACTATGAAAGAAGGTAAAACAACGCCCAAAGTAGCACAAAACGAGCCAAACAGCCCTCCGAGCAAACCGTATTCATCACCAACATTCATACCGATAAAGGTAGCCATATTTATAGCAACGGGGCCGGGGGTGGATTCTGCTACAGCGATAAAATTTACCAATTCCT
>JAZSLN010000008.1:0-5227 GCA_045535385.1 Eubacteriales bacterium
CAAGGAGTTGAATACAAATTTTGTCTTCCTAAGACCGCTTGGCCTCCGACTTCATCGTAGCGGCGCAGTCCAGCCATACCTTCATCTATCGCGGATGGGAAGTTACAAGCGACGGCAACCCTTATGCTCACGCAATTTTGCGCGGATATATCGACTACGCCGGCAGGAGCGCATCGAACTACCACTACGAAGATCTTTTAAGAGTAGAAGAGCTTTACGAGAAATCCAACCTCACAAATCCTTCTGTTATTGTTGATACCAACCACAACAACTCCGGCAAGAAGTATCTCGAGCAGATTCGTATTGCAAAAGACATTGTTCACAGCCGTAATCAGAACGCTGATATCAAGCGTCTCGTCAAGGGTCTTATGATTGAAAGCTACATTGAAGACGGCGCTCAGGGTGTTGATGAACATGTATTCGGTAAATCAATTACCGACCCCTGCCTCGGCTGGGAAAAGACCGAAAGATTGATTCTTGACATTGCGGACAAGCTATAATTAATTCAGCATAGGTGATTAAGATGTCTAACAAATTGGAAGAAGCAAGACGTATTATAAACGAAGTTGATTCGCAGATGGCGGAGCTTTTTGTAAAACGTATGAGAGCCGCCGAAATGGTCTTCGATTACAAAAGAGAATTCGGGCTTCCGATTCTTGACCAAAAGCGCGAGGACGCGGTTATCGAGCGGAACTCCGCTTTAGTTGAGGACGAGGTTCTGAAAGGCTATTATATCGATTATCTGAAGCATATGATGTCTGTATCGCGTTCGTATCAATACCGTATGCAAAACGGATTGAAGATCGCATACAGCGGTGTCGAAGGTGCTTTCGCGCACATCGCCGCAGGAAGAATATTTCCCGAAGGAAACCGAGTTTCTTACAGCGATTTCAAAGCGGCATACAATTCCGTAGTCGACGGAAAATGCGACGTTGCGGTTCTCCCGATAGAAAACAGTTATGCAGGCGAAGTCGGTCAGACGTTAGACCTTATCTTTTCGGGAACTCTTCACATAAACGGGATATATGAGCTTGAAATTCACCAAAATCTTCTTGGCTTACCCGATGCTACCGTAGGAAACATAAAGAAAGTAACGAGCCATCCGCAAGCGCTCGGTCAATGCCACGATTATATCGAGATGCGCGGTTTTATCACCGAGGAAGCGAGTAACACTGCGCTTGCCGCAAGAGCGGTAGCAGAGTCCGGCGACAAATCCTACGGTGCGATCGCAAGCGTTGAGACCGCCGAGCTTTACGGGCTTAAAGTTATTGAGTCCAACATCAACAAGAGCGGCGAAAACACCACACGTTTTGCGGTGCTGTCTAAAGTTACGGCTAACTCACCGACGTTTTCCAGCACCGTCCTTATGTTAACGGTTAAACACGAAGCAGGTTCGCTCGCTAACGCAATAAGCATCATCGGTCAGCACGGATACAATATGACCGCCCTGCGCAGCAGACCTATGAAAAAGCATTCCTGGAAGTATTATTTCTACATAGAAATCGACGGAAAAGTTGATAGCGAAAACGGACAAATGATGCTCAAAGAGCTAAGCAAAGTATGCGATACGGTAAAGGTTGCGGGAACATTTGCTCCGCACACCGAAATATAGGTGATAAATATGACCATTCATATGAATTTGGGTGAGGACAGCTACGATATTATCGTAGAACGGGGTATCCTTACAAAAGCAAGCATGCACTTAAATCTTAATCGACGGGTCCTTATTGTAACCGATTCGAGAGTTCCGTCGCAATACGCAGAGACGGTTGCGAATTTATGCAAGGAAAGCGTTATCTATACCGTCGAGGCAGGCGAAGCATCTAAGAGTCTTGACGTATTCGGACAGCTCCTGCAGGTAATGCTCGACAGCGGTTTTTCGAGAAAGGATTGTGTAGTTGCGGTCGGAGGCGGTGTAGTCGGAGACCTTTCGGGGTTTGCGGCATCCGCATATATGCGCGGAATCGATTTTTATAACATTCCCACTACTCTGCTTTCGCAAATCGACTCTTCCATCGGCGGAAAGACGGCGATCAATTTCGGAGGAGTCAAAAACATCGTCGGAGCATTTTATCAGCCGAAGAAGGTCTTGATAGACCCCGAGCTACTCAAAACACTGCCCGAACGCCAGATTTCAAACGGTCTTGCGGAGGCTGTAAAGATGTCGCTCACATCCGACAAGGAGCTATTTGACATCTTCGAGCGCCAAGATATCGAAAGCAATATTGACGAAATTATTATTCGTTCACTTAATATCAAGAAAAACGTTGTGGAACAGGATGAAAAGGAAGCAGGGCTTCGCAAGATCCTTAATTTCGGACACACCGTCGGACACGGAATCGAGAGCAGCGGAAACATGAGCGAGCTTTACCACGGCGAATGTGTCGCGCTTGGTATGATACCGATGTGCGGTGAAGCTATCCGTCCGAGGTTAATAAATGTCTTGAAAAAGTGTAATCTCTACAGAGAAATTAATTACGATTGGGATAAGATCACCGAGGCGGCTTTTCATGACAAAAAGGCTGACGGAGCAACCGTAACCGTAACAATCGTAAACGAGATAGGCAGTTTTGAGCTTAAGACGATGAATTGTCTTGATGTAATTGAGTTGGCAAAATCCTGTCTGAAAGGTTAGGAAATATGAAAAACACATTCGGAAACAGCGTAGCTGTTACCCTATTCGGCGAAAGCCACGGAGAATATATCGGTGCCATTATAGATGGTTTGGCACCCGGCATCGAAATCAACGACGAATATATATCCCATATGCTCACCCTTCGCCGTCCCGACGGCAGAATTTCAACCCCCAGGAAGGAAAAGGATGAATACAAAATCGTCAGCGGGGTCGTGGCTAATCGAACCACGGGAACGCCGATCACGATACTTATTCCAAACGAGAACGTCAAGAGCGGGGATTATTCGCAGATGAAGACCGTTCCCCGTCCTTCTCATGCCGACTACACTGCGGAATGTAAATACCACGGATTCCAGGATTCGCGCGGGGGCGGACATTTCAGCGGTCGTATTACGGCGGCGCTTGTTGCCGCAGGTGCAATATGCAAATTTGCGTTAGAGCAAAAGGGCGTATATATAGGAACCCACGTCAAAAAATGCGCAGGCATTTCGGACAGAGAATTCGGAGATATCGGCACAGATATCAATACTTTGAATCAAAAGACTTTCGCTGTGCTCAGCGACGATAAAGGCGAAGAAATGCGCAAAGCGATCCTTGAAGCGGCATCCGAAGGAGACAGCGTAGGCGGTGTTCTCGAAACGGCAATTATCGGTATGCCCTCCGGCGTCGGTGAGCCTTGGTTTGATACCGTCGAAGGTATGCTTTCGCATATGATGTTTTCTATTCCCGCGGTCAAGGGTATTGAATTCGGTGCAGGCTTTGCCATTTCGGATATGCGAGGAAGCTGTTCAAACGATCCGATGCGAATGGAAAACGGCAAGGTCATCACCGTCACCAACAACAACGGCGGAATAAACGGCGGAATTACAAACGGTATGCCCATAATATTCCGTACCGCAATCAAGCCCACACCGACAATATTCAAGCCGCAGGACACAATCGATTTCAAGACGATGACAGACACTGTATTAGAGCCGAAGGGCAGGCACGATCCTGCGATAGTCCACAGAGCCAGAGTGGTTCAGGATGCGGCATCCGCCATCGTTATGTGCGACGTATTGGCGACTCGGTTCGGTACAGATTGGCTCAAATAACGCTTAGTAGGTAAATTCTGAATGAAAAAATACGGATGTATAGGCAAAAAGCTGACGCATAGTTTTTCGAAGGAAATCCATGCCAGACTCGCCGACTATCAATACGAGCTCATCGAGCTCAACGAGGAAGAAATACAGTCCTTTTTCTCAAAAAAGGATTTCGCGGCGATCAACGTTACGATTCCTTACAAGCAGACTGTTATTCCCTACCTCGATTCGGTAAGCGATATTGCAAAGCGTATCGGCGCGGTAAACACTATTGTCAACCGCGGCGGAAAGCTTTACGGATACAATACCGATTATTACGGAATGAAGGCGCTTATCGAGCGCGTAGGTTTAGACCTTAAATGCAAAAAGGTCTTAATTCTCGGCACAGGCGGAACGAGCAAAACAGCCAACGTTGTTGCGAGCGATCTCGGTGCTTCCGAGATTTTGACAGTCAGCAGAAGAAAAACGGATAATAACATAACGTACGAGGAAGCGAACAGCCTTCATTCGGATGCAGACATAATAATCAACACAACTCCTTCGGGTATGTACCCCGATTGCGAATCGAAGCCGATAGATATTTCCTCCTTTAACAAGCTTCGGGGAGTTATCGACGCGGTATATAATCCGCTCAGCACCAATCTGATTTTGGATGCAAAATCAAGAGGCATCAAAGCCGAAGGCGGTTTATATATGCTTGTCATGCAGGCTGTTGTGGCTGTTGAAAAATTCCTTGACATTAAAATCGAAAAGAGTGTTGCGGACGAAGTATTTGCATCTGTTTTTGAGAAAAAAGAAAACATCGTGCTTACGGGAATGCCCGGCAGCGGAAAAAGTACGGTAGGAAGGGCGCTCGACCTTAACGGATTCGAGTTCATCGACACCGATACGGAGATAGAAAAACGTTGCGGATGTTCGATAAAGGAGCTCATTACTTCAAAAGGCGAAGTATATTTCCGCGATTTGGAATCGGAAGTAATAAAAGACGTATCCTCACTCGGCGGTCGTATCATATCCACGGGCGGCGGAGCCGTATTACGCGAAGAAAACATACGTTACCTTAAGCGAAACGGTAAGATATTCTTCATAGATGCCGAGCTTTCAAGGCTTCGCGCAACAGACGACAGACCTCTCTCGGACACAGAAGACAAGCTCTCAAAGCTTTATAACGACAGGATTGATATTTACAAGTCTACCGCAGATGCGATAATCCCCGACATGGCTACACCAAAAGCCATTGCGGAGCATATCAAAGTAAAACGAATGGAGTTGATATAGTGAAGATTCTTGTAATCAACGGACCGAATCTTAATATGATCGGCATAAGGGAGCCTGACCATTACGGAAAGGAAACCTACGCCGACCTCGTAAAGAAGATACAAATGCATTGCGAGGAGAAAGGCATTGAGGTTGAGTTATTCCAATCCAACCACGAAGGCGCGCTTATCGACGAGATACAGAAGGCTTACGGAAACGGCGACGGAATAGTTATCAATCCCGGAGCATATAC
>JAZSLN010000099.1:0-15149 GCA_045535385.1 Eubacteriales bacterium
GGAAAGGAGGCTCGCAAAAAGTGAACGGAGAAAATAAAACCACATTGATCGAGGTGCGCGGATTGGTTAAAAAATTCGGTGCGCTTACGGTTCTGAACGGCATCGACCAGAACATTTACAAGGGCGAAAAGGTGGTTGTGATCGGCCCCTCGGGAAGCGGAAAGAGCACGTTTTTGCGTTGCCTCAACTGCATGGAGGATCCGACGGACGGCGAGATTATCTTCGGCGGTGAGAACATCGCGGATCCCAAGGTGAATATCAACCGTCACCGCGAGAACATCGGCATGGTCTTTCAGCAGTTCAATCTCTTCAACAATAAAACCGTGCTTCAGAACATTATGCTCGCGCCCGTGCATCTCCGCACAAAGCGTGCAGGCGGTCTCTTCGCCAAGGCAGAGATCAAAAAGAAGATCAAGCAGGAGGAGCATGACCGTGCAATGGCACTGCTTCGCCGCATCGGACTGGAGGAAAAGGCAAACGCCTACCCTGCCACGCTCTCGGGCGGACAAAAGCAGAGAATCGCCATCGCAGGCATCCTTGCAATGCGTCCCGAATGTATCATCTTCGACGAAGCGACGGCTATGCTCGACCCTACCGGAAGAAAAGAGATCGCCTCTGCGATGAAGCGTCTTAACCGCGAATTGGGTATAACCGTTGTTACGATAACCCATTATATGAACGAAGCCGTTGAAGCCGACAGGATCATCGTTATGAACGAAGGCGAGATCATAGCCGACGGCGCGCCCGAAGAAATCTTCACCGAGGTAGAAAAGCTCCATTCGGTTTCGCTTTCCGTGCCTCAGGTCACAGAGCTTATGTACGAGCTCGAAAAAGACGGTTTCGGATTCCCGCGCGGTGTTTTGCACGCGATGGACGCAGCCGATGTAATAGAAAAATATCTTAACAACAAAAAATAAACGTTTTAGGACGAATGCGGAATGGAAAAAAACGCACTTGAACTGAAAAATATCAGCGTAATCTACGGCGAGGGTACACCCTTTCGCAAGGCCGCGCTGGATAATATAAATCTCTCTTTCAAAAAAGGACTTACGACAGGTATTATCGGTCATACCGGAAGCGGAAAAAGCACTCTTGCCTCGCTTATGAACGGTCTTTTGAAGCCGACCGAGGGGCAGATATTCCTCGAAGGCGAGGATATCTGGAAAAAGCCCAAGGAAATGAAAAAAATACGAAGCCGTGTCGGACTCGTATTTCAATATCCCGAATACCAGCTTTTCGACGAAACGGTCGAAGCGGATATTGCGTTCGGACCCAAAAACATGGGGTTGGCGCAGGAAGAAATCGCAAAGCGGGTCAAGCTCGCCTCCGAATTTTGCGGTATTTCCGAACGAGAGCTTAAAAAATCCCCCTTCGAGTTATCGGGCGGTCAGAAAAGACGCGCCGCGATAGCGGGAGTTCTTGCGATGACCCCCGAGGTTATCGTTCTCGACGAGCCCGCCGCCGGCTTAGACCCCAAGGGTCGCGAAGAGATCTTAGGAGGTCTCAACGAATATAAAAAGACCTACGGCGCAACACTTATCATTATTTCTCACAGTATGGAAGACGTCGCACGGTATTCCGACCGTATAGTTGTTATGAAGCAGGGCGCGGTTTATATGGAAGGAAGCGTAGAGGAAATATTTTTGCAGGCAGAAAAGCTTTTCGATGCCTCGCTCGACCTTCCGCAGATCACCAAGCTTTTCATCGAGCTCAAAAAGCGCGGAATATGCAAAGACAACGACGTATATACCATCGGATACGCAAAAAAAGAACTCGAAAAAATACTTTAATTTACGGAAACAAAAAATGCTTAAAGACGTTACCTTCGGTCAGTTTTATCCGGGGAACTCGTTGCTTCACCGCACCGACGCGAGAATAAAGCTGTTTATCCTTGCCGCATACCTTGTCATCGTGCTTGCGGCGGACACCGTACCGAGAGCAATCGTTTCGCTTATAGTAACGGTTTTTCTCATCTCGGTTTCGGGGATACGCTTTTCGATTCTGATAAAATCGGTCAAGCCGTTATTATTCGTGCTTGTATTCACCGCGATAATAAATCTTTTCCTGACCAAAGGCGAAAGCGATCCGCTTTTCGCTTGGAATTTCATAAAAATATATAAAGAGGGTATCCTCAACGCGATTTTGATGCTTTTGCGCTTGGTTTCGCTCGTGCTCGGCACAAGCGTTCTCATATCGTTCACGACGAGTCCGCTCGAGCTTACCGAGGCTATCGAAAGAGTGCTTTCTCCATTGAAGCTCATCAAGGTTCCGGTTCACGAATTTGCGATGATGATGTCTATTGCTCTTCGTTTTATCCCGACGCTTATCGAGGAAACGAACAAGATCATGTCCGCCCAGAAAGCAAGATGTGCGGATTTTGAAAGCGGAAACGTAATCAACCGCGTCCGCGCGCTTATTCCGATTCTTATTCCTCTTTTCGTTTCTGCAATGCGCCGAGCCGAAGAGCTTGCCGATGCGATGGAATGCCGTTGCTATAACGGCGGCGAGGGAAGAACAAAGCTCAAGGAAATGCACGCGCACGCGCGCGACTTTATCTTTCTCTTCTTCTTTGTCGCAATCGCGGTAGGAATTTTCTTCGTTGATGCCATACCATTTTATGAGGTGAGTGTATTTTGCAGGGATATATTCTCGAAATAGCATACAAAGGAACAAATTACTGCGGTTGGCAGGTTCAACCCGACAAGCCGACCGTCCAATCAACGTTACAAAATGCCTGCACGACGGTTTTGGGCGAAAATATACTTCTTACGGGATGCAGCCGTACCGATTCGGGGGTACACGCCAAAGGATTTATTGCTACCGTATGCGGCGAAGCGTTGCCCGATATCCCCGTTCAGTCTCTCCCTCTCGCGATAAATACGAATCTTCCCGAGGATATTTCGGTACTTTCTTCGCAAATTATGCCCGAAGGATTCCATCCCCGCTACGATGCGAAGGGCAAAGAATATATTTACACAATAAGAAACAGTCGCATAAAAGACCCTTTTTCAGCCGACACCGCCTGGCATTATGCCCGCCGTATTGATGTCGAAAAGGCGAACGGGCTTTGTGCAAAATTCGTCGGTAAAAAGGATTTCCGCGCCTTTATGGCAGCAGGCTCAAAAATAGTCGATACCGTCCGCGAGGTCAAATATTTCAACGTCCGCGCGGAAAATGATACCGTAATATTCACGGTTGCCGCCGACGGATTTCTTTACAATATGGTTCGCATTATGGTCGGAACCGTTGTCGAACGCGCGTCGGGTATCAACGGAATGGATATATCAGATATAATCAAATCGAAAAACCGTGCAAACGCAGGCATAACCGCCCCCGCGCACGGATTAACGCTTAACAGAGTATTTTATTAATATTCGGAAAGGAAAGCCGATGGGAGCTTTTTCGGTCTTCAAGGACAAACGTTCAAAACGGAACAAGCAGGAAACGCCGACTGTCGAAGCGCATTACACAAAGCTTGCGCGACGTACGTCGATAGTCCGTTATGTATGCATGATACTCATCGTGCTTTTTGCGGTTTATTCCTTCTCGTTCCACAGCAGTGAAATTACCATGGACAATTTCAGATATATGATGAAATTCATCAACATCGGCGAGGATGCCGAGGCTCCGAAGGGAACCTATATCGCGTTCGACGGAAGCGAAGGCAACCGAGGTATTCTTTTCAAGGGCGACCTTGCCGTGCTTAACGAAAGCGGACTTACCATCACCGGTTGGGACGGCGAGGTGCTTCTCCGTTCGTCTTTCTCTTACGACCATCCGAAAATGGCGGAAAACGGAACCTATCTTTTCTGTTATGACTTGGGAAGCAAGGATCTTAAGATCTTTAATTCCTACCAGCAAATGCCGAACAGCCCGACCTTCGATTATCCGATAAAATGGCTCGCCGCCTCGACTCACGGTGAATTTGCCGTAGTAAGCTCGGCAAAAAGCTATCGAAGCGCGGTTTATGTATTCGACTCGGAATACCGCATAAAATATTCCCAGAAGTTTGGTGATAAATACGTCGACTTCGTTGATATTTCAAAAGAAGGAAATGAATTTATAACCGCCGCGCATTATTCCAAAAACGGAAACCTTATAACCGTTGTTTCGCGTTTCAAAACCGATTCAGAAGGTCCTGTTTTCACTCAGGAATTCATCGGAGAGATGCCTTTGGGCATATATTATACCAACGAAGGATATTGTCTTATAACAACAGACAAAATCAGAATATTCAAAAACGGTGATTCTGTCGGAGGCGAAATCGACCTTTCGGGCAAAGAGCTTATTTCGGGAAGAACCTTCGAAAACAGGGTCCTCGTTACCTACGGAGTGGAAAGCCTTTCGGGCGGTACCGAAACCGTTGTTTACCGTTCCGACGGAAGCGTGGAATTTTCCGACAAATTCGAAGGCTCGCTTTCGGACACGATAATTTCCGATAATACATTTTATGCCGTTTCGCCGGGAGAGCTTATACGCTGTGATCTCTCCTCGAAAGAAAAGACGGTTTACGAAATCCCGTCCTCCTATTCGTCGCTCATACCCGACGGGGAAAGAATAATTCTGTTCTCGGAAAACCAAGCGGAATATTTTGATCCTTTGGAATTTAACAAGAAAGCAGGCTAATAATGGGCTGGTTACTCGATGTTGTTATTCTCGCGATTATTGCCGTTGCGGCATTTCTCGGATGGAAAAAGGGTTTTGTCAAAACCGCGGCTGATTCCGCTTCGGGGTTGATTTCACTCGTTGTTGCCTTTCTTCTTTGCCGTCCGCTATCCTTGCTGATGGAATGGACCGAGCTCCCCGTAATTCTTAATATCGCGATATCGTTTGTTGTTCTCTATTTTATTACCAAGCTGGTTTTGTTTTTCTCGTCGGAAGCGCTTACGAAGCTTTTTGACGTTCCCGTGCTTCGTACTGTAAACCAAGGTTTGGGAATCGTTCTGAGCGTTGCGATCTCGTTACTTAAAGTTATTGCCTTTTGTTTCGTTGTCAACGCTGTTTTCGATGCAGCGGCATTCTTCGAGCTTAACATATTCGAAAGCTTCGATCGCGACCAAACGATACTTTTTGCATTATTTTCCAAACTCGATATTCTTTCCTTATTATTCAGTAATATATAATCAAACAGACAGAGGTCTAAAATCATGAAGCAAATACCGAATATCCTTTCCGCATTGCGGTTACTTATGATACCCGCTTTCGTAATTACATATTGTGAAATGGAAACCGGCAAATACGCGTTCGTGCCTGCGTGCATATACGCGCTTGCATGGGCTACCGACGTCCTCGACGGTTATCTGGCGCGCAGAAACAACTGGATAACCGATATCGGCAAGCTCCTCGACCCGCTCGCCGATAAGCTTATGCAGTTTGCCGCGATACTCTGCTTCACCTTCGACAACCCCGTTTTTCTCGTTATACTTATACCGTTCTTGGTTAAAGAATTCGGTATGCTGTTCGGTTCGCTGTTTATTATGACCAAGAAAAACGTCGTCGTTCAATCGAGCTGGTACGGTAAATTTTCAACCGCCGCGTTGTTCATCTGTGCGCTGACGCGAATATTCGTACGCGGAAACGCGGTTCTTGATATAATTCTTTCGGTCTTAATGTTCGGATTGGTTGCTTTTTCGCTCTTGATGTATTATTTTAAGGAGTTTAAGGGCACATATAATTTAAGACTTTTCAAAAACTGATTTAACAATATATCACGAGGTGTTACCAAATGGAATTAAAAAGATGCTCACGCTGTAATATCCGTCCCGCGGTTATCTTTGTCCAAAAGAACGTCGGCGGAAAGGTTACAAGCGAGGGTTACTGTATAAAATGTGCTCAGGAGCTCGGCATAAAGCCTATCGACGATATTTTGAGCCAGATGAATATGAGCCCCGAAGATATCGACGCTCTTAACGAAAGCATGGAAGGTCTTCTTCCCGTTGACGATGCCGACGATGACGGTGAAGGCAGAGCGCCCTCCATCGACCTCGGAGCGATTTTCGGGAACGGCAATAATTCCCCTATGCCTATCGAAAAAGGTGAGGGCGATCAAAAATCGGACGACAAGGCCAAGAAAAAGCGTCAGGGCGCAAGCTATCTCCGCGATTTCTGTATTTGTCTTACCGAGCGCGCAAGAGAAGGCAAGCTCGACAACATTATCGGACGTGATAATGAATTGGAGCGCGTTCTCCAAATTCTGACCCGCCGTCAGAAAAACAACCCCTGTCTTATCGGCGAGCCCGGTGTAGGTAAAACCGCCGTTGCCGAAGCGCTTGCACAAAGAATCGTTGCAGGTAACGTTCCTTATAAATTAAAGGACAAGGAAGTTTATCTTGTCGATATGACCGCAATCGTTGCCGGCACTCAATTCCGCGGTCAGTTCGAAAACCGTATGCGCGGACTTATCGAAGAAACAAAAAAAGCGGGCAACGCCATCCTCGTCATCGACGAAGTCCATTCCATCGTCGGTGCAGGTAATGCAGAGGGCGGTATGAATGCCGCTAATATTTTGAAGCCTGCGCTTTCGCGCGGTGAGATCCAGCTGATCGGTGCAACTACTCTTACCGAATACCGCCAATATATCGAAAAGGATGCCGCGCTCGAGCGCCGTTTCCAGCCGGTTATGATCGGTGAGCCCTCTATCGAAGACAGCGTAAAGATCCTTATGGGTATTAAGAAATATTACGAGCTTCACCACGGAATTACAATTCCCGAATACCTCGTACGCCGTATGGTTACCCTTTCCGAGCGTTATATAACCGACCGCTTCCTTCCCGACAAGGCGATAGATCTTATGGACGAAGCGTGCTCGCATATGGCTATGCATTCGACGGTCATAAACGAGATCGCTCTGCTTTCCGACGAAATAAAGAAATTGCGCGACGAGCTGGCTTCGATCGAAGGAAAGGAAACTCCCGAGGAAGACGACTACCGCAAAATTGCCGACCTCAAGACGGCACTTCTCCAAAAAGAAGCACGTTTTGACGAATTATCCAAGGAACGCGATAACCTTAAGCTCACCGACGGTGATCTTGCGAGGGTCATTGAGGTTTGGACGGGTATCCCGGCTACCAATATAAGCGAAAATGAATTTGTAAAGATAGAACGTATCGAAGACGAGATAAAGAAGCGCATCGTCGGTCAGGACGAGGCTGTTACAGCCGTTGCCAAGGCTATCCGCCGCTCGAGAGCGGGCATCGCCTACAAGAAAAAACCGGTTTCCTTTATTTTTGCAGGAAGCACGGGTGTCGGTAAAACCGAGCTTGTAAAGGTACTTGCGCGTTATCTTTTCGATTCGCCCGAAGCGTTGATTCGCCTCGATATGAGCGAATTTATGGAAAAGCATTCGGTTTCGAGAATCATCGGCTCGCCTCCCGGCTACGTCGGATATGATGACGCGGGACAGCTTACCGAAAAGATTCGCAGAAAGCCCTATACCGTCGTTCTTTTCGACGAGATCGAAAAGGCACACCCCGACGTTATGAACATTCTTCTCCAGATTCTCGACGACGGCAGAATAACCGACGCGCACGGTAAGGAAGTTAATTTCGAAAATACCGTCATAATTATGACCACAAACGCCGGAAGCAGCGAAAGCTCTTCTATCGCAGGCTTCGGCGAAAGCGTTCACCAAAACGAGCAGTCTAAGGTTATGAAGGCACTCGAATCCTTCCTCCGTCCCGAATTTATTAACCGCGTTGATGAAATTGTTGTATTTAACCGCCTCGGAAAAGATAATTTCAAATCGATCTGCCATATTATGCTCGGCGATCTTCAGGGCGTGCTTGCCGAAAAGGGTATTATGTTCGATTATACCGATGCGCTTGTTGAATATCTCTCCGACAAGGGTTATTCCGACAAATACGGTGCGCGTAACCTGAGAAGATTGATACAGAGCGATGTTGAAGATTTGATCGCTTCGGAAATCGTCGCATCCTACCGCGACCCCGTCGGCAAAATTTTCGTCGACGTAAACGACGGTATCGTAACCGTAAAAACGGACAAATAATCATTGTTTAATAATTTTTCTTTATTTTAGGATATCATTATGGCTGAATACGGAAATGAAAAGCGCTTACGCGCTCAATCGAAACCCTTTGGTTTCGATTGGTTCGGTTTCGGCCACTCGCGTCTCGCGCCTCGCTTTGCTCGACACTCGCGAAACCGCAAGGTGTTTTTTCCGAGGCACATGTCCTCGGAAAAAACTTGATTTATTATTTTATTTATTGTTTTATTATTTTATCTATATTCTTATTTTTAGGTTGTTATTATGGCTGAATACGGAAGTGAAAAATTGAAGATAAAAACCGTGTCAGGTGCCGACGGCGAGGAGGCGTTTGTCTTTTCGCCCGAAGAAATGCTCCCTACCGAAGTTGCCGAAGCGTTGGACAGCGACCTTATCGAGGGCAAAACCCCAAAACAGGTAAAACGCGCCAGACGCGCATTCGGCATCAACGAAATCAGGGGAGAATTTCGTCTGTCATTCCGCGAAAGCCTTAAGAATCAATTCAAAGGACTTACGGCGCTTTTTCTCCTTATATCCTCGATAATAATGTATCTTTTTAACCCCGACGAGCCCACCTATATCGTTATGGCGGTCGTTGTCTCTCTTATTATGGTTTTCAATGCTTTCGCCGAACACCGTGCAAGCGTTGCTTTAAGACTACCCAAAGAGTATTCCTCGTTGAAAGTAAAGGTGGTTCGCAACGGCGAGGAGGCATTGCTCGACAGCCGTCAGCTCGTACCCGGTGATATAATAATAATCGAAACCGGCACTATGATCCCTGCAGATTGCCGTATTATCGACGATTTTAATCTCTCGGTGCTTGAAACCCACGTAAGCGGAGAAAAAGGCAGTGCCCAAAAAGACGGCAGATACGTTTCCTACGACGGTCCCGAGGCCATATCTCCTAATATGGTGTATGCAGGAAGTATCGTTACGTCGGGACACGGAACGGCTATCGTATGCCGTACGGGCAAAGAAACGCTGTTACGCAGAATGCGCTCGGGCAAAGACGAATATACACCCAAGCTCATTCGTTACGTCATAAGGCTTTGTAATATATTATCCATCGTTTCGGTCGTCGTATGCTTCGCGCTTTTGTTTATCGGAATTATTGCGGGCGCGGACATAACCGAATGGTTCATGTGTGCGCTGGCAATCGGTATGAGCTCGCTTTGCGACAGTATGGTTTCGCTTGCGGCTTCTTCCCTCGGTTTCGGCGCAAAGCGTATGACCCAAGACGGTATGGTAATTAAAAATTACGATTGTATTCAGACGCTTGCGTCGGCAGATACGATCATGTGCGGCAAAAATCTGGCTTTCCCGCCGAAAAGGATCTCGCTTTCGGGCATTTATATCTCAGGAAAAAGCTATGACCGCGAGAAACGTCCCAACGAATCCGTCGAAGAGCTTTTAAGGCTTATGCTGATATGCTCTGACGCGCGAAAAATAACCGCAGCAGAGAAAAAACAGCGCCGCGGACTTCCCGAATACGAGGGCTCGCCGATAGAAAATGCCATCGTCGATTATTTCGACGAATGGATGAAGCCGATAGGACCCATTCGTGAGCAATATATAAGAATGGATGCCGAATATACTCTTTCGGGCGATATTTCAAGACTTCTCGCCCTCCACAACGGCAAAAATACCGTTATTGTACGCGGTTCGCCCGAAAACATCCTTTCGCGTTGCGCAGGATACACCCTCGACGGAACCGACTACAAGCTGAGCGATTTTACACGCAAAAAGATCCTTACCGCGGTTGAGGAAGCGTCAAAATCGGGCAGCATACTTATCGCCGTCGCCTGTGGTACTACCGAATCGGAAACTCTCCGCGATATCGACAGCGAGGACCGACTTATCTTCAAGGGCTTCGTTTCGATGTCAAGCTCGCTCGACCCGGGCATTGCCGAAGCTGTTTACAGATGCGAAAACGCAGGAATCGAAACGGTATTAAACTCTAACGATGCCTATTATTCGGCGTTTAATTCGGCAAAAAGCGCCGGAATAATCACGGAAGAAACTCAAATAATAACCGCGGAGCAAATTCGCTCCTGCGACAGAGGACTTTTTATCGCAAACAGTCCCTATTACCGCCTTTTCCTTAACATCGATGACGGCGAGTGGCTGGATATAATCAAGCTTCGCCGCGAGGACAAAAAGGTTACCGTTGTTACCGCCGAACGCATAAACGAGCTTCCCATTATGAACGAAGCCGACGTTTCGATCGTACCTCAGGATACCTGCGACACGCTTCGCCAAACAGCGGACGCTATGCTTCTCGGAAGCGGCATAAACCTTATTTCCGACGGTATTCTTAATGCAAAAACGATATGCCGACGGATCAGCTCGGCTGTAAAATTCCTTCCCGTTGCTATGATAACGATGTTCGTCGCTTCGGTTTTCTCGGTATGTTATAACCAAACCCCGGCTCTGCGTCCTCAAGACGTGCTTTTCGGCGGAATCATTTTCAACCTCGCCTTTGCCGTTGCACTCGCTTTTGAGCCGAGAAACGTTAAAAATCTCCGCGACCGTTTTTCGGGATTCGGAGCACAGCTGTCCATA
Organism: Eubacteriales bacterium; assembly: GCA_045535385.1. Classification (GTDB taxonomy): domain Bacteria; phylum Bacillota; class Clostridia; order Oscillospirales; family CAG-382; genus Coliplasma. The sequence goes on from JAZSLN010000099.1 coordinate 10,565, forward strand.
AACGATTTTATCCATCCGCTTATGTTCTCGGTCGGTGCGGGCATTATATTATTTATGTGCAGTGCGCTTACCGGAAATTACGCTTGCGCGCTTATGTCTCTTTCGATAATGCTCTTCTTGTACGCCTGCTCGGTGGGCGGACACGGTGGTATTTTCGCGACAAAGCGTTTCGGCAACCGTTCTCTGCTTCTTTGCGGTTTCGGTGCGTTTTTGGTGATAGCTCTTCTCATTTTCACACCGATAGGACGGGCAAACTTTTCGTACGGTATCCCCAATATAACAAAATTTATCCTTACGGTTACGCTTTCGGTCGGTTATTGTGTTTTAACTCAGGTGTTCAGATATTTCATAACCCGCGGAAAGCCTCAAAAAACCGAAAACGATGATATTTCCGAAAGCGAGTCAGATGAATTCGAAGAGTTCGAAGAGGATTTCGGAACGGACAACACAAAAAAAGAAAAAGAAATATACGACTTTGACGAAAGGAGCGAAGACGAAGATGAAGATAACTGCTGATATGCTTGTCGGCGACGTGCTCGACGCTAATCCCGAACTTGCAAAGTATTTTCTCGAGATAGGTATGCACTGTCTCGGCTGTCCTATGTCTCGCGGCGAATCCATTAAGGACGCTTGCAGCGCACACGGTCAGAACGCTGACGAGCTTCTCGAAAAGCTCAACAACGCACTCGCGTAACCCCAAAACAAATGAAAGGAATCTATTCGGGCGGACTCCGCCCGAATAAAACAAAAGAAAATGGCTAAGAAAAGTACCTTTTTTGCCGATTTCAAGGCATTTATCTCCAAGGGCAATATCCTCGATATGGCTGTCGGCGTTATCATAGGCGGTGCGTTCGGTAAAATCGTTTCCTCGCTCGTTGCCGATATCATTATGCCCGCAGTCGGAGCATTATTCGGAACCAAATCCATCTCTGCACTCAAATACGTTCTTACCGAAGCTGTTACCGAAACCGTTGACGGAGTTGAAACTGTTATCACTCCCGAAGTCGCCATCCTCTACGGTCAATTCCTTCAGTACATAATCGACTTCCTTATCGTTGCTTTCTGTATGTTTGTGGTCGTAAGAATCTTTATGAATATGCGACTCAAGCTCGAAGCGGCGAAGAAGAAAGAGGAAGAGGCTCCCGTTGAGGAAGCACCCGCCGAGCCTTCCGTTGAAGAAAAGACTCTCGCAACTCTCAACGATATCAAGGCGCTCCTCGAAAAGAATTCAAAAAATGACTAAATACCTTTTAGGTATCGACGGCGGAGGAAGCAAAACCGATATTCTGGTTTGTGATTTTGAATATAACGAGATCGCGCGGCGTATCGTCGGCCGTTCAAATCCCAACGATATCGGTATCGATTCGCTTTTGACGCTCCTCTCCGATAATATCGAAGAATTGTTAAGCGAAAATCGGATAGACCGAGACGACGTTGCCGCCGCTTTCGCAGGTATTGCAGGTCTTACGAGTGCGGATTATTCCGTCCGGGTAAAGGATCTGCTGGCAAAACTGCTTCCGAAAGCGAAGGTTGACGCGCTCCACGACGGAATAAACGTTCTTTACGGTGCGTTCCCCGAAAGCGACGGAGTTAGCGTGATTTGCGGTACAGGATCCTCGTGCTTCGTCAAGAAGGGTGATGATATCCACCGAATAGGCGGATACGGAAGCTTTGATATGGCAGGCAACGGCTACGAAATAGGCAAACGCGCCATAGCGCACGCTCTTAAATCGGTTGACGGACGCGAAAAACGCGGAATTATGGATGAAATGGTCGAAAATCGGCTCGGCGAAGATATGATATCCGTGCTGGACCGACTTCTCCTTATGAGCAAAGACGAAATCGCATCCTTTTCTCCGTTGGTTTTCGATGCCGCAAAGCAGGGCGATAAATCCGCTATGATCATAATATTCGAAAATATTTCCTACGTAGCCGAGCTTATTGCGCGCGCAGGAGAATATTTCGACGGCGAATATTGTGTCGCGCTCGCAGGCGGTGTTCTTAAGAATCCATACTCGTTAGACCTACTCGAAACCATGCTTGAGCCTAACGCCGTTATTATCCAATCCGATCGCGCCCCTTCATACGGCGCGGTTGCAAAGGCAAAACGATCGATTTGTTAACAAAAAACAAACAAACGTTGACTTTTGTCGAAAAAAATGTTACACTGTGGAAAATATAATTATCTTATATTTTCCTTATTTTGAATCTAACGAAAAGGAGACACGCTATGGCTAATTGTCCTAACTGTCAAGCAAACCTTCCCGACGGAACAAAGTTCTGTCCCTATTGCGGCGGTTCTGTTCAAAGTGCAGCGGCTCAGCCTTCTGCATATGATACCTCTGCGTACAATACTCCCGAACCCAGCGTTGTTATGCCTCCCCAAACCGAGCACGGTTCGATGATCACCGACACCAACCCTTGGGTACAGGCTGATAACGATGCACCCGCTAAAAAGAAAAAGAAGGGCTCGGGCGGAAAGATAGCACTCTTCATAGTCCTCGGACTTCTCGTTGTAGGCCTTCTCATCGGCGGTATTATCCTGGCTGTTACCCTCATTTTCGGCGGTAATGATAGCGAAGGCCCCGATTACACCCTCTTCTACCAAGACGGTGAGCTTTATTACTGGGATTTCGGCAGAGATAAACCTCTCCAGGTTACTCAGGACCTCATCTCCGACAATGATTACTCGAACAGCGAGCTCAGAGAATTTGTAAAATACAACCTCGCTTACGATTGTAAGATCAACGTTGACGGCGACAGACTTTTCTATCCCGACAAAAACAACGATGAAAAAGACTATAACGACGGTTACAGCCTCTATTACCGTAACCCCAACAAGGAAAAATCCGAACCCGTTAAGGTCGATTCCGAGGTTACTTCTTACGACATCGATCCCGATGGCAAGAACGTTTATTACATCAAAGACAAGAGCCTTTACGTATACAACGTAAAGGAAGAGCTTAAAGACAAACTCGCTTCCGACGTTACCGGATTCGCTCTTTCCGATGACGGTTCCCGCATCTTGTTTGCAAACAAAGATAATGATCTTTATATCAAAGTCGAAGACAACGATAAAGAAAAGCTTACCGGCGAAGTCGGCAACATTTATTTCGACGAAAAGCTCGAAGTTATCTTCTACTTCAAAGAAAATGCTCTTTACAGACACAAGGTCGGTGAAGAACGCCAGAAGATCTCCTCTGATGTTAACAGCATCATGAAAACATATGAGGACGGAACTCTTTATTACACCAAGTCCGAAAAGACCGAGATCACTCTCTACTCCTTGGTTGACGACGATTTGGCAGACGCAGACTCGAAGGCAGTTGCTCCCGTAGAGCCCGAACGTCCCACCAAGCCCGATATCAGCTATCCCTACTGGTGGAACTACGATACCGACGAAGAATACAATGCTGCAGTCGAAGAGTATAACGCTGCACAGAATGAGTACGATGCTGCGCTCGATCAGTATTACGACGATTACGATGCATACTATGATCTTCTCGACGAATACGAAGTAATTGAACGTCGTAACAATATGAGAGAAGAGCTCAAGGAAGCAAAAGCTGAACGTACTACCTATACCTTGTATTATTATAACGGCAGTGAAGAAGTCAAGGTTGCCGAAAAGTTGACCGAATCTTACGCTGAAGACTCTATCGAAGCTTCTGCAATCGTAGCTTTCTATGTTTCCGACGGAAACGTTTCCAAGGTCAAGATGTCCGATCTTTACGAAAACTACCGCTATGACTACTCCAGCCACCTTCGTGAACAGATTTCCAACGCGTACTCGGGCGGCAAGCTCAACGTTGCAATCGGAACTTCCGTATCTACTCTCGAACAGGATGACGCTTACGGAATCATCATCGCCGAAGACGGCAGCGCTGTTTACTACAAATCCAACCCCAACGAAGAAAAAGATACCTGTGATATCTATAAAGTTGTGATTGATAAGAGCAAGTTCGGCAAGGCTGAAACCTTCGATACCGATATTGCTGACAGATCGCTTCGTATCCTCAACGAAAACCAGGTAGCTTACTTCAAGGATTACAAAGACGGCAAGGGCGACCTCTACGTAGATAAGAATAAGATCGACTTCGACGTATACGGTTCTTCCATCCAGTATTCCGAAGAAGACAAGGCTATCGTTTACTTCTCCGACTGGAACAGCGAAAAGGCATACGGTACCCTCAAGATGTTCAAGAAGGACGAGGCTATCAAGATATCCGACGACGTTAACTCCTACACCATTATCCCCAGCGGTAAGATTCTTTACCTCAAGGATTACAGCACCGACAAATATAAGGGAACGCTCTACTACTTTGAAAAGGACGAATCTACTATGATCGCCGACGACGTAGTGGCTGAATTCCAGTGCGTTAACTGGATTTATTAATATTCGGTGCCGTCAAAACCAAATATCGGTTTTTGAATGAACAAAAAGGAACGGTTTTGCGAGACTTCCCAAAAGGAAGTCTCGCAGTTTTATTCGCCGAAAATATTTACGGCGAGTGATATTGCTTCGCAGTGATATTTGAACTTCATTCGAGTGATATTGCCTTCGGCAGTTAAAGGCGAATAAAAT
>JAZSLN010000060.1:0-2193 GCA_045535385.1 Eubacteriales bacterium
CGATAAAACGGGTACCGTTACCGAGGGCAACCCCCGCGTAACCGAAACACTCGTTATCGATTCCTCGGTTCCCGATGCTCACTTCTTCGCCGCTTCTGCCGAGTCGCGCTCCGAGCACCCTCTCGGTGCTTTGATATTTAATTCGTATGACGGCGAGGTTGCCGAGCCTACAAGCTTCGAATCGGTTACCGGTTGCGGTGTTACCGCCGTTGTAAACGGCAGAGAGGTTATCGTCGGTAAACCCTCCTGGGTGTCCGAGGAATGTAAAACCGAGCTTGATGACAGCGTCTATAACCTTGCCGAAAAGGGAAGCGTTGTCGTGTGTGCGGTCGATAAAAAGATAGCTCTCGCCTTTTCGCTTGCCGACCCCGTCCGCGAGGACTCGGCTGAGTCTGTCGCTCGGCTTAAATCGCTCGGCATCCATACCGTTCTTGTTACCGGCGATAATGAAAAAACCGCCGAATCGGTCGCAAGAGCTGTCGGTATAGACGAGGTCGTGGCGAACGTACTCCCCGAGGGTAAGGTCAAAAAGCTGTATGAGCTCCGCGAAAAATACGGCTTTGTCGCTATGGTAGGCGACGGTATCAACGATGCCCCCGCGCTTACTGCCGCCGACGTCGGGTTTGCCGTCGGAAGCGGAACCGATATCGCTATGGAATCGGGCGACGTCGTGCTCGTCGGCAAAGGTATATCTGCCGTTTCGGATTCTGTATCGCTTTCCCGCGCTACGATGCGAAAGATAAAGCAAAACCAGTTCTGGGCGTTCTTCTATAATACGGTAGGAATCCCTCTCGCCGCTTTCGGACTGCTGAACCCCCTTGTTGCGGGCGCGGCGATGGCTATGTCCTCCGTGTCTGTTGTAACAAATTCTCTGTTGCTTAAAAGAATAAAATTAAAGTAGGTATTAATTATGCGTAAAATTTTAGCGTTCATTCTTCTTATTTGTGTTGCTTTAACCGCATTTGGCTGCGGTTCATCATCTTCCGAGTCTTCTGCCGAAGAATCGAGCTCTGCCGAAAGTGTCGAAAATAAGGATGAATCCTCGGTTTCTGTCGAAGACAGCTCTGAATCTTTAGAATCCTCGGATATTGTTTCCGAAGAGGCTTCTGCCGAAATATCCGAAACAGAATCGAGCGAAGAGGAATCCTCCGAGGATCCCTCCGAAGAACCCGAATTCGACCCGATGGATTATGCAGACAGCTATGTAAAGCTTGAAGGTTTGGACGTGTATTGTGTTGATGATTCCGCGTATAAGGCATTCCCTGCGGAATACAGTAAGTATGAGGATGAATATTGGTATAACGCGACGGTTATTTTCAAGGCGACCGCGGATATCAAGAACTTCCGTTTGCTTGCGTATGATGAATCCATCGTTTGTGTAGTTGACCGCGCATTGACAACACCCAAAGCGCTTAAGCAGGGTGATATGATCATCGCACGTATGAATGTGAACGACGTTACTGTAAATCGTGGTTTTTCGTACAAATTCAACAATAAGGATATCTATTACTATATGGTAGAAGATATGTCGGGCGACTCGGCATCTCAATTTGGATTTGTAAAGTTCGAGCCTAGCGCAGAAAAAGCATATTTTGTTGAATGGGAAACGACAGTGGATGCCGGCTATTACGCATTTTTTGATATCGACTCTGACGGAGTGCAGGAATTTATTGTGTATAGCGGTACCTGCGAAGCTGATGCAGCCTTTACCTTTTACGATTTCGAAAACGGTATTGTAAAGTATATCGGTGATGCAAGCGCAAACAGCTCTTCGCTTGTTAGTGACGGTACATATCTTATCATCAGTGGTGGACATATGGGCTACGAATGGGCACACCGTGTTACAATTTCAGGCGGAAAAATCAAGCTCGAAACTCTGTTTGACAGAGAAGTGGATTTCGAAACGGGGGGATATACCGAATTCCCTTATTCTGTTAAGACATACTATTAATATAAAGTTATGATTGGCTTCGCCAAGCTTTAGGTTACAAAGGCAATATATCATAACATTTGCGCAGCAAATTCATAACGGTGAGCGCAAGCGAGCCTTATAGCTCTAAACTGAACACTAATAGAAAAGAGAGAACGCTTCGGATAAAACCGATTTGTTCTCTCTTTTTATCCTCTCACGACAAAGGTTCGGTTTAATTGTTATCAATCGAATTTGAAAATGTAGGGACCGGCGTCCTCGAC
>JAZSLN010000061.1:0-7657 GCA_045535385.1 Eubacteriales bacterium
AAACCTATGATCTATTATCCCTTGTCGGTTCTTATGATGGCAGGTATAAAAGATATCTTAATTATATCTACCCCTCAGGACACTCCTCGTTTCCAAGAGCTTCTCGGTAACGGTAACCAATTCGGTCTCGAATTGTCTTATGCTGTTCAACCCAGCCCCGACGGTCTTGCACAGGCGTTTATTATCGGTGCCGATTTTATCGGCGACGATTGCGTTGCAATGATTTTGGGCGATAATATCTTCTCGGGCCACGGTCTTAAGAAACGTTTGAAAAATGCTGTCGAATCTGCCGAAAGCGGAAACGGTGCTACGATTTTCGGATATTACGTTGATGATCCCGAACGTTTCGGTATTGTCGAATTTGATAAAAACGGCAAAGCCGTCAGCATTGAAGAAAAACCTGAAAAACCAAAGTCCAATTATTGTGTAACCGGTTTGTATTTCTACGATAACCGTGTGGTTGAATTCGCAAAACGTCTGAAACCGAGCAAACGAAACGAACTCGAAATAACCGATCTTAATAAGATTTACCTTGACGAAAATTCCTTGAATGTCGAACTCCTCGGTCAAGGCTTCACTTGGCTCGATACAGGAACACACGAAAGCCTGGTCGATGCGACTAATTTCGTAAAAACCGTCGAAACCCATCAGCATAGAAAAATCGCTTGTCTTGAGGAGATAGCGTATTTGAACGGCTGGATAACTCGCGAAGAACTCTATGAAACTTATGAGCAACTGAAAAAGAATCAATACGGACAATATCTTAAAGATGTTTTAGACGGAAAATATATTGATAAATAGGAGTATGTTATGACGATTATTGTTACAGGCGGCGCAGGCTTTATAGGCGCTAACTTTGTTTTCCATATGCTCGGTAAATACCCCGAATATAGAATTGTTTGCTTGGATAAACTTACATATGCGGGCAATTTGTCTACTCTTTCGTCGGTTATGGATAACCCCAACTTCCGTTTCATAAAGGCGGATATCTGCGATAGAGAAGCGGTTTATGCGCTTTTTGAGGAAGAAAATCCCGATATCGTCGTCAACTTTGCCGCCGAAAGCCATGTTGACAGAAGCATCGAAAATCCCGACATCTTCCTTAAAACAAATATTATCGGTACTGCTGTCCTTATGGATGCCTGCAGAAAATACGGTATTAAGCGCTATCATCAGGTTTCTACCGATGAAGTATATGGCGACCTGCCCCTCGACCGTCCCGATATGTTCTTTACCGAAACAACTCCTCTCCATACAAGCAGCCCCTATTCCTCTTCGAAGGCATCTGCCGATTTGCTGGTGCTCGCTTACCATCGTACATACGGACTCCCCGTTACTATCAGCCGTTGCTCGAATAACTACGGCCCCTACCATTTTCCCGAAAAGCTTATCCCCTTGATGATTGCGAATGCTCTCAACGATAAGCCGCTTCCCGTGTACGGCGAGGGAAAAAACGTTCGCGACTGGCTCTACGTCGAGGACCACTGTAAGGCGATAGACCTTATTATTCATAAAGGTGTCGTTGGTGAGGTTTATAACGTCGGCGGTCATAATGAAAAACAAAATATCGATATAGTTAAAATAATTTGTAAAGAGCTTGGAAAACCCGAAAGCCTTATTACCTATGTTACCGACCGTAAGGGACACGATATGCGTTACGCTATCGACCCGACCAAGATACATAACGAGCTCGGCTGGCTTCCCGAAACTAAGTTCGAAGACGGTATAAAGAAAACAATAAAATGGTATCTCGAAAACCGTTCCTGGTGGGAAAATATAATTTCCGGCGAATACCAAAACTATTATGAAAAGATGTACGGCAACCGTTAAGAGGTAAATATGAAATATTTTGTTACCGGTGTAAAGGGTCAGCTTGGATATGACGTGATGAATGAATTGCTGAAACGCGGTTATGATTGCGTCGGTTCCGATATAGCTCCCGAATGTGATAATATCGATGCTCCCTATGTCGCTCTGGATATTACCGATAAATCCGATGTCGAAACCATCCTTTCGGAGATATCCCCCGATGTTGTGGTTCATTGTGCCGCGTGGACCGCGGTCGATTTGGCTGAAGAACCCGAAAATATCGAAAAGGTAAATAATATAAATGTTTTCGGAACAAAAAACATTGCCGAATCGTGTAAAAAAATCAACGCTAAGATGATCTATATTTCCACGGATTACGTGTTCGACGGTCAGGGCGAAACGCCTTGGGACCCCGACTGTAAATCCTATGCTCCCGTTAATGTCTACGGTCAAAGTAAATTGGATGGTGAGCTCGCTGTTTCTTTGCTTCTCGATAAATATTTTATCGTTCGTATTGCGTGGGTTTTCGGTAAAAACGGAAAGAATTTTATTAAAACTATGCTGGGTCTCTCCGGTAAATACGATACCCTACGTGTTGTGTGCGACCAAATCGGAACCCCTACGTATACGTTCGACCTCGCGCGCCTTCTCGTTGATATGAGCGAAACCGATAAATACGGTTATTATCATGCGACAAATGAGGGCGGATACATCAGCTGGTTTGATTTTGCGGTAGAGATTTTTAAGCTTGCAGGTAAAAACGTTAACGTTATTCCCGTTACTACCGAAGAATACGGACTCTCTAAAGCCGCACGTCCCTTTAACAGCCGTCTCGATAAGAGTAAATTGACTGCTAACGGATTTGTTCCTCTGCCCGCGTGGCAGGATGCTTTGGCAAGATACTTGAAAGAAATAGAGGTTTAATTCAATGGGTAAAATCACCGTTACAAAAACTCATATCGACGGTCTTGTCGTGATCGAACCGAAGGTTTTCGGAGATAACCGCGGTTATTTTATGGAAACATATAACCAAAACGATATGTCCGAGGCGGGGCTCGATATGGTGTTCGTTCAGGATAACCAGAGTATGAGCACCAAGGGCGTTCTCCGCGGACTCCATTATCAAAAAAACTTTCCCCAAGGTAAACTCGTTCGCGTTATTAAGGGCAGAGTTTTCGACGTCGCCGTCGACCTTCGAAAGGGAAGTGAAACCTACGGAAAATGGTACGGTGTCGAGCTTACCGCGGAGAATAAAAAGCAATTTTATATCCCGCAGGGCTTTGCTCACGGCTTTATCGTCTTGTCCGATACCGCAGAATTTTGCTATAAATGTACCGATTTTTACCATCCCGAGGATGAGGGCGGACTCGCTTGGAATGATCCCTCGATCGGCATAGAATGGCCCGAGCTTGTCGGTGAATATAAAGGCTCTGCAAGCGCCGAGGGCTATATGCTTTCCGACGGTACAAAGCTTAATATGAGCGAGAAGGACCAAAAGTGGGATACCTTGAAATAGTGTCTTCAAAATACAATCTATAAGGAATCGATTATGTCTAATAAACTTATGAAAAAAGGTGTTCTTCTTTATGTCGGCTATTGGGGATATTACGGAGGAAAGTATTATACTCCCACAGACGATGAACTTAAGAAGATGCTTTCTGCTACCGATGAAATTCTTCTTATTCCTATATCCGAGTATAACCGCTATACCGATGAAAACGGTAACGAGGTTCGTATACTTTCCCATGAAATTATCGATAATATGACGGTCGATATGGTGGGCGATCCTGAGCGCTTTGATATAATTAAATCCGAATATCACGCTACGGCTGAAAATCGTATCGCTGCCGATTATCACGTGAGAGATTATATCGCCGATGCTAAATCGCTTGCCGAACGTATCGTCTCGATCAAACCCGATGCGAAGCTTTGGTTCTCGGTTCCTCCTGCCGAATGCTTCCACGCGCTTACATATCTTTTTGCCGACCCTTGGTGTAAGACGGTCGATGATATTAAAGCCGCTTTGCCTGAGGATATATGGAACAATAATATTCAAGGTATCTATTACGCAGGTGAGGATATAGTTACATCGGGCTATACTAAGTTCGATTATTCTGCCCCCGAACGTGATTTTGATAATCCCATAGTTTACGCTATGCATAAGGTTTCGGATAAGGTTCATAGCTATGGCAAAAATCTTCTCTGGATTCCTTACTATCACGAGGCGTCACCTTCTTCTGCTAACCTCGGTTATGTGGTTAACCTTACCGATATTTTCGATACTGTTATAATTCAGCCCTCCTTCTTCTTCAATGCCGCTCGCGTTGATGAAATCGGAATAATTGCCTCTTCCGTTAAGGCACAGGCTGTCCTTGACCGTAACGGCGAAATAATCGGCGGTAAAAAGACCTCCAAGACCGTTATCGGCTTCGAGATGGAAATCGATTCTCAATATTTCGATAAACCTGATTACGTAGAAAGATATAACGCGTATGAAACGGGCTTCGGCACCCTTGTGGGAACCTATCCTACCGCTTATTATGCCGGCCCTCCCGAAACTATGTTAAAGCTTTCTGATATCATCGGTAAATTCCTTTCCAAGAACGGATAGATATGCATAAAAATGAAATGAAGGTTATCGATGATAACCTTATTAAAACAGATATTAATTCGTTTATCGCGGGAAAACTTCTTGAGCTCTTGCTGTTTTGCTTCCTTTCCGCAATATATGGCGGATTGCTCGTTGGAGCGGGAATCTTTTGTTTAGTTACCGAGCCGAATGAGTATTTCCAAGATGTCGAATATGTTATAAGGACAATCGGTGTCGTATTTATCGGTATCGTCCTCGCGTGGCTCGGATATCCGATGTATATCGCGATACGAAAGCTTATTATCGTTGTTAAAGTCTTTCTGGCGAAAATAAATCTTACCTATACCTTAAAAGAGGATAGGTTAAATTGTATAGAACATTCTGCGTCGGTTTACGAAAAGCCCGTTGGCTTGCGTGATCTTTCGGACTTCTTCTCGAAAAGACGCCACCGCTCGCGTACCCAAGTCGCTTTCGATTTTATTGAAAACGGTCGGGCGACCGATTGTGAGCTGCGAGGATATAAATTCTCCGAGCCTAACGATATGTTCTACCTTTTGATTGTCGATAAAATTATTATCGGTGTATATCCCCAAAAAATCTATCGATTTGAAGATTAAATCGAAAAAGGTGTTACAAAACGTAACACCTTTTTGTCTTTCATTTATAATATGCAACTGCTAAATCAACGACCAAACCGTAGCTTTTTGTTCCGGCAGACTGACCCTGCGACTGTAAAAATGCATTGTTTACTGCGCCGGTAACCTCGCTTGCCGTGCTGTCGCGGTACTCGTCGAAAAAGTCTGAATAAGCGGAAAATTCCTTCATAACGTCGGTAGGGTAGTGATTGACCATCATATCGACGTATTTTTCGTAATCCGCCGAGTGGAGCGCATTTGATATATAATTAGCCATGTTGGTATATCCCGAATATCTGATGTATGCGTCATCACTGCCGATACAAACGAGAAAAGCAACAAAATTCGCTTCGTCTTCACGAGCTATACCGCGTTGATGCGCCATTTCGTGTGCCATGGTGAAAGGAATAAGAAAATCGGGGTAATTAGTGTTGATGTTTGATTCACCGGTCATAAAGGTGTAAACACCCGAAATATGCGTGTACGTCATCGGCTTGGAAAGCGCGATCGGCTTTGGTCGTGAATTGAAATGCGATATATAGTCGGCTTCCGACGCGTATTTGCGAAAAGCGTCGTTCATTTTTTCTACAAGCGTATCGTAATCGTATGGCATAATCGAAGCACCGGATGCGTCGAAGTCAACCTCGTGTACAAATTCCGTAAGCTCATCACCGACGATAGCGCCTGTCGAATAAAGCTCATCGCTCGAAACAGGCTTTTGTTCAAGTCCCAGATTTACGGCTAATTTGTTTCTTCCGTAAGCGGGTCCGAAGGCTCCGAGAAAAATCGTGAGAATAACAAGAATACAGGAAATCAACGGCCGTAACCATCTGTAATAGTTGTAATTGCTCTCGTCGCGTTTGGTCGAAACCGATGATGCGATCATATAACCGATAGCGATCACCGGCAATGAAACCAATAATGCTTCGGCTAATGAAAACGGTATCCAGCCGGTTATCTTGGCGAGTAAAAACCTAAGGGCTTGCGCGGGGAACCGTGTCCATATTTCTGCGAAGAAAGGGACGAATCGAGATAAAACGTATATAATTATTGCGCCGATCGATGCAAAGCATAATATACGAAAAGGAGTATTGAACAACTCGCATTCTTTGATGCGTACGATCAACGGCTTCTTCTCCTGCTTTTCCTCGTTTTCGGCAATAATTTCAGAAGCCTCGTTTTGCGAGGCCTCTGTTTCGATTATTTCGTTTTCGGGGATTATCTCTTTATTTCGTGACTCCATCCGAACTCATCTTCCTTGATACCGAACTGAATGCCGGTAATGTTATCGTAAAGCATCTGCGAAATCCTGCCGATCTCGCCGTTGTTGATCTCGAGAATATCGCCGTGCCAGTCAAGCAAACCTACAGGGGAAATAACCGCCGCAGTACCGGTGCCGAACATCTCCTTGAGTTCACCGTTCTTGCCTGCTTCGTATACTTCCTCGATAGAAACTCTGCGCTCTTCAACCGTGTATCCCTTAGCGGTGAGATAGTTAATAACGGAATCTCTGGTTACACCGGGAAGAATGTTACCCTCGAGCATGGGAGTAACGACCTTGTCGCCGATGACGAAAAATACGTTCATAGCACCGACTTCGTCGATGTATTTGTGCTCGATACCGTCGAGCCAGAGAACCTGCGCGTAGCCTTTTTCTTCGGCTTTTTCCTGACCCTTAAGCGATGCCGCGTAGTTACCGCCGACCTTCGCGAAACCGGTACCGCCCTTAACGGCATGTACGTATTCGTCTTCAACACAAATCTTAACGGGCGCAAGACCGCCTGCGTAGTAAGATCCGGAGGGAGAAAGAATGATCATGAATTTGTAGGTGTGCGAGGGGTGTACACCGAGGAAGGGGTCGGTAGCTATTATAAAGGGGCGGATGTAAAGCGAAGTGCCGGGCTCAGTGGGTATCCAATCCGAATCGACCATAACGAGCTCTTCGATCGCCTGCAAAACGTCATCCTTGTTGACCTGAGGAATGCAAAGTCTTTCGTTGGTGTTGTTCATTCTTTCAATGTTCTTTTCGGGACGGAAAAGAAGAACTCTGCCGTCTTGCGACTTATAAGCCTTCATGCCCTCGAACATTTCCTGACCGTAATGGAAAACCATCGAAGCGGGAGAAAGGGAAATATCGCCGTAAGGAACGATTCTGGCGTCGTGCCAGCCCTTTTCGGTGGAATAATCCATTATAAACATATGGTCGGTAAATATTTTGCCGAAACCGAGTGCGCCGGTAGGCTTCTCTTTCGGTGTGGTAGTTAATGTGCGTGATATCTGCATTTTTATTCATCCTTTCAGATTACTTTAATCATTAAGCTATATTATACACTTGTATCTCTTGATTTTCAATAGTTTTTTGTAATTTTCAAGCCTCATTTTGAATATAATTAGGGGCGGTTTGTAATTAAAAATTCAATCTGTGTTCATATCTGGTTAATATTATAGGTCTATAATCTTCTTCGAATGTGGTATTGGAGGTAAATTTTTGAATATCAATTCGACGTTAAATTTTCTTAATAAAAATAAAATATTTCTTGCGGCTGTTTTAGCGTTTGCTGTCGCTTTCGGTTGTGTTTTCGCTTTCGCGGGAAATAAATCCGATGCAGGCGAAGTCGGAGGC